>NZ_JAMYME010000018.1:0-109617 GCF_040318345.1 Mesorhizobium sp. M1169 | reverse complement strand
CTTGACCGCACGATATTCGCTCTTGAACACGACGAGCACTTTTTCGGCGGTCGGATAGCAGATTTTCCGGTTGCCTTTCTTCGCTTTCAGGTTCTCGGTGCGGATCAGCCCCGCATCCTCCAGCACCTGGATGTTGGTCGAGACGGTCGACTGCGGAAGCGACAGCACGGCGGCGATTTCGTTGACATTCATCGGCCCCTTCTCATGCAGCAGTTTCAGCATCGAGATCCGCGCCGAGGAGGCAAGCCCCTTGAGCACGGCAATGCCTTCCTCAGGTTCAATCACCAGAAAATTGCGACTCATGAAATTGCCCGGCCCATGTAAAATCCATATCCGAAATTACCCTGTATATCGGGATATCTGATTTAATCAATGTGCAGGCGGAACGTCGGGCAATTTGTTGAATCCGGCAGGGCGAGGGTCGCGCGGGGGCCCTGCACAGAATTTGTGCAGGAGCCATATGCAGAGTGGACACCTGAACGCCGATCGCCCAATCTAGTCCGGAGCCGAGCCCGGTGATGGCGGCTTGCACATAAAGCGGTTGGACGGGTCGTGACCAAAGGGTGGAAATTATACGATCAGCGACTGGCCTGGGTCCTCGTCGCGCCTGTGCTTTTACTGCTTACCCTGCTTCTGCTGCTGCCGATCGCGATGATGACGGTCTACACGTTTTTCACCTTCGTCACCGCGGGGGTGGAGTCGGCGGTGCTGACCTTCGACAACTGGAAGGAATTCCTCACCGACAGCTACTATCACGGTTTTCTTTGGAAGACCGTTCGCGTCGGCGCCATCACCGCTGTGATCTGCGCGATCCTTGGCTATTTCCCCGCCTATTTCATCTGGGCCACGACCTTCAGGCACAAATGGCTGTTGTTGCTGCTGCTCATCGTGCCGTTCTGGATCAGCTTCACCATCCGGACATTCTCGTGGATCCATATTCTCGGCGAACAGGGGCTGATCAACGTCGTGCTCATCAGGCTGGGGATTGTCAACGAGCCGTTGCCGATGCTCTACACCGAGGGCGCCGTCATCATGGGGCTGCTGCATTTTCTGCTGCCCTATATGATCCTGAACGTCTATGTCAGCCTGGAAAGCATCGACCGCACGCTGATCGCCGCCGCCCGCTCGATGGGCTGTACCAGCGCACAGGCGTTTCGCGAAGTGACCCTGCCGCTATCGATGCCGGGGCTGGGCGCCGGCCTGCTGCTCTGCTTCGTGCTGGCGGCCGGCTCCTATGTGACGCCGCAGCTGCTCGGTGGCAGCCGCGATGCGCTGTTCGGCAACTTGATCTACGACACCATCATGGGGCAGCTCAATTGGCCGATGGGCGCCACGCTTTCCATCGTCCTGTTCGTCCTGCTCGGCGCGGCCGCGGCCGCCTATAGCCGCTATATGGGCCTATCGCAGATCATGAAGGGCCTCAGTGCATGAGAGCGGATCATCCCGATCGCGAAGGCAGATGGGTGTGGCGGCTGACCGGCGCGATCACGGTGTGCGTTTACGTCTTCATGTTTGCGCCGATCCTCGCCACGGTCGTGCTTTCCTTCAATGCGTCGATGTTCGGCGGCTTTCCCCTCACCGGCTTCAGCCTGCGATGGTACGAAAAGCTGCTCACCAACGAGCCGGTTCTCGACGCCTTCCGGACATCGATGTGGATTGCCCTGGTGACGGCAACGGTGACGACGCTGCTCGGCATCATGGCGGCATTGGCGCTGGTGCGCTTCGAGTTCCGTGGCAAGCAGGCGATCAACACGCTTGTCATTCTTCCCGCGCTGGTCCCCGAAACGATACTCGGCGTCGGCCTGCTGGTCATGATCAAAGCCGTCGACCAGCCGCGCAGCATGACGCTGCTGGTGCTCGGCCACATTCTGCTCACGCTCCCCTACGTGGTGCTGATCGTCCAGGCGCGCATGGTCGGCATAAAACGTTCCTATGAGGAGGCGGCGCTTTCGCTCGGGGCGCCGCGCGTGTCGACATTCCGCGAAATCACGCTGCCGCTGCTCATTCCCGCAGTGCTTGCCAGTGTTCTGCTCGCTTTCACCATTTCGTTCGACAACACCTCGGCCAGCCTGTTCTGGCGGCCGGCGGGCGTCGAGACCATGCCGACGCAAATCCTTTCGATGCTGAAGATCTCGATCAGCCCTGAGGTGAACGCGCTCGGAACCGTCATGATCCTTTTGACGGTCGGCATTCCCTTGGCAGGCGGGCTCATCCTGCAAAGCCTCACCTGGTTCAAGGCAAGCAAGTGAAGATGAAAATGGGAGAATGGAAATGAAACTGACAACCGCCAAACGACTGGAACGGCTCAACGAACGCTATGCCAATGGCGACATCAGCCGGCGATCATTCCTGACGCTGACGGCCGCCGCTGCCGCCGCCACCGGGCTTTCCATGCCTTGGATGGGACGGGCGCTGGCCGCGGTTTCGGAAGTGCGCTTCGACGGATGGGGCGGCGTGGTGCAGGAGGCGATCGATAAGTACGCGTTCCAGCCTTATACCGCCAAGTCCAAGGTCAAGGTCGTCCAGGGCACCTTTGGCGACGAGAACGAGATCATCACCAAGATCAAGACGTCGAAACCAGGCGACTTCCAGATCGTCCATTCTTCCGGCGTCAACTACTACATCAAATACGTCAATGGCGGTTTCAATTCGGAGATCAACGAGGCAAACATTCCGAACATGGCGAATGTCCTGACCGCCATGATCGAGCCGTTCCGCAAGATCACGCCGAAGCTGTCGGCAGTGCCATATGATTACGGCACCACCGGCATCGCCTACAACAACAAGGTCATCTCGCCGGAGGAAGCCAAGGAAAAGGGCGCCAACCTGCTTACCGACAAGAAATATGCCGGCAAGATCGGCGGCTACGCCGATATGACGACGCGCGTCTGGTATGCGGCGCTGCAGACGAAACAGGACCCCAACAACATCCAGGACATGGACGTCGTCTGGGCCAAGGTTCGCGAGACCCGCGATCTGGCCAAGAAATTCTGGAGTTCCGGCGCGGAACTGATGGACCTCCTGTCGCGCAACGAGATCGTCGTCACCGACGCCTGGTCAGGACGTGTCGCCGCCCTGCAGCAGCAGGGCCAGCCGATCGGCTATCTCGACCCTGCCGGCTCATACGCGTGGATGGAGGACATGCTGGTGCTCAAGGGTTCGCCGATGGCCGAATGCGAGGAACTGATCAACTTCATGCTGGATCCTGCCACCTCGATCGCCGTCGCCGAGGGCCAGAACTATCCGCCATCGCTTGACCCCACCAAGGTGAAGCTGACCGACAAGATCGCGGCGCTTCCGGCCTTCGACCCGACTGGATCGATGAAATCGCTGACCTTCGCCGATCCGCTCTACTGGGCGAAGAACGAAGACGCCTGGACCAAGCAATGGGACAGGGTGTCGAAAGGTGCATGACGACAACAGCCACGACCAGCAGCCCCGGCCGGCTTCGGCCGGGGCTGATGGCGACCCGCTCGCCCAGAGCGAGCGGCAGCCGATAGGAAAGCCTGCGGTCGAGTTTCGCGACATCGATATTTTCTACGGCAAGTTCGCCGCTGTGCGCGATTTTTCACTGGCAATCCGCAAAGGTAGTTTCGTCACCTTGCTGGGGCCGTCCGGGTGCGGCAAAACGACGATCCTGCGCTCGATCGCGGGCCTGGTCGACATCTCCAGTGGCCAGATCTCGATCGGCGGAAAGCGGGTCGACGACATCCCGATCTATAAGCGCAACATTGGTCTGGTGTTCCAGAACTACGCGCTCTTTCCGCACAAGAACGTCTTCGACAACGTCGCATTCGGCCTGAAATACCGAAACGTGCCGAAACCGGAAATCGTGCGCCGGGTCAAGAAGGCGCTGGATATGGTGCGGCTGCCCGGCAGTGAGACAAAGCTGCCGTCACAGCTCTCGGGCGGCCAGCAGCAACGCATCGCACTGGCCCGCGCCATCGTCTTCGAGCCGGAAGTGCTGCTGCTGGACGAGCCCTTGTCGGCGCTCGACGCCAATATGCGCGAGGACATGCGCGTCGAGATCAAGAAAATCCAGAGGGAGACGGGCATCACTGCTATCTTCGTGACGCACGACCAGGAAGAAGCCTTGTCGATGTCCGACCACATCGTCGTGATGAACGCCGGCCTGATCGAGCAGATCGGCTCCCCCGCGCAGGTCTATGACCAGCCGGCCACCGCATTCGTCGCCAATTTCCTGGGCAAGGCCAACATGCTGCCCGGCAGCGTGACCGTGATGGACGGCAAGATGGCGACGATCGCGCTGGCCACCGGCCATATCGTAAAGGCGGCCGCGCCGAAGGCGCTCGCGACCGGCAGCGTGGTCACCGTCGTCGTTCGCCCGCAGAAGCTTACCGTCGGTACCGCCGGTGCTGCCAACAGGCTGGCGGGACGGATCGCCTCGACCTCCTATCTCGGCGGCAATGCGGTCTACGAGATCGACATCGGCGCCGGCACGCTGGTGCGCGCCAACACGTTGATCGACGGCCAGCCGCTGCGTGAAGGCGAAGCGGTCGATGTCTGCTTCGACCCGCTGGGCTGCGTGCTTCTCGACGCGCAAGGCTTACGCATCGCCTAGCGAGGCGGAACTGAGCCGTTCAGTCTTTCGCGTCACCCTTTGGCCCGAGAAACCGCGCATAGACCTCACCGACAATACCGCGCCGGAAAACCAGCACGCAGACCATGAAGGTCAGGCCGGTGGCGATGGTCACCGGAAAGTTCGAGGTGGCGAGCATGTTTTCCAGGCCGACGACCAGACTGGCGCCGATGATCGGCCCGGCCATGGTGCCGATGCCGCCGAGGAGCGTCATCAGGATCACCTCGCCCGACATCTGCCAGGTGACGTCGGTGAGCGTGGCAAACTGAAAAACGATCGCCTTGAGCGCGCCGGCCAGCCCGGCCAATGTTGCCGACATGACGAAAGCCGCCAGCTTGTAGTTGGCGACGGAATAGCCCAGCGAAATGGCCCGGCTCTCGTTTTCCCGGATAGAACGCAGGATCATGCCGAAAGGCGAGTTGATGATGCGCCAGATGGCGAACACGCCGATCAGGAAGACCGCCAGCACGAAATAATAGATGTTCATCGAGACGTTCAGGTCGAGCATTCCAAGCAGCCTGCCGCGCGGCACGCCCTGGATGCCGTCCTCACCTCCGGTGAACGGCGCCTGCACGCAGAAGAAGAAGAACATCTGCGACAGCGCCAGCGTGATCATGGCGAAATAGATGCCTTGCCGGCGGATGGCAAAGAAGCCCATCACAAGGCCGAGCAGCGCGGCACCTAGGACACCGAGCAGGATGCCCGCTTCCGGTGGCCAGCCCCAGACCTTGACCGCGTATGCGGTGAAATAGGCCGCCCCGCCGAAGAATGTCGCATGGCCGAAGGACAACAGCCCGGTGTAGCCGAGCAGAAGGTTGAACGCGCAGGCAAACAGCGCAAAGCACAGCATCTTCATCAGGAAGATCGGATAGACGAAGAAAGGCGCCACCAGCAGCGCCAGGATGCCGAGCCCGACCAGCGCCCATTCAAGCCGTGCCGAATTCTTGGCACGCGTCTCGCGAAGTGTCAGTTCGGCCATCTCAGGCATCCCTTCCGAACAGGCCGGCTGGCCGGACCAGAAGCACGATTGCCATGATGACGAAGACCACCAGATTGGAGGCTTCGGGATAGAAGACCTTGGTCAGGCCTTCGGCGAGGCCAAGCATGTAACCGGTGACGATCGCCCCGAGGATCGATCCCATGCCGCCGACCACGACGACGGCGAAGACGACGATGATGAGGTCAGATCCCATCAGCGGGCTCACCTGATAGATCGGCGCGGCGAGAACCCCTGCAAGTCCGGCAAGAGCGGCGCCGAGGCCGTAGGTGAGGGTCAGCAGCAACGGCACGTTGACGCCGAAAGCCTGCACCAGGCCGGGGTTCTCCGTCGCCGCGCGCAGATAGGAGCCCAGCCTGGTCTTCTCGATCAGCGCCCAGGTGCCGAAACAGACGACCATCGAGGCGACCACCACCCAGCCGCGATAATTGGGCAGGAACATGAAGCCGAGATTGGTTCCCCCGGAGAGCAGCGGCGGCACGGAATAAGGACTTCCCGATACGCCATAGTAGTAACGGAACACCCCTTCGAGCACGAGCGCGAGGCCAAAGGTGAAAAGCAGCCCGTAAAGCGGGTCGATGTCGTAAAGCCTCGACAGCGCCAGGCGCTCGACCACGACGCCGAAGCCGCCGACGATCAGCGGCGACAGGATCAGAGCCGGCCAGTAGCCGATGCCGAAGCGGGTGAGAAGCAGGTACCCGACGAAGGCGCCGAGCATATAGAGCGCGCCGTGGGCAAAATTGATGACGCGCAACAGGCCGAATATGACAGCCAGGCCCAGGCTCAACATTGCGTAGAACGAGCCGTTGATGAGGCCGACCAGCAATTGGCCGAGGAATGCCTGAACGGGTATCCCGAAGATCATCGTCATGGCGCCATCATACACCCAGCACTTCATGCAGCAGCGTCATGCGATCCGGCAGTTCGCCGACCGGAAAGCCCGCCACGACCTTGCCGTGCTCCATCAGGTAGAAACGGTCGGTGACGCGGCTGGCAAAGCGGAAATTCTGCTCGACCAGCAGGATCGTCATGCCGCGCTTTTTCATCGTCGCCAGCAGATCGCCGATGCGCTGCACAATGACCGGAGCCAGGCCCTCGGTCGGCTCATCGAGAAGCAGCATTTTCACGCCGGTTCTGAGCATGCGCGCGATCGCCAGCATCTGCTGCTCGCCGCCCGACAGCCTGGTGCCCGGGCTGTTGCGGCGCTCCTTCAGATTGGGGAAAAGATCGAATATTTCCTGCACGCTCATGCCGCCCTCGGCGACGATCGGCGGCAGAACCAGATTCTCGTCCACGGTCAGCGTCGCAAAGATGCCGCGTTCCTCTGGCACCAGGCCGATGCCTTGATGCGCGGTCCGGTGCAATGGCAGGCGCATCAGATCCTTGCCGTCGAAAAAAATCTGGCCGGTCCGCTGGCGGATCAGCCCGATAATGGCGCGCAATGTCGTAGTCTTGCCGACGCCGTTGCGGCCCAGCAACGTCACAGTTTCACCTGGAAAGACCTCAAGATCGACGCCGTGCAGCGCATGGCTCTCGCCATACCAGGCGTTGAGGCCGCGGACTGCGAGAAGCGGCGCGGCGTCACTCATCGGCGGTGCCCATATAGGCGATCCTCACCCGCTCGTCGCGGCTGACCGTGGAGTAGTCGCCGGCGGCAAGGATTTCGCCGCGCTGCATGACGGTTATCCAGTCGCAAAGATCGGCTACAACAGTCAGATTGTGCTCGACCATCAGCACCGCACGCTCCCTGGCGACCGAGCGGATGATGTCGGAAACCGTGCGCACATCCTCATGCCCCATGCCGGCCATCGGCTCGTCGAGCAGCAGTACTTTCGGGTCGAGCGCCAGCGTCGTGGCGATCTCGAGCACGCGTTTCCTGCCATAGGAGAGATCGGCGGCGGGCCTGTTCTTGGCATCGTCGAGGCCGACAGACCGTAAAAGCTCCTCGGCGCGCGGCGTCAACCGATCGAGCACAGACAGCGAGCGCCAGAACTGAACGCTGAGTCCGGCCGGTCGCTGCAATGCAACGCGCACATTGTCGAGCACGCTGAGATGCGGAAACACCGCCGAGATCTGGAACGAGCGCACCAGGCCCATCCGCGCGACCTTGGCCGGCGAGGTGCGGGTGATGTCGTGGCCGAGCAGTTCGATCCTGCCGCCGGTCGGCGGCAGGAACTTGGTGAGCAGGTTGAAGACGGTGGTCTTGCCAGCGCCGTTGGGTCCGATCAGCGCGTGGATGTTGCCGTGGTAGAGGTCGAGATCGACATTCCTGACCGCAACAAAGCCGGCGAAGTCACGCCGCAAACCGCGGGCGGAAAGCACTACCGGCGGCCCATCCAGTTCAGGCGGCGCCATCGGTCCGCCAATCACTCGCCTGCCGTGGGACAGCCGCTCTCCTTGGGGCTCAGAAACGCCTCGTTACCGGGGATCGTAGCGAGCGGTTTGTAATAGTCCCACTCCTTGGTGCTCTCGCTCGGCGACTTGACCTGATAAAGATACATGTCATGAACCATGTTGCCGTCGGCCTGCACTTTGCCGTTTGCCGTAAAGACATCGTTCACCGGCATCGCATGCAATTCCTTTGCGACCGCCTCGGTTCCATCGGTGCCGGCTTTGTCGATCGCCTTCAAATACTGGGTCACCGCTGAATAGGTGGCGGCCTGGATCATATTCGGCATGCGGTTGGTGCGCTTGAAGAAGCGCTGGGCGAACTCGCGACTCTTGTCGTCGCGATCCCAGTAGAAACCTTCGGTCAGCACCACGCCTTGCGCCGCCTCGAGACCGAGCCCATGCACCTCGGCCAGCGTGAACAGAAGTGCTGCAAGCCTCTGACCGCCCTGCACGATACCGAATTCGGCCGCTTGCTTGATCGAATTGGAGGTGTCGAGGCCGGCATTCGCCAGGCCGATAACCTTGGCGCCCGACGATTGCGCCTGCAGCAGGAAGGATGAATAGTCGGTCGAGCCGAGCGGGTAACGCACCTCGCCAGCCACCTTGCCGCCATGGCTCTCGACGAACTTTGCGGTCTGCTCCTTCAGCGAATAGCCGAATGCATAATCGACTGTGACGAAGAACCAGCTGTCGCCGCCTTGCTGGACGAGAGCGCCACCAGTCCCCACTGCCTGCGAATGCGTGTCGTAGGCCCAGTGGAAGCCATAGGGCGAGCACTGTTTACCGGTTAGCTCGGTGGTCGCGGCGCCGGTGACGATGTCAATTTTTTTCTTTTCCTTGGAAATTCCCTGGACGGCGAGCGCCACCGAGGAGGTGGTCAGTTCCATGATGGAATCGACCTGTTCGGTGTCATACCACTGCCGCGCAATGTTGGAGGCGATGTCCGGCTTGTTCTGGTGGTCGGCGCTGACGACCTCGATCGGCGAGCCTTGTACCTTGCCGCCGAAATCCTCGACCGCCATCTTGGCGGCCTCGACCGACCACTTGCCGCCGAAATCGGCATAGACGCCCGACTGGTCGTTGAGAATGCCGATCTTGATCTTGCCGTCGGAAATCTCGGCGGCTGCGGCAGGCATCGCGGTCGCTGCAAGAAGCGCGGCCGAGACCAGGTACGATATCTTCATTG
This sequence comes from Mesorhizobium sp. M1169, assembly GCF_040318345.1. Classification (NCBI taxonomy): domain Bacteria; kingdom Pseudomonadati; phylum Pseudomonadota; class Alphaproteobacteria; order Hyphomicrobiales; family Phyllobacteriaceae; genus Mesorhizobium; species Mesorhizobium sp. M1169. The sequence goes on along the minus strand of NZ_JAMYME010000018.1, from coordinate 100,443 downwards.
GTGACTTCCTCCCTTATGGTCGACAACCGAGCAACATGTCGGCGGCAGCCTGCTGCAGCACGAAGAGTGGCCTCCCACATTCCGTCCTCGCCGGCGCAAAATCACGCAGCGCTGTACGGCCGCCGTCCTTCAAATCGTAGCATCGCTCGGCAACGCGAGAACAGTTACTTTAGTATTAGGCATCCGCGATGCCCGGCCGCCGAAGCGCAACATAGCGCCGGATCGTGCGGCGTCCAGATCGGCCTCTATTCTCGCCGAAGCAATGATTACGGCTGACGGTCCGGATATCGTTGAACGAGAATTCCCTCGTCAACCGCCGGCTGGATGATGGCAAGCAACCAGGCGGCCCTCGCCAATGCTTTGGAGAAGCGGGCGCTCGCTGCGGCAGATCGGGGTGGCAGCTGGGCAACGGGTGTGGAACCGGCACCCCGAGGGTGGGTTCATCGGGCTGGGCAGATCACCCTTGAGCACCAGCCGGCCGCGCCGCGCCCGGTCGATGCTGGGTATCGGCACGGCGGAACGCAGCGCCGCGGTGTAATGATGTCTGGGCGCCGCAAAGACCTCGTCGGTCGGCCCGCTCTCCACGATTGACCCCAGATACATCACCGCCACACGGCTCGAGATTTGACGCACCACGGAAAGATCGTGGGCGATGAACACATAGGTCAAGTTGAACTCCTCGCGCAGGTCGGCGAGCAGATTGACGATCTGCGCCTGGATCGACACGTCGAGCGCCGAGACCGGCTCGTCGGCCACGATCAGCCGTGGCCGCAGCGCCAGCGCGCGGGCGATGCCGATACGCTGGCGCTGGCCGCCGGAGAATTCGTGCGGGTAGCGCGATGCGTGCTGGGGCGACAAGTCGACCCGGCGCAGGAGCTCGGCCACGCGGTCCGCCATTTCCGATGCCGAGAGGCGTTCATGGATGCGGAACGGATCGGCCAGCAGATCGCCGACCCGCCGGCGCGGATTGAGCGAAGCGCTGGGATCCTGAAAGACCATCTGCATCTGCCGCCGCAACGGACGAAGCTGGCGCTGGGAGGCGTCGCTGATGTCGCGGCCCTCGAATTCCAGCGACCCCGAGCTGATTTCGGTCAGACGCACCAGACACCGGCCAAGCGTGGATTTGCCGCAACCGGACTCGCCGACGATGCCGAGGGTCTCCCCGGGCCAGATGTCGAGCGACACCCTATCAACCGCATGCACGGTCCGGCGCTGCGCCGGGAAGATCGAGCGGCCGACGCTATAGCGCTTCGACAGGTCGCCGGCACGAAGCAGCGGACGTTCGAGTGGCCTGGCATTCATCGTTGCATCTCCACCACGCCGCCAGGCCTCTGGGCAGCGAATTGTCTGCGCGTAGGCTCCGGCAACAGGCACGCGGCGCGATGGCTCTCGCCTTGCATGATCGGCAGTTGAACCAGACAGGCGTCGTGGCGAAAGGCACAGCGGGGGCTGAAGGCGCAGCCTTTCGGCAGGTTGGAGAGCGATGGCGGAATTCCCGGAATGGCAGCGAGCCGGGCTGGACGTGGTCCCTCCATCGGCGGGATCGAGCCGAACAAGCCCCATGTGTAGGGATGCAGCGGCGCCCGGAACACGCTGCTCTTGCCGCCCTCCTCGACAAAGCGTCCGCCATACATCACCAGTACCCGGTCCGCGACTTCGGCGACGACGCCAAGATCGTGCGTGACCAGGATCACAGCGGAACCGAACTGGTCGCGCAATCGTCCGATCAGTTCGAGGATCTGCGCCTGCACGGTAACATCGAGGGCTGTAGTCGGTTCATCCGCGACGAGCAGCGCCGGATTGCACGAGAGCGCCATGGCAATCACCGCGCGCTGGCGCATACCGCCGGAAAGCTGGTGCGGACAGCTGTCGATGACCCGATCCGGATTTGCGATGCCGACCGCATCAAGCAATTGCACGGCCCTCGCCCGTGCCGCTTTCGCCGACACCTTTTCATGCGCGCGGACCTGCTCGCCGATCTGGTTGCCGATCGTATGCACCGGGGTGAGCGCAGACATCGGATCCTGGAAGATCATCGCGATTTGGCGGCCGCGGATGGCATCGAGCGCACGCCGCTTGAGCCCGATCAGCTCCTGTCCCATGAAACGGATGGAACCGGAGACGATAGCGTTGGGGCTGTCGATCAACCCCATAATGGCGAGCAAGGTCTGGCTTTTGCCCGAACCGGATTCGCCGACCACACCGACGATCTCGCGCTGCTCGACGGAGAACGAAACACCTCCCACCGCCCGCACCAGGCCTTCGTCGCTGCGGAAGGAGACAGTGAGGTCCTTGACCACCAGAAGGGGAGCATCAGCCGACATTGCGCGCCCTCGGGTCGATTATGACGAAGACGACGTCGACGACGAAGCTTGCCATCACCACGAAGAAGGCGGCGTAAATCACCGTGGCCAGGATCATCGGCAGATCGAGGGTCTGCAGCGCCTCATACGTCAGTTTTCCGACACCCTGCAATCCGAAGACCACTTCGGTCAACAGCGCGCCGCCGCCGACCAAGGCACCGAAATCGAGGCCGAACATGGTGACGAATGCGACCAAAGAGGTCCTGAGGCCATGATGCAGCAGCACCCGGCGTTCGCCGATCCCCTTGGCCCGGGCGGTGCGGATGAAATCCTCCTGCATCATTTCGATCAGGCTTGCCCGCAGCACCCGGCCGTAGAGGCCGACATAAAGGGTTGCCAGCGTGAACCACGGAATGACGAGCGCCTTGAACCAGCCCCAGGGATTCTCGGTCAGGGGGATGTAGCCGAGCGGAGGAACCCAGGAAAACAGCCAGTTGTCGTGCCAGCGGCTTTGCGTCAGCAGGTTGGCGACCTCGCCCAGCCAGAAGACCGGGATCGACACGCCTACCAGGCTCAGGATCATCAGCGCGCGATCAATGAATGTACCGCGCGTTGCGCCTGCGATCACACCGACGATCAATCCGCCGAGCACCCACAGCACTGCCGCGCCGCCGACCAGCGACAGCGTCACGGGAATGGCGCTTATCACGGTCGGAATGACACGCTGCCCGCGATTGACGAAGGAGGTGAGATCGCGGCTGACGAAAAGCCGGTTCATCATCAGCCCATATTGCACCGGCAATGGGCGGTCGAGACCGAAATCGTGGCGCACCTGGATCAGCGTCTCTTGCGAAGCATTGCGGCCGGCAATGCGCGCCGATGGATCAGCGCCAGGCGTCGCAAAGAAGATCAGGAAAGCGACGACGCTGATACCGAACATAACCAGCACCATCTGGCCAAGCCGGAAGCCGAGCGCGGCAACCACTAGACGCCCCTCGGCGAGGATTTCGGATCGAGCGCGTCGCGCACGCCGTCGCCCAGAATGTTTAGGGCTAGCACCGTGATCACAATGGCTAGCCCCGGCACCAGTGCCACGACCGGCCGCGAATAGAGCAGGCCCTGGCCGTCCTGGATGATCGTGCCCCAGCTGGCATCCGGCGGCTGCACGCCGATCGACAGGAACGACAGCGAGGATTCCGTCATCATGTTGAGCGCCAGGATCAGCGGCACGAAAACGATGATGCGGGTCACCACATTGGGCATGATGTCGCGCAAAAGGATGCGCCAGGGCGATGCGCCAAGGCCGATCGCAGCGGTGACGAATTCGGCATGCATTAAGGTCAGGACATGGCCGCGGATCGGCCGCGCCACATAGGGCACATAGACGATGCCGATAATGAAGACCGGTAGCCACAGGCTGCCGGAGCGGATTTCGAACGGACCGATCTGGATACTCTGCGCAATCAGCACGATCGACAATGAAATCGCCAACAGGAAAATCGGAAAAGCCCAGAGTACGTCGAGAATGCGCGACAGGCCGATGTCGACGATGCCGCCGAAGAAGCCGGAAACGACCCCCAGGAATGTCGCGAGGACAAGGCACAGCACGGCTGCAGCACCCGAGATCAACAGCGAATCCCGTCCGCCGTAAAGCAGCCGCGCCGCGACGTCACGGCCCTGGTTGTCGGCACCCAGCATATAGGGTCCGATGCGCCAGGTCGGCCCGACCGGCGTCATGCCGAGGCCAAGGCCTTCGGTGGAGGGCTGCAGCACCGGCTGGGTCACCCCATCGACGACGATCTCGCCATTGAGATTGGTCACAAATGGATCGGTGCCGGAGACGTATCGCGCATAAAGCGGCGCCGCGAGCGAGGCGATCACGATGACGACGAGCACGGCGAAGGCAGATATTGCCGAACGATCGCCTTTCAGCCTGCGCCAAGCGGTGCGCCACGGGCCATCGGTGGCCCGGCGAACCGGGACGGCAGGCTGATCCGCAATGACATTGACCATGAACAGGATTGCCTGGGAAAAATCGCGGCCTGGAAGATGCGCTGATCCGCCGGAAAAGGAAATGCGACGGAGAGCCAGCGGCACTCCGTCGCATTGGCTCTGGTCGGCTATTCCACCCAGGACTGGCTGACAATCCAGTAGAATTGCGGGCTGAAGGTGAAGTTCTTCAGCCTGGAAGAGATCACATCGACGCGCTTTGGCGTGAACAGGACAGCGACCGGAGCCTTGTCCGTCACAGCCTTGTCGATGGCGGTCCAGAGTGTCGCGCCCTTGCCCGGATCGGCGATGGTGGCTGCCTCTGCCTCATCCATCGATGCGTCGATCGACTTGTCGCAGAACCCCGAAATATTGACCGAGGCGTCGGAGCCCGGCGTAAACGAGGCACAGCTGAACAAGACCTGCAGGAAATTCGATGGCGCCGGGTAATCCTGGAACCATTGCGAGATCGAAATCTGCACCTTGTTATTGGTGTTCTGGATGTAGGTGAACTGTATGTTCTGCGAGATCGGCTTGACCGACGTCTTGTAGCCAAGCTGGTTGAGCACATCCTGCAGGTAGACGCCGATCGCTTTGGAGACCGTGGTGTCCTCGGTGATGATCGTCACCTCCTGACCTGCGGTTCCCGATTCAGCGACCAATTGCTTGGCCTTGTCCATATCCGGTGCTGACCACTTCTCGCCCGGATTGGCGGTGAACGGGCAATAGGCCGCAAATGACGGGAAGCCCGGTGGCAGGATCTGGCAGGCCGGCTGCGCCAGATTGCTGCCGCCGAACAGCTTGACTATCGCGGCGCGGTCGATCGCGAAGTTCACTGCCTGGCGAACGCGGATGTCGTTGAACGGCGCCAGATTGGTGTTCATCGGCGCGTACCACATCGCTGTCAGCGGATGAACCGTGACCTGCGTGGCATATTTGGTGCCGAGTTCGGCGAGACGGTCGGACGGCGGCGGGTCGAACATCCAGTCCGCCTGGCCGTTCTCGACAGCGGTCACCGCCGCCTCGTCGGTTAGGCCGAATTGGTAGTCGATCTCGTCCGGATATCCGGCCGGCTGCGCTTCCTTGCTCCATTCCTTGAAATGAGGGTTGCGCACAATCTTCATCAGCTTGTTGGGATCGTAGCTGGCGATCATGTAGGGTCCGGTGCCCGGGATCGGATCGGTGCCGGCGTCCTTCAGCGGCGCGCTCGCCGGCAGGATCGACGCGTGCGGAACAGCCAGCTTCTGCAGGAACTCGGCATCCGGCTGGACCAGATTGAAGGTAATGTTTCCGGCGGCGTCGTCGACTGACAGGCCACCTTCGAGGGTACACGTCGCAGGCGTCTTCAAGCACGCATCCGCGCCGACGATGCCTTTGTAGAAGGTCCCGGCCGTCGGCCCGCTGATCTTGAAGATGCGTTGGAACGAAGCCACCACGTCCTTCGTGGTGACATCCGAGCCATCCGCGAATTTGATGCCCTTGCGCAGCTTGAAGACGTAGGTCTTGCCGCCGTTCTCGACCTGCGGGAGGCTTTCCGCCAGGTCCGCGACGACTTCGAAGCCGGTCTTGTCCCCGGCCTTCTTGTAGGTCACCAAGCCATCGTAGAGGACATAATTGATCTGGAAATACTGCAGCGTGTAGTTGATGTGCGGATCGGCGGTGCCTGCCGCGGCATTGGCCAGCAGTCGGAGTGTGCCGCCTGGCTTGCCCTCGGTGGCCAAGGCACTGTTTGCCGGCGACATCATGGACACGCCGAGCAGAGCCAGGCAGGGCATCAACGCTGCAAATGCTTTTTGGGGTCGCATATTTGTTCCCTCATGGAGGCGTGTCGGCTTTTGCCGCGCTGAACCCGGTCAATCGACCATTGCGCGGCTGAAACAGTATGGGTTTGCGAACGGTGTCCGCTACTTGGCCCAATCGCAAAAGACTACGGCGAGCGAAGCCGGACGGGATAGCTATTAAGATAGATAGGGTCGGACGGGCTTATCCCCGCCTATTTGTTGAGCAGCCGGCCGACATGGCTATTTGACAAGCAACCATCAGCGGGTAAGCTTGCCCGATGCAAAGCCTTCCAGGCGATCTAGAGAGCCGGTTCCAAACCGGAATGAGCATCGACGCTGCCATGGCGGTGGCAACGGAGGTGCTGGAGCCCATCGGTTTCACCGCATTCATCTACGACTATACGCCCGTGCCGGTCAGTCACAAGGGCGAGCTTATCACGCCCTCGTTGATGGCTCTGCGCAACGTGCCGCGCGATATGCAGGATCTCTGGTGCAAGGGCGGATATTATCAGCTTGACCCGGTGCAGGAGGCCGCGCTCACCGTATCCAGACCGTTTCTCTGGTCGCACAGCGGCGTTCAGAGCACCGTCATGCAGCGCGTGCTCCAGTCCAAGCACGATCCTGTGGTCAGCTATTTGCTTGACACCAGGATGACCTGCGGCGTCACCGTTCCCATTCGCCTTGCCGGCGGCGATCTCGCCACCTTTACCGCGATCCGTGCCGATCCGGAGGCCGGGTTCGAGCTCGAAGCCAGACCCTTGATCGCCGAGATCGGAGATCTGGGTCATCTGCTGCATGACTCCGCCTACGCCGGTTTCGACGCCGGAATCCGCACCTGCCAACATGTCCATCTGACGTCGCGCGAACGTCAGTGCCTGCGCCTGGCCGCTGCCGGACTGACGGCCAAGCAGGTCGCGCGTGAGATTGGCCGCGCGGTGCCTACCGCAACGCTGCACCTCAACGCGGCGACGCGAAAGCTTGGTGCGCGCAACCGCTTCCATGCCATCGCGCTCGCCGCCCATTACCGGCTGCTCGAACCGGAGCATTGAGGCTCGCGACCTGCGGGCGATCGGCCTTGCCTCGGGCGAACCCATAACCGGCGAACCTATAAATAGTGCTAGCTGTAAATGCGCTGGGCCGCTTAGTACCGTCGGCCGCAAACAAGGCTTGGGAGGGGTGCACCAAAGTGGCTCCTGCCGCGCCATGATGCGGAGCTTGGACTGTGACGGCATATGCGATCACCGAAGGATTTAGCGACTACAAGGGCTATCGCACCTGGTACCGTGTGACCGGGGACCTCGGTTCGGGCACGCTGCCCCTGGTCGTCGCTCATGGTGGACCGGGCTGCACCCACGACTATGTGGACTCATTCAAGGAGCTTGCCGGAACCGGGCGAGCCGTCATCCACTACGATCAGATCGGCAACGGTAAATCGACCCATCTGCCGGACAAGGGCGGCGACTTCTGGACCGTCGATTTCTTCCTGGGCGAACTCGATGCGTTGCTCGCCCATCTCAGCATTGCCGGCCATTATGCCCTGCTCGGCCAGTCCTGGGGCGGCATACTCTCGGCCGAGCACGCCGTGCGCCGCCCTGAGGGGCTGAAGGCATTGATCTTGGCCAATTCGCTAGCCTCGATGGCGCTGTGGGTGGAAGGAGCCCGGCAATTGCGCGCCGAGTTGCCAGCCGATGTGCAAAGTGCGCTCGACCGACACGAAGCGGCGGGAACCACCGATCACCCCGAATATGTTGCGGCGACGAAGGCTTTCTACGACCGTCATGTCTGTCGCGTCGTTCCGATGCCGCCAGAGGTCGCCCGGACATTTGCGGCAATCGAGGAAGATCCGACCGTCTATCACACCATGAACGGTCCCAATGAGTTCCACGTCATCGGCACGATGCGGAACTGGACCATCGTCGACCGCCTGCATCGGATCGAGGCGCCGACCCTGGTTTTCCGCGGCTTCTACGACGAAGCGACCGAGGCCTGCGTCCAGCCCTTTCTGGATCTTATTCCGCACGTTGAAGGCCTGGTCTTCCCGAATTCCAGCCACATGCCGCATGTGGAGGAAAAGCACGACTGCCTCAGCGTCGTCGGGCGCTTCCTGGCCAAATACGATTGACGTTCCAGCACCAGGCCATCTGTTCCAACGGATCGTCGACACGACGCAGTCGTCGTGAGGCAGGTTCAGAAAACCTCGAACCGTCCCATTTCTCCGCCGACGCACATTGCTATGCCTCGGTGATGGCGACGCCACGCTATGTGGATGTCTCGCAAAGGCCTGCAGGGTCGTCCGATGAGGCCAAATCACGGGCAGAATGCCAGATCACGTACAGCATAAAGGAGCCCATTCGAGCGCCTTTTCCATTGCCCGCGGAGGCGGAGGCCTAACGTTGCGGCGCAGATTGGCATGTCGCCGGCATGGCCGCAATCAGCCTGCCTTCCCCTGAACTGGCATCCCGTCGCTGAAAAACCTGACGGATACGGAGGACCAAGTTGCCGGTGGGTACGGAAAGTATCGGACCCAAAGTTTCGCCAAGCAGTTGCAACCGAATTCATTAGCCGGCGTTAAAGTGCGGGTGATCTAGCGGGGCATGGGGAGGCTTTCATGCAGACGTATCTCGTCGAGCGTATGGACGGCGACGATGTTATCTCGGTGCGCGTTGTCAACGCGCCGAGTCCGTTCAGAGCCGCAGCTATGATGACGGGCGGGCGTATTACCTTCCGAACGTGGGAAAAGGATTGGATCCGCGTGACCGACGAAAATCGGGGACAGATCTATGCCTATTGTTTCGTCCCCGGCAGCTATTCCGACACCGAAGCATCGGCGGTATCGTCCGGAAGAACCACCGAATAGGCAATATGCCTGAATAGCGGCAATTCCATCTTCGACCCCACCTTGGTCTTCGAGCCCGCCTTGGCATGTGTCCGTGTCATGCGCACCACAACAGCCAGCGAGCCCGGCATGATTGGCTCTGCCGGCGGCTTGCGAAACAGGCGAAGTGACTAACCAAGCGTCATTGAGCGAAGATCGGGGCATCATCAGAATGATCGATGAAAAGATTGGGGCGGGGGGCGATAAGTGACCCTAATCTTAGCGTAGGCAACTCATGTCTTCGGCATATTTGGGATCAGAAGTCGCGGATCAGGATCTAGCGGTGGATTGTCAGACAACGACCTCGGATAATTGGTCAAGTGTCCCACAATACGCACTGGATCAGGGTGGTCCCGTACTGCGCCCATTTCAAAGATTGGGCGTCGATTTTACCAACATTGCGGCCTTCGATCACCTGAGAAATGTCGTCCGCCAGTACCCCGACAAGCTTGCAATCAGCGACGGCGCCAATCGTCTGACCTATTCCCAGCTCCTCCGGTCAGTCGAGACGCTGTCCCACCAGATCGCGGCGGCCGTCCCAGACGGACAGGCGATAGGGATTCTTCAGGCCAACTCGGCCTGGTATCCCATTGCCATGCTGGCAAGCATGACGGCTGGGCGGCCTTCGGTGCCACTCAACGCGCGAGATCCTAGCTCGCGTATCCTTGAAATCGTGGCCGGGGCGCGGCTCTCGGCTGTCCTGGGCGAGGGCAATGTCCGACCCGATGGTTTGCCTCACCTGGTCAATTGGATCGATGTGTCGACCAGTGCGGCCTCGCAGGCTGGGCAAGTGCCTCGTTCTTATTCCGTCTCGGTCGATGCGCCCGCCATCGTGCTTTATACGTCAGGGAGTACGGGCCGGCCCAAAGGCATCGTTAACAGCCAGCGCAGCTTGCTGTGCCGGGTCCAGCAATATGTCGATGCGTGCCACATCAACTCGGATGATGTTTTCCTGCCATTGACCGGACCCGCCACAATCGCCGGGTGCCGGGAGATTCTTGCTGCTCTTCTCACCGGCGCCACCTTGCATCTGGTCGAAGTCGAAGCGGTCGGCTTGCGCGCCGTTCAACGCCTGGTGCGATCCGAAGACGTGACAATCACCTATCTGGTGCCGGCACTGCTTCGCGCGCTTATGGCAGACGGACCTGCAGAAGCGTTCCATTCACTCAGAGTCGCCCGGATCGGTGGCGAGAAGGTGCCCTGGACCGACATCGCCCTGCTGCGCAAGGCCGTCTCCGATACGTGCCTTATCCAGATCGGTTATTCGTCAACCGAGACCACCGGCTCGCAATGGTTCCTGCCGCGAGACTGGCCAGAGCATGGAGATTCGGTTCCAGTTGGCTGGCTGCTGCCTGGAATCGCCTTCGCAATTGTCGACGAAGCGGGCCGCCGCGTTCAACCGGGCCGCAGCGGAGAGCTTCTGATCAGGAGCCCGTATGTCCTGCTTGGCCATTGGGAGGAGGGGGCGGTTGTGCCGGCAACATCAGACCCGCACGATCCAGGCCTTCGGATTTTCGCGACAGGTGACCTCGTTCGACTTGATGATCAAGGCCTACTGCACATCGTCGGTCGCAAGGGGCGCCAGGTAAAAATCAACGGTCGACGCGTCGAGCCAGCCGAACTCGAACGGGTGCTGCGTTGTGCACCCTCTGTCGCGGATGCCGTGGCAATCGTGACGGCCGCGAATGAGCTTGTCGCCTTTGCTGTTCCTCGGCGCTCGGCCGAAGCGACCTTTTCGGACGAGCTTCGCCAGCTTGTCAGGACCAATCTGCCGCCGCCGCTGCGTCCCTTGCGGTTGCACACGATCGCCGAGATTCCGCGTCTGCCGAGCGGCAAAGTCGACATCACGACACTTGCAGAGATGGATCTTTCAGCCAGAGAGACAGCGGCGACCGCGCGTCCGCTCGAGCCACAAGGCAAGCTGACCGCGCAGCAGGTCGTCCAGCGGGCATGGACCAGCATTCTCAATACGCGCGTAGCGGCAGGACGCTGGGATGACGCCGGAGGAGATTCGCTAAAGCTGCTGCACTGCGTCATGGAAATCGAAAGCGCCATCGGGCAGGAACTCGGCCTTGAGGCCTTCACCGTCGGGATGAGCCTGGAGCAAATGATCAAGGCGGTCGTGTCCGCCCAGGCAGGCGATCAAAGCGCGCGCGCCCAGAAGCACGACCCTCCCATTCTTTTTCTGTTCCCCGGGTCCGTCGGCTATGGCCCGAGCCTTGCTGCCTTTGCAGCAGCGATGGGCAAGGTGACCCGTGTTGCCCCGATCAGGTATCCGGCCCTGGCTATGATACTGCGCGGACAAGACAGCCTCGCCGATATGGCCGACGCCGCCGTCGACCAGATCCGCCGCGCCCAACCCTCGGGCCATGTACGACTTCTCGGCCATTCGCTCGGCGGCGCTGTTGCCTTCGAAGTTGCGGCGCGGCTGCTGGCAGCGGGGCGAACCGTAAAGTTCCTCGGCATCCTCGACACCAGCCTCGTCGGGGAGCGAAGCGCCCGCTGGGAGACGTTTACGCGCACAGTCAATCGAATCCGAACCAACCGCGTGTCCGCTTACCGGATGGCTTGCCGCGCCCTCGCGAAAGTTGCCGTGGCAATGAAGCGCGAGGCACAACTGGTCCAGTTTCTCGACCGCTTCGCTCAAGGACAGTTCAACGCGACGAGCTTTAGAACCAAACTAGAACTGCAAGAGGTTTTGCGCGCGCAAGCCTTCTTCCAGTGGGTGGCCGAGCCAAAGCCGGCTCTGCCGATCACAGGCACCCTGTTCCGCTGTGCTCGACCCGGAATGCCTCTGGCAATCGGCTGGGATAACGTCTTCGCCCATCTGGACGTGATTCCGATCGTCGGCAGCCACATCGATCTGGTTGTAGAGCCTCACCTTACCACCAATCGTCCCCTTATCGAGAAAGCGGTGGCGAAAACCTATTCGCCAATCGAGTCTCGCAAACTGGAGTACAAGCCATCGACCTGATCTCATCATTCGGCAAAGACGCCCTGGTGCTCGACGCTGGCGCGGAAGTCGATCGCATCGTCCAGATCTTGCGCCAGCAGGTCCTTGGCACGCTGCGACGTCGAGGCGTGGTTGTCGGCCTCTCAGGCGGCATCGACAGCTCCGTCGTTGCGGCGTTGTGTGTTCGCGCCTTTGGGAAAGGCAAGGTCCTCGGGATATTCATGCCGGAGCGCCATTCCTCCGGCGACTCACTGAGGCTCGGCCGCATTGTCGCCGCACACCTTGGTATCGAAACGATCCTGGAGGATATAACGCCGGCCCTGGAAGCGACCGGCGCCTATAGACGGCAGACCGAAGCAATCCAGACCGTCGTTCCCGAATATGGGGACGGCTGGAAATGCAAGCTGGTGCTCGCCTCGGTTCTCGAGAGCAACGGTCTCAACATCACGCGCCTCACGGTTCAGGACCCCGAGGGCAGGACCGACACAGTGCGCCTGCCGTCGGCAGCCTATCTGCAGATCGTCGCTGCAACCAACTACAAGCAGCGCCTGCGCAAGATGACCGAATACTACCACGCCGACCGCCTCAACTACGCGGTAGCGGGCACGCCGAACCGCCTGGAGTACGACCAGGGCTTCTTCGTCAAGCAGGGCGACGGAATTGCCGACCTGATGCCAATCGTCCACCTCTACAAGACCCAGGTCTACCAATTGGCCGAATATCTTGGGGTGGACGAAGAGGTCCGGCGCAGACCGCCCACCACGGACACCTTCTCGATGGCGCAGAGTCAGGAGGAGTTCTACTTCGCGCTTCCTTATTATCTGATGGATCTGTGCCTCTACGGCTTGAACCATGGGATCGCCGACGAAGACGTCGCTGAGGCAACCAGCCTCACGGTGATGCAGGTCCAGAAGGTTTTCAAGGATATCGACAGCAAGCGGCGCGCCGCACGTTATCTTCACGCGCGGCCGTTGGTGTCCTCTTCAATGGGCGAGGGCTAGGCGATGTGCGGCATCGCCGGAATTGTGTCGCTGAGCGCCGCAGCGGCGCCCCCTTCCCGGGATGCGCTGATACGCATGGCGGGGGCGCTGGCGCATCGCGGCCCGGACGAACGCGGCCTTTACCGGGACAGACGTGCGGGATTGGCGCATGCCCGCCTGTCCGTCATCGATCTCGCAAGCGGCCAGCAGCCACTCGCCGGCGCGGGCGACACAATGTGGATCGTCTTCAACGGCGAAATCTTCAATTACGTCGAGCTGCGACAAGATCTGGTTGCGCTCGGTTATTGCTTCCGCACACGCAGCGACACCGAGGTCATCGTCCATGCCTATCATGCGTGGGGCGAGGCCGCCTTCGAGCGAATGAATGGGCAGTGGGCAGTCGCCATCTGGGACTCCGTGGCAGCTCGTCTCGTCTTGTCTCGGGATCGGTTCGGCATTTGCCCGCTGCACTTTTGCGAGCATGGCGGGCGGCTTTACTTCGCCAGCGAGGTGAAGGCCATTTTCGCGGCCGATGCGGATATACCCCGCGCCTTCGATCCAGCCGGCATCGATCAGACTTTCACACTCTGGACTGTCGCGCCGCCACAGGGCGTGTTTGGAGGAGTAAGCGAACTCACGCCGGGGCATATCCGCATTTATGACAGCGGCGTCGTCCGGGAGCGGGCTTTTTGGAAGCCTGACTATCCAGAGGTTGACGGACCCGGCGATGATGAATTCACCGGCTCGCTTGATGACGCGGTGGAGGAAGTGCGCAGCGCCCTGGAAGCCGCGACGGCGCTCAGGATAGTACGCGCCGACGTGCCGGTCGGCTGCTATTTGTCCGGCGGGCTCGACAGCTCGCTGGTCGCCACGCTAGGGAGACGCTTCGCGGGCGAGCGCTTCCAGACTTTCTCGCTGCGTTTTGCCGACGCCGAGTATGATGAGACGCATTTCCAGCGCCTGGTTGCCGGCATGGCCGGCAGTGACCATCATGAGGTGGTTGTTTCGCGCAGCGATATCGCTGGCATCTTCCCTGAGGTGATCTACCACACCGAGCGGCCAATCCTCAGGACCGCGCCGGCGCCGCTGTTCCTGCTCTCGAGACTGGTGCGCCAGCACGGCATCAAGGTCGTGCTGACCGGCGAAGGGGCCGACGAAATGTTCGCCGGCTACGATTTGTTCCGCGAGGGCAAGGTCCGCCGCTTCTGGGGACGCCAGCCCGCCTCGACGCGACGCTCGCGGCTGCTGGAGCGCCTCTATCCCTATCTCAGCCGCTCGCCGGTGCAGCAGCGGGCAATGGCACGCCAGTTCTTCGGGCGCGACATTCACGCCTGTGACGCGCCTGGTTTTGCGCATGGCACGCGCTGGCGTACCACAAGCGCCATCAAGCGGCTGTTTTCGGCAGACATGCGCGCCCAAACGGAGCGCCGCAACGCCGTGTCCGAGCTGCTTGCCCGCCTGCCGCCAGAGTTTTCGCGATGGGGCTCTCTTGCGCAGGACCAGTACATAGAGATTCAGACGCTGATGTCGGGATACCTGCTTTCCTCACAAGGGGACAGAATGCTGATGGCTCATTCCGTCGAGGGGCGCTTCCCGTTCCTCGATCATGAACTCGTGAGACTCGCGAATTCGCTTCCGGCCGCCTACAAGCTGCGCGTGCTCGATGAAAAGCATGTGCTGAAGCGCGTAGCGCAACCGATCGTGCCGTCGGAAATCGTCACCCGCAAGAAGCAGCCCTACCGGGCTCCCAACGCGCTTTGCTTTGTCGCAGATGGCGCTCCGGCCTACATTCGCGAAGCACTTTCGGAGGCGGCGCTGCGCGAAGCGAACGTCTTCGATCCCAAGTCGGTTACCCGGCTGCTGAGCAAGTGCCAGGCCAGCGCCGGCGGCGGCGACCTGTCCAACTCCGACAATATGGCGCTGGTCGGAGTGCTGTCGACGCAGCTTCTCCATCGGCAATTTATCGCGAGCCGTCCAAGTGGGGCCCGCACGCTCAAGCTCAGCATCGATATCGACCGCGAACACCGCGAAGAGGTGCTCGCATGATGCATGGCGCCGTACCGCTCCTGCACGACTATCTCACCCACTCTGCCAGCCGGCTCGGCGACAAGGTGGCCCTAGTGTGCGGCAATCAACGCGTCACTTATGGCGATCTCGATATGCGTTCGAACGCCATAGCGCACCATTTGACCGATGCCGGAATTGCGCGTGGCGATCGCGTGGTGGTCTTCGCCGACAACACTGTCGAGGCCGTCATTGCGTTCTGGGCGGTGCTCAAGGCCAACGCCGTGGTGTGCATCGTCAATCCGCTCACCAAAAGCGACAAGCTTGATTATCTGCTCAACGATTGCCGCCCGACGGCACTGATCACCGACAAACACCTGCACTCGATTTTCAGGGAGCCCGCGCGGAATTGCCCATCGTTGCGCCGCATGATCGTCTCCGGGCCGATCGAACACAGCGACCTGCAAGAATTGCCGCATGCTGTGCGCTGGGACGCCGCGGTCGCGGCAGCCCGCAGCACGCCGCCCTGGCGCCGCTGCATCGACATCGATCTCGCTGCGATCATTTATACGTCCGGCTCGACGGGCGAGCCCAAGGGCGTGATGTTGACGCATCGAAACATGATCGCCGCGTGCGCCTCGATTTCCTCATACCTGGCGCTTGCCGAAGACGAGGTGATCCTCAATGTCCTGCCGCTCGCCTTCGACTACGGTCTTTACCAGATGATCATGGCATTCGGCGCGGGCGCCCGGCTGGTGCTTGAGCGCTCATTCGCCTTCCCGGCGCAGATCCTTGGGCTGATCAAGCAAGAAAGGGTGACGGGTTTTCCCGGCGTACCGACCATCTTCGCCGCACTCGGGGAGCTCAGGTCTCTCAGGGATCAGGATTTTTCGAGTATTCGCTACGTCACGAACACTGCGGCCGCCCTGCCGCTCAAGCACATTCTCCTGCTGCAGGAACTGTTTTCTGGCGCCCGCATCTATTCGATGTACGGCCTTACCGAATGCAAGCGCTGCACCTACCTGCCGCCGGAGGATCTGGAGCGAAAGCCGTCGAGCGTCGGGATCGCCATCCCCAATACGGAAATGTGGATTGTCGACGAGCATGACAGGCGGGTCGGCCCCGGCATCGTTGGTCAGCTCGTCATCCGCGGAGCGACGGTGATGAAGGGCTATTGGGGCAAACCGGAGGCGACAGCCAGGAAGCTCAAGCCCGGCCCGCTGCCGGGTGAGCAGGTCCTATACACCGGCGACTACTGCCGGATGGACGCCGAGGGCTACCTCTACTTCGTCGGTCGCGGCGACGAGATCATAAAATCGCGCGGAGAGAAGATAGCGCCGAAGGAGGTGGAAAACGTGTTGATGAACATTGCGGGCGTACGGGAAGCCGCGGTCATCGGCGTTCCGGACGAACTGCTCGGGCAAGCAGTGAAGGCATTTGTCGTGATGGAGCAGGGAAGCATGATCGGTGAAAAGCAGTTGCAGAAAGAGTGCCAGAGACGGCTGGAAAACTTCATGGTTCCGAAGTCCATCGTCATCGTACCCAGTCTGCCGATGACCGACACGGGTAAGCTCAAAAAAACGGCCCTGTCATGAGTCGGTACCAGGGCGAAGTTGATCAGCATTCATCTTTTGTACCGGAGGCGAAATAAATGTTATCTACCAAGGATAGAACCGATACCTGCAGCGAACAAATTCGCGCTTTCCTGGCCTCGAATTTCTATATAGCCGATCCCGAGAGCCTGGAGAGCGACACCTCGCTCCTCGACCAGGGCATCGTGGACTCGACGGGTGTGCTCGAGGTTATCGGCTTCATCGAGGAGACCTTCGGCATCACGGTCGAAGACAGCGAGCTGCTGCCGGAGAATCTCGATTCCATCGAGGGAATTGCGCAATACGTCATGCGCAAGAGAAACTGACGCAAGAGAAACTGATTCCCGAAATCTCGCGCAACTCTGTTTTCAACTTCCCGGCCGTTTCTAGCCGCGACAGCGCGTCTACCTGCCGCGGCTGCGATGCTTACGCCTGCGCCCTCGTATGTCCCACAACCACCCTGCCCTCACCGGCCTGGTTGGTGACTGCCCGGATACTCTCATAGACCTTGGAACGCTCGAGCAAACTCATGACCTGCCGGTCCTGGCCAAGCCCCACCTCGAAAAGCAGGATGCCTCCGCGCCGCAAATAGCGCGGCGCCTCCTTGAGCACCCGCATGTGGATGCTCAGGCCGTAGGGGCCGGCTGCGAATGCTTCACGCGGCTCGAGCTCGACCAGATGCGAACGGTCGCCCTCGAGCCGTTTTTCCGAAATGTAGGGCGGGTTGCAAACGATCACGTCGATCGTGCCGTCGAGCTCCAACCCTGAGAAGGCGCTGAACAAGTCGCCCTGAAGCACCGTTACCCGGTCCTCGATTTCAAGATGGGTGACGTTGCGGCGCGCGACCTCCACGCATCCGTCGGTAAGATCGCTTGCCCACACGCGCGCGGTGGGAGCGTGGTGCGCGATGGCGCACGCCAGATTGCCCGCCCCACAGCACATGTCGACAACGCGAGGCACCGGCAGGTTCAGTTGGCTCAGGACATCGAGAGCGGCCTTGCCAAGCAGTTCCGTTTCCGGCCGAGGAACAAGCGCACCGGGCGAGACCAGCAACTGCAATCCCATGAAGGTGCTGCGCCCCCTGCCGTAGGCATCGGCAACATTGATCTCTTCGCTCACGACACTCGCCTCCCCGATTTAGCCGGCGTTGGTGGCCGACAATTGCGTACCGATGAAGTGTATCTCAAAACCGTTTAACTCTCGATCGACAAAATCAAAACCGATCCCTCCCCAGACGCTTTGAAGCCTTGATGCTACAAAGATGACCATAAGCTTCTGCGCCGTGTCATGATTAGGAATATCTCCTTACTCGACCCGGTTATCCCCAGCCTAGCGAGCCGGTTGCCGAATTCTCAGCCTGGCGTCACGATTTTGCTACATTTTAATCAAAGAAGGCACGTATGTAAGCAATTCGTAATGTTTCCAGCAGCGGGGCGGGGCTGCTGCTTCCCGGAAGGTTAAAGTTTGTCCCTCATCGAAAGAATCGACGAGATTGCGCGGCAATTTCGCGTCAACGAGCGCACATCATGAAGTCGACCAAAGGGCGCTCGCTCGATCTCCGCTCCGCAATGTTCGGCTGTGTGCACGGCCTCGTCGGCGTAGGCGTTTTCTCGGCATTGATAAATATCCTCGCCTTGACCGGCTCCGTCTACATGCTCCAGGTCTATGACCGCGTGCTGCCTTCGCAGAGCGTGCCGACTCTTGTCGGATTTACAGTCGGGATGCTGGGACTTTACGCGGCCTATGGGCTCCTCGATTTTGTGAGGCTTCGCCTGTTGGTCCGCATCGGCAGCCGCCTGCATAGAAATCTGCAGCAAAAAGCGTTCGCAGCCTCGCTTTCCCTGCCCCTCGTCGCCGGGCCGGATGCGAACCGGGTACACCCGCTTCGTGATCTGGACCAGCTACGTGGCTTTCTTTCCGGGCTCGGGCCGACAGTCTTATTCGACGCTCCCTGGATACCATTTTATATGGTGGTCATCTATCTGCTGCACCCCGCGCTTGGCGTGCTGGCAACGCTCGGCGCATGTGCCGTTGTGTTTTTGACGGTGGTTGCCGAGATCATCGGCCGCAAACCTGCGGCTCGTGCATCTGAGACACTCGTAGCGCAGCGGCTTCTGGCCGACTCCGGCCGCCGCAACGCAGAGGTTGTTCAGGCGATGGGCCTTTCCGCCCCGCTTAGCCGGCGCTGGAACGAGGTCAGTCATCTTTATCTGAAGAACCAGGAACGGCTCTCCGACGTCGTCGGCGCAGCAAGCTCACTGTCGAAGACGCTCCGAATGGCCCTGCAATCATGTGTGCTAGGGCTTGGTGCCTACCTTGTGATCGGCGGCGAGGCCTCGCCTGGCGTGATCATTGCATCGTCCATATTGCTGGGCCGCTCGCTGGCGCCGGTCGATGTGGCGATCGCAAACTGGAGAGGGTTTCTGGCAACCCGCAAAAGCTATACCGAGCTGTCGGCAGCCCTGGATGCTTTTGATAGCCAGCAAGAGCCAATGGAACTGCCCGGCCCGAAGGCTGAGCTTGCGGTCGAGGAATTGACCGTCGCGCCACCAAGCCTGCAGAAGCCCACCATCTTCAATGTAAGCTTCCGCTTGGCGAGAGGCGCAGGGTTGGCGGTCGTCGGCCCGAGCGGCTCCGGCAAGACCACGCTCGTGCGCGCTTTGGTCGGGGCATGGAAGCCGCTTCGTGGCACGGTAAGATTGGACGGCGCCTCGCTCGATCAGTGGAATTCAGAACTGCTCGGCATTCATATTGGCTACCTTCCGCAGGACGTTGAGCTGTTCGACGGGACGATCGCCGACAATATTTCGAGGTTCGGCGGCAAGCGCGACGCAAAAGGCGTGCTGGCAGCTGCCAAGGCTGCGGGCGTGGACAAGATGATCATGCGTCTTCCGCAGGGTTTTCAAACACGCATCGGAGAAGGCGGCGCGGCCCTTTCGGCTGGGCAGAGGCAGCTCGTCGGGCTTGCCAGGGCACTTTACGGCGATCCATTCCTCGTCGTTCTTGACGAACCAAATTCCAATCTGGATGCAGACGGTGATGCTGCTTTGGCCGGCGCAATCCTGGCAGTGCGTCAGCGCGGCGGTATCGTGATCGTCGTTGCGCATCGCCCCTCCGCTCTCGTCAACATCGATCAGGTACTCGTCCTGTCGAACGGGATGCTCCATTCGTTCGGCTCGCGCGAAGACGTTCTGGCAAATGTGATCCGGCCCTTCCCGCGCCCGGACAAGCCAAACATTGTCGTTCCGCTGCAGCACGGTGCAAGCGGGCATGCGTGAGGTATTGCTTAGTGTCTAACGTGACCATGTCGTCATATGCTGCGGTTGGCGGCGAAGGCCAGCCGACCGGGGAGAAGCCGGAGCCGGATGGGATTCGAGCCAATCTACCCTGGGGTACTCTGGTCCGGAGCCTAGCAGCACATTGTCGTTCCGCCGCACAAAGGTGCAGCCGGGCATATGCGAGGTATCGCTCTGCTGTTGCCGTGTCGTCATACGTCGCAGCCGATGGCGAAAGCCGTTCGTTGGAGACGAAGCCAGAGCCGGATGGCATCCGGGCCAATCTGCTCTTGGGCCTGGCAACCAGCTTGCTGTTGATCTTTGGCGGAGGGCTCTGGTTGGGATTGACCAAGATTGCCGGCGCGGTGATTGCGCCCGCAACCGTGGTGGTCGAAAGCAACATTAAAAAGGTCCAGCATCAAACCGGCGGCACCATCGGCGGAATCTTCGCGCAGGACGGCGATCATGTGAAGGCCGGCGATGTGTTGGTCAGGCTGGACAACACATTGACCCGAGCAAACCTGCAGATAATCACCGAGGACCTCAATCGCGCCACCATTCGTCTGGCCCGACTGGAGGCCGAGCGCCAGGGTCTGCCGGAAATGCAGATCCCGCCCGACCTTCGCGCTCAAATGGGCGACCCGCAAGTGGTGGCACTTGTCAGTGGCGAGCGTGCCTTGTTTGAAAGCCGTGCTGCGGCGCTGGCTGGCCAGAAGGCACAATTACAAAGCCGCGCGAAGCAGCTGGAACGTCAGATCGATGGCCTCAAATCGCAGCAGTCTGCAACGGACGAGTCTCTGGATCTGCTGACCAAGAACCTTGCGGATGTCGAATCTCTCTACGCAAAGAAGTTGGTGTCCAAGGAGAGGTTGAGCAATGTCAGCCTGGACAAGACCCGGGCTCGCGGCGAATCGGGACGCCTTGTCGCAGCGATAGCAGAGGTACAAGCTCACATCAGTGAAACGGACCTGCAGGTGCTTCAGCTCGACGAACAAATGCGGAGCGACGTGACCAACGAACTTCGCGAAACGGAAGCCAAGCAGACCGAGCTCAGTGAGCGCAAGGTGGTGGCCGAAGACGAACTCAGCAGGACAGACATTCGTGCCCCGCAATCGGGCACAGTACAAGAATCCTCGGTCCATACCGTAGGAGGCGTGATTGGCGCAGGAGAGGTGCTCATGATGATTGTGCCCGATTCCGACAACCTTGTCGTCGACGCTTCCATTCCTCCGTCGCGTATCGATGAGATTCATCCCGGACAGCAGGTGTCGATCCGCTTTCCAGCGTTCGACGCCGGCACCACACCTGCTTGCGAAGGCTCGGTCAAGCGCGTCTCAGCGGATCTGATCAAGGATCAGCAACGCCAGCTTTCCTTTTTTTCGGCGCGCATCGACGTCGAGAATGAAGCGACGTGCCTGACAGGAGAGAAAATACTCAAACCGGGGATGCCCGCCGAAGTCCACATAAGAACCGACGAGCGCAGTGTCTGGTCCTACTTGATGAAGCCCCTTACCGACCAGTTTTCCAGGGCCTTCAGGCAGTAAAGCGGTTGCGAAACGCGGCCCGATCTATCGGGTCGCCGCATTTTCGAGAGCGCTGCTGAATCTGACCTCGATCGTGTCTCCCGGCATGACCTCGGTGTCTTCTTGGACAAGCTGTTTTCGCCATTCTTCGCCGACCTTGCGAATGATCGTGACCTCGGCCTGGACCTTCTCGCCGGCAACCGGCAACGGCAGTGCGGCAGCTCCCGTGGGCTGCAACTTTTGCCTGGCGGCGCGAAGCCTTGCGCTGACGTCGGCAAGGCGCACGTTGGTATCCTTCAACTCGATCAGCAGACCCATCCGCCTTTGGTTGTCATTGCGTTCGTGCTGTCTGGCAAAATCGTCCTGCTGACGTCGTGCTCTCATAAGCTCAACCGACGTTTCGAGTGCCCGGCTGGAAGAGAGAACCAAAGCGCGCCGAACGTCGGCGAGCCGGTTGTTGGTGAGATTTCCGGACTCAAACGCTTTCCTTACGCGCGCCAGATCGTCTTCGTCCGCCTTCACCCCATCCGCTTCGGCCTGCTCGCGTTTGAGCAAGGTCTCGGTTTGTGCGGCGGCATCCTTGCCGCTTTTATCCAGAAAGCCCTGCTCTTGCTGGAAGTTGTCCAACGAGAGCTTCAGCCCTTCCGCTTCAGCCTGCGCGATCGCCGACGCAAAACTTGCCGGCAAGGGAGATCCTTGTGGTGGCTGCATGTCGAAAGTCGGTTTGTCCTGAAGTTCGGCGCGGATGCGGGCGCTATGAAAATAATCTCTCGTATATTCCCCCCAAAGCGACTCGTAATCGCGCCGCAGATCCACCGGATCTGGGCCAACCTGGTTTGCCCGGGACCGCAAAAGGCTGAAACCGCCTGACACGGCAATCGCCTGCCGCACGGTCATCAGCGGGCGGTAGGCCTGCTGTCCGGGAGTGAGCACGTCGCCGGTCACATAGATCGGCCTGTACTCCGCAACCACGGCGGTCACGTCTGTCGGCTTGATGACGATCATTTGCTCCCGCCCATCAGGCAGACGCTGGTGGAATATCTTGGTCGGCAAGATCGTCTGCATGCGCGTTTGCAGTTCAGCCGGAGTTAAGCCGCCCACCGAAACCATACCGACTTCGGGAAGCGCGATCGTGCCGTCCATCTGGACCACCGCACGTTGCGTTCGCTCCGGGATGGAGGCAATTCCAATCTCGACGGTGTCGCCGGCAGAAAGTCGATAGGCGACCCGCGGTTCCGCTGCAGCAGCCATATCCATGGCAGCCAGCATGCCGAGCACGACAATAAGGATTCGATCAACGAGGACCATGGGCGACAATCTCCTTCTGGCTCGAATCCGGCGATACCGCGGCCGCAATCAACAGCGGAGCCAATCCTCCTGGGCGAAAGCTCATGTCATGTAACCCATTTCGTGTCGCACCCGGCCTTCGCTGAGGCGCCCTTGCCACCATCCGATGGTCCGCTCCAAGCCTTCGCGCAGGCTGGTCTGGGCACGCCATCCAGTCTTGCTTTCGAGGAGCGAAGAATCGGCCAGCAAGGCACGCACCTCGGAATTCTGCGGCCGCAGGCGGCGCTCGTCGCGGTGGATTGGTTTCTTGCAGCCACTCAACTCGATCACCAGATCCAATATGTCCGAGATCGTCACAGCGCGCTGGCTACCGGCATTGTAGGCATGGCCAAATTCGAGCTCGGCGGAACCTGCGGTCAAAAACGCCGCCGCGGTGTCTTCCACGAAAGTAAGATCGCGGATCGGGCTTGTGTCTCCCACCATGATCGCGGGGCATTTTTTGTCGAGAGCCTGGCGTATAATGGTCGGTACGATGGCCCGCTCACTCTGGCGCGGGCCGTACGTATTGAAGGGCCGCATGATGACCACGGGGATGTCGAACGATCTGGCGTAGGACTCCGCCATCATGTCCGCGCCGATCTTGGATGCCGAATATGGTGACTGTCCCTGCAACGGGTGGGATTCGCTGATAGGCATTGTCAGCGCGGTGCCGTAAACCTCGCTTGTCGAAGTGTGCACTACACGCTCCGTCTCCCATTGGCGCGCCGCTTCGAGAACGTTGACCGTGCCCAGGATGTTGGTCTCCACATAGGACTGAGCAGCGGCATACGAATACGGGATAGCTATCAGTGCGGCGAGATGAAACACGACCGCCTGGCCACGCACGATCCGGTTAAGGAACGCGCTGTCGCGGACATCGCCGCGGACGAGATTCAACTGGCGTCGTATGGTGTCAGGCAAATCGTCCAGCCAGCCGTGGCTGTCGAAGGAATTGTAGAGTGCCAGCGCGGTGACGTCGGCGCCGCTGCGGACGAGTGCTTCGGTGAGATGAGAACCGATGAACCCGTCGGCACCCGTAACCAGAACTTTCCTGCCCTTGTATGCCATGACCCAAGCGTTCCCCCTATGACGTGAGGCACTGACTTTGCAAATCCACGAGAGCGCGGATGTCCCCCCTGCTCTCAAGGTCCAATCGGCGGCGGCGAAACCACGCCAAGCACCGCCAGCAAGCCGCGCACCATCCACACAACATCGGAGCCGATCGTGCGCTGCGGATAATAGGAAAGGTCGAGCCTGGCTTTGGCAGGAAACAGAACCTGGCGATAGAACAGTAGCGGGTCCACCGATCGCGGATAGAAACGGGCTTCATGCCGGAAGAGAACCTGGGCTGGACCCAGCAAGCCTGGCTTGTATTGTAAAACGTCTTCGAAGCCCCCGCGAAAACAATCGGCGAAGGCAAGGCTCTCCGGGCGTGGCCCGATGATTGCCATCTCGCCTCTGAAGACGTTCCAAAGCTGTGGCAGTTCGTCGAACTTGGTGACGGCGAGGAACCGTCCTATTGGCGTCATGCGGCTGTCATCGGCCATGGTCAGAGCCAAGCCACCGGGGTCGCATTGCACGCTGAACTTGCGGAACTTGTACATGCGGAATGGGCGAGCACCGGCCCCGACGCGGGTCTGTGTGAAGAAGATGGGCCGCCCGCCTTCCAGCAGCAGCGCCACGGCAATCAGCAGCATCAGCGGGGCGAAGACGATCGCCGCGGCTGCAGCAATGACGAGATCGATTGCTCGTCTCGCAGACCCATGGGCGGCGCTCGAGACGTTAGACCGGTGAATGGCTAGGTCCAGGGCATTCATGCGGCTGTTCCTGTCTGAGCGCAATTATTGACCGCCGCGGCAAGAGCGACGACTACCGATTCGACCAATGGCGCGGTGATCTGCGGATGCAGCGGTACAGTCAGTTCGCGCTGCGCGAAATCTTCAGTGCGCGGTAAGTGAGTACCGGGAATGAGCTCACGATAGAGCGTCATCTGGTGCACCGGCGGGTAGTGGATAGTGGTTTGTATCCCTTGCCCGCGCAGTGCGTCGATGACGTCTTGCCTGTCGGCGTAACGTGGCAAAAGGATAGGCATGATGTGGTAGGCCGACGTCCGCGGCTCGTGGAACGGGATGGTCACGGCCGGGCAATGCTTCGCTATGAGACGGCGATACAGCATGACCAGGATACGCCTGATCTCATTCCACTCCTGCAGATTTTGCAGCTGGACCAGTCCGATCGCAGCCCGCAATTCATCCATGCGATAGTTGAATCCGAGCATGGTGACATCATACTGAGGGGTGCGGCTGTTCAGCCTTTGACGCGTCCCGGTGGTCATCCCATGTCCACGCGCCTGGCGGATTGTCTCGAGCAGACCGGCATCCCTGGCGATCACAGCCCCGCCTTCCGCCGTGGTCATGTTCTTGTTGCCGTAGAAGCTGAAGGCGGCTGCGGCACCAAATGTCCCCACCTCCTTCAAGCCCGGCGCATGCGCCGCGTCCTCGACGATGTGCAGCCCCCGGGCACGGGCGAGCCTCTGCCATTGTTCCCGATCGGCGAGGTAGCCGGCGAAATGAACGAGAATGATTGCCTTGGTGCGGGCCGTGCATTTCGCTTCGGCTTCCACGATCGACATCAGCGGCACGTCGGCTGATTCGATGTCGACGAAAACCGGCGTCGCACCGACATAGAGGACCGCATTTGCGGTCGCCACGAACGTCAAGGATGGCACCAGCACCTCGTCGCCCGGTCCGATGCCAAGTGCGTGCAAAATGAGATGAAGCGCTGCGGTGCAAGAACTGACCGCGACGCAATCCTCCGCATCATGAACGTCGGCAAAAGCTTGTTCGAAGGCTCGTACCTGCTCCCCCATGGTCAGCCAGCCGCTGTCGATGACCTTGGTCAAAGCAGTCTTCTCCGGCACACCCAAGATCGGGGCACTGACCAAGAGCATCACAACCTCCTAGACTGATAACTGTGGGAACCGGGCTCGTGACTTCATCATGCAGCCGTCGCAGTGACCTCGATCGAGGCCGACTGGTCTTCCCAGGAAATGGTCTGTGCGTTCTGAAAATCGTCGACGCGCCCGATATCGAGCCAGAGACCCTCATGTTTGTACACGTGCACGGTTGTGCCGTTCTGCATCATCTGCAGCATCAGGTCGTCGAACCCAAAGGGTATGCCGGATGGGATAAACTGCAGAACATCCGGGTTCATGCAGTAAATTCCCATGCTGACCAGATGCGAAAGCGTCGGCTTCTCGCGAAAGACCTGCACGGTATTGTCGACTTCGTCGATGACGCCGAAATCCATCTTGATCAGGCGACAGGCTGTTGCGATCGTCACTGGATCGGTGTGCTTACGGTGCGCTGCTACAAATCGACTGAGGCTTAGATCCGTGAGGACATCGCCATTGAGAACGATGAATGGCTCCGTCAGTTCATCCCTGATCAAAGACAGTGGCCCGATGGTGCCAAGCGGCTCCATCTCCTGCGTATATCGAATTTTCAGGTTCCACTGCGAGCCATCTCCACACACGGTGCGGATCAAGTGGCCGAGATACCCGGTTGTAATATAAACTTCCTGAATGCCGTTGCGTCGCAACCATTTCAGAAGCATCTCGAGAACCGGCCGTGCGCCGATCGGCATGAGCGGCTTCGGCAAGACCGAAGTGAAGGGGCGGAGGCGTGTTCCCATTCCTCCACATTGAATAACCGCTTTCATCCTGGTCCTCCCTTGTTCATTCGGCCTGAACGCTATCGTCACGGGCCGGCTATCCTGCCCTGGTTAGCACCCGGGAAACGCGTTCTTGTCCCCTCAGAAGAACCGGTGAGATTTCCCGTAGAAGACCGGTGAGATTTCTCCACTGTCCCCTGATCCGGACATTGCATCTGGATGGTATGTGGCCGTCAGGGTGGATGTCGTCGTGCATTCGAATGGTAACAATTCAGCCGTTTTGCTGTTCTATATCTTTAGACCTATAGCACTGCTGAACGACCGGCCGGTCTGTCAGCTGTCCAAAAGGTCAGAACGTATGTTCGACGACGTTCGGCGGGTTTCGCTCACAAGGGGCAAAAAAAGAGGAGCGTTTCCCGTCATTTAAGATTATATTAGAAATCTGGCGTTTGCGGTGTTGGGGGTGCCGCAGCGTCGGCTGGATGAATCGACGAGTGGATGGCCACGACTTTCAGGCCATTACCGTTCAATCCATTCAGATAGGCGTTGGGGTAGTTCAATGTATCGAATCGTCATCGCCGACGATCACGGCTTGTATCGTCGCGGCTTGCGATTGGCACTGACCGCAGGCATTCCAGGTGTGGAGATATTTGAAGCGTCCTGTTTCGACGCGGTGCTCAGTTTGCTGGCAGAGCAGTCGTTCGTGGATCTTGCGATCCTGGATCTGAATATGCCGGGCCTGTTCAATCAAGAAGTGCTCGGCGGGATCCTGTCTGCCTATCCGGACACGCGATTTGCGATCGTTTCCGGAAACGATTCACGCTCGGAAATACTCACGGCTCTGTCGATCGGGCTTCACGGCTACATCGTAAAATCGCAGACGGACGAAGAGGTTGTTTTGGCCGTCAATGAAATCCTCTCCGGCCGCATCTATGTTCCTGCACTTCTGTCACGCCCGGGAGCGACGCAAACAACCCACGCGCATACCCATTCCGACGACAAAGGCCCACAGAGGCGTACCGCTGGCGTCAACCTTGGCAGGCTGACTTCGAGGCAAAAGGAAGTCCTCAAGCTGATGGCGGAAGGCTATTCAAACAAGGAAATTGCGCGCGATCTGGAAATCGCAGAGGCGACCACGAAAATCCACGCTGCTGCGGTTCTGCGTGAATTGGGGGTACGCAATCGGACCGAGGCTGCCGTTATGCTGAAGACTTGGCTTTCGAGACATGCCAGCTAGAGCGCCGCGCGTCCTTTTGGACGTGCAAACGGCGTCCCAAGACTCCTCATGCATTTTACTGCATATCCCAAAGCCGCGGCGCAGCTTTGGGCCGACGACATTCTTGGAAGGAACCCTGCGCATCTCAAAGGCCGCTCAGCGCGACCCGCCTTTAGATATCTGCTTTCCGATTGGAGCACTGCACTAAAATCCGACTTCCTTGCGTGACAGCCGCAGCGAATACCGCAACCCTTGGTCCGATATTTCCAGCCTGGGAGAGTGACCGACAAGCGGCGCTCCATCCACTCCGATTATCATGGAACCGAAGCCATGACGGACTACGCTTGAGGTCCTACGCCGCCCCGATTCCACCCACTCGAACACGATATCGCTGCCTGTTTCTTCAGGTGCGAACGTCCAGCTTACGTCGATCCGGCCTTTTGGATCGGCAAGCGCTCCGTATTTCGTGGAATTGGTGGCAAGCTCGTGAACGATCATTGCAAAACTCTCGGCGGCGCCTCCCGACATCGCCACGGAAGGACCGCTGACCGATATCGCACGTGTTCCAATATATGGGTGCAATTCTTGCGCAACGAGATCGTTTATCGCCCCCGATACGCTGCCGTTGCGTGAAAGAAGCAGATGGGTTGCCTCGAGCGCGCGTATCCGGTCGATCAGCATTTCCTTGTATTTGGCGACGTTGTTTCCGGGAACATCGACCATTTTCACGAGCGCCGTGATCACCGCGAAAACGTTGCCGAATCTGTGACGCTGTTCGAGCATGATGCGCTCCCGCTTCTTTGCCGCGGCGCGCAGCAGCGTGGTTTGTCGTCTCTCGCTCAGGTCGGCAGCCACTCCAAGCCGCTGTCCACCATCATCATGTCTTTCCTCCCTTCCGCGCAGCGCAACCCAGCGGATATGTCCGTCCGGTCGGCGGACGCGTATCTCAACATCGTAATTCGTGACCGAGGGCGCGGCCTTTCTCGATGCCGCCAGCTTTGGCCAGTCCGCCGGATGAACGACAGCTGATAGCTCCTCCAAACTGCGGCTATTGGCCTGGGCCAGGCCGAGAATGTCCCAGAACGTGTCCGAGCCCGTGACTATCCCGTCTTTAAGGTCTATGCGCCACGTGGCCAAGCGTCCAGCAGACAGAGCGAGGTCCAGCCATTCCTTCTGGGCCCGAAGCGCTTCGTGAACAGCGCGTCGTTCCGAAATATCGTCGACCACCACGAAGATGCTCTCCGAGAGGCCACCCTCGGGCACGGACGAAGAAAGCGTTAGCCTGGCCCAGAATGCCGTACCGTCCTTTCGTGACAGACGCACCTCCGAAACGAACGAAGAAATGTCATTGCCCAACCTCGCCAGCAATTGCGCCAAGGTATCCCGGTCGTTCGGATGGGCGAGCGTATCGAGCTGCAATTGGGCAAGCTCCTCCTCCTTGTACCCGGTCATCTCACAAAGGCGTCTGTTGGACTGCAGCAACTCACCTTTCTTGTTGGTGTTCGCGAATCCCATGGCAGCACGTTCGAAGGCCCAACGATAGCGGCTTTCGGTCGCCTCGACGGCAGCGAGCCTGGCCTCCGCGACTTCCAGCAACTCACGCAAGTCCTGCCGCAGACGATGGAAGGTCATGGCAATCACGCCACCCGAAACCAGAAGCAGGATTGCGCGTGCCCAATCTCCACTTGAAATCTGATCGTGTCCTCGTGCCCACAGCCCGACAGCCACCATCAGAATGGTCGCAGCGAGCGCCGGTACACGGTCTTCGAGATAGGCGATAATAATAATAGCCGGAATAAATTCCAGAAAACTGGCGCCTTGCCCAATATAGGCTGACGATTTTATTTCAAATATTAGTGTGGCAGCTAACACCGATGCAGAGGCAATATGAGTTAGCAATCTGCCCGACGGGTTCGAATTCGACCTGCGCGACTGCGAGCTCATGGACACAGACTACAACCTTCTGACTAGCCCGTCGAGACTAGAGCAAAAAACGTACAGCTTAGTACCACTGCCGGATTGCCATACCGCTATCATAGCGCGCATTTTATCGGACGCAGCGGGGCCTAAGAGCTGCCTTAGAACTGTCGGATCATATTAAGTTTTCAAGGTGGTGATGAACGTATTATCCGTCAGCGCATAGAAGACTAGAATCCAGCTACACATAGAAGACTACATGAATCCCGAATATTTATTTCGGGCGTGTGAAACTTTGGGTTAGGGGTAGAAAATGAATCTGATCGATAGACAGGTCGATGCTTCGAGCAATCGGTACATTGTTACGAGGAC
The DNA here is from genome assembly GCF_040318345.1 of Mesorhizobium sp. M1169. NCBI lineage: Bacteria > Pseudomonadati > Pseudomonadota > Alphaproteobacteria > Hyphomicrobiales > Phyllobacteriaceae > Mesorhizobium > Mesorhizobium sp. M1169. The sequence goes on along the minus strand of NZ_JAMYME010000018.1, from coordinate 70,665 downwards.
CAAGTATGATTTTGAAGCGCGGAATACGCGGCCCTCTTCTGGTCACCTTCCCGATCGCGCATCGGATCCATTGGACGCAAGGTTCGGCGAACCAAAAGGCCGCAGTCTGGAATCCATAACCGGCGTGCTTGATCGCATTGGCTGTGGCTATCTCGTGCTGAATCGCGAAAGAAAAGTAGTCGAGTGGAACGCAGCCGCCCAAACCACGCTTGAGCGCCAGGGCGAAGCGGCCGACACGGCGAGCGGACTTACGGCCGCCCTAAGGCGGCTGATCGCGAATGTTCCGGGCCAATTCCTGCCGGGCTCGTTGTCTTGGGTGGTGATCCGCAGCAGGGGCGACCGACCGGTGATACTGAACGAGAACGGCGTTATCGCTCCCGACGGAACGAGCATTGTGGCGCTGCTGGATCGCGACAACAGGTCGGGGCCAAATCCTCGGACGCTGCAAAGAATGTTTGGCTTGACGAGCGCAGAAACGCACCTCGCCTTGCGCTTGGCCCAGGGCGACGCACCTTTGGAGATCGCTCGCAGCTGGCGTCTCAGCCGCACCACGATCCGTTCCCAGCTTGCCTCGCTGTTCGCCAAGACCGAAACAAAACGCCAGGCGGAACTGGTGGCTCTTCTTGGGCGTATTTCGGTCCTGCCGTAAGGCCGGCCACTTAGATCCAATCGCCGGACGTCGGCATCCGCCCGGGATTCAAACTACGCAAGTTGGCGTGTCATGACTTGGCAGGTCGTGCACCGCATTGCGCACTCCACTAGGTTCGATGCGCCAGCGTAAATATCGAAAGCCGCAATCCCGGACCGGCTATTCGGTACTGTCGAACGGATTCGAAAGGCGACAAGTGGACAACGATCTATGCAGCGATTCTGTCCTTGCCGCAGCGGAGAAGATGGAAATCGCTCGATCCCGTTCGGACCGCGCGGTGAAGAAACTTGCACGGACAGGACCGATCGTCGTCACCGGCGCCGCGGGCTTCATTGGTTTTCACGTGGCCTCACGGCTTTTGCGTCTTGGTGTCAAAGTCGTGGGCGTCGACAATTTCACGCCCTATTACGATCTGCGGCTCAAGGAAGCGCGGTTTGCACGCCTCTGTAGCGAGGCGAAATTCACGCCGGTACGAATGGATCTGGCGGATGCCGCGCGCGTTCAGTTGCTGTTTTCAAACGTTTGCCCCTCACATCTTGTCCATCTCGCGGCTCAGGCCGGCGTGCGTCATTCACTTGTTGACCCGCACGCCTATGTGCAATCGAATATAGTGGCGTTTCTCAACGTCCTTGAGGGCTGCCGGCATCATGGCGTCAGTCATCTCGTCTACGCCTCTTCGAGCTCCGTCTACGGCTTGAATCGAACCATACCGTTTTCCGAAAACCACGGCGCCGATCATCCCGTCAGCTTCTACGCCGCCACCAAGCGTTCGAATGAATTCATGGCGCATTCATACAGCCATTTGTTCGGCTTGCCCGTGACCGGACTGCGCTTCTTCACCGTTTATGGCCCTTGGGGCAGGCCCGACATGGCCGTCTACTTGTTCACGCGCGCGATCGTCGAGAGCAAACCAATTGAAGTAGCCAATGCCGGCCGCGTGTGGCGAGATTTCACCTATATCGACGATATCGCTGAGGGCGTGGTTCGAGCACTTGCTACACCGCCGCAGCCGGATCCGAATTGGGACCCTTGCACCGCCGACCCTGCCACAAGTTCCGCGCCGTATCGCGTCTACAATATCGGCAACGACCGGCCCGAGGAGATCAACCGGCTGATTTCGATCATCGAGACCGCTCTTGGCAGCCGGGCAGTTCGCGTGGATGTGCCGTTGCCGCCTGGCGACGTTCTGGAGACGCGTGCCGACGTCAGCGATCTTCGCCAGGCCGTCGGCTTCGCCCCGGCAACACCGCTAGAGGACGGAGTGCGACGCTTTGTCGAATGGTACCGGGACTTTCATGGAACGGATGCCGCGGCCAGCATACGGCAACAGACGTTGGTGAATGAGGCCACCGTGTAGGCCGCGGGCCCTGTCGGGCGATGATCTGCCACTCGGCGCGTAACGCGTCGGCCACAAAGCCGCTCTCGCCAGTCTCTATCCGACACAACCCTGGACTCGAAATTCCTGAACGCTGATGCCGTCGCGTGTCGGGGCGCGACGGTCTCAAATCAGCGCAGGAACCAATGTCGCCGCTGGCCTTCGACTGCGTGCGTTCTGAACGATGTTAGCGCAAAGATCAGCCCAGGGATAATTTTCAGCCGTTTGCTGATGTAGATCGACATCGCCACATTCCAAATCGCCAACGCAAGCGCGAGGCCCACTGCGGCGCCCGGCGCGCCGTAGAGCGCAATTCCTGTGGCACAGCCTATGATACTGGCCGCAGCGCCGACGATCATGGTTGCGGCTGCCGCCCATTCGTTTCCGGTCATCATCAAGAGGAGCATCTGGGGTCCGCACAGCGCGACAAAGACATATCCGAGAATGAGTATCCGCGCGACTGGTGCCGCGGTACTGAAATCCCCGCCGAACCAGCTCAACAGAGGTTCAATAATCGCAAGCATCGGGATGGCCATCGTTAGAGCCCCACCAGAGGAAAGTAGGGCGGCCCGTGAAAACAGCTGCTGCAGAGCCAGCCGATCGCCTCGGGCATGAAGGGCAGCCGCTGTCGGCGCAAACATCGTAGAGACGGCAACCAGGGAAAGGCTCACAAGCAAGGCGACGTTCAATCCCAATGCGAAAATGCCTGCTTCGCGAATGTGATGCGTCCAGCCCAGCACCATGACTCCGGCCCGGCTGATGAAAACATCGAGCCCAGCCATGAGCATCATTGGCGGAACCGCGGACCACCATTCCCGCGACTCGTCGCCTGGCTGAACCTGCCGCAAGCCAGGCGGCTGAAATTTTGTCGCCATGACGAACACCAGGCCGACCGTGATGGCTGAACTTGCCAGCACCGCCTGCATCACCAAGGGTGCATTGGGGGTCCATGATCCGGATAAGCCCGCCATTCCCAGCAACGTCAACAAGAGGCCGTCGCGCACTATGCGTTCCGGCAGGAGGGCCGAGACACCGCCGCCGAAAGCACGAACAAGTGTTGCGCCCAAAGCGTAGGCGGTGACCAAAGGCACTGCTGCCATGCCTAGCAGCTGGCTGATTTGAAGCTCCTTGTGAGAAGGATCTGAAAAGAAAAAGATCAAGGCGGCGCCAACGATGCCGAATAGTGTCGCCGCCGCCAGCGACCTCTGCAGAGCAAACCTGATTACGCCGTGTACCAGGTCAAGCCGCCCTTTGGCACTGTAGGCGGAGACGAAACGCAACAAGGATACATGGAAACCAAGCGTTGCAAGATAGGCAAGCACCGAGGTCCAGGCCAGAACATAGGAGTAGATGCCATAGCTGGTGGAGCCAACGATGCGCGCAATCAATAACTGCGCCAAGCTGGTCAAGCCCGCACCCCCGATATAGACCAAAAGAGCGAAGATGCTGGCATAGCCGAGACCCCGGCCCGTGTCCTCCTTGTGCGGCAAAACCATATTCGTTGGAGCAACGGAGGCCGCAGGGAAGCGGGCGAGCTTCGGATCGCTGAAATCGTCGATGTCTTTTGCGCCGGCGTCGCGCATTTCATCGCCTTGATCGCCTTTGGCCGCGGACCCTGCTCCGGACTGCGAGATCGTCGATATTATCTTCCGCTCGACAGGTCGAATGCCGTGGCGGTCGTTACGCGGAATCCCGCATGTGACATTCATGATGTTCTCTCGAGCAAGAGATCCGCGCTGTCCCCAAACCGGTAGCCGGCGTGTTTCCTAAGATTGACCTGCGTGAGAACGCTGCCTACGGGGACCTGAGCCGTCTCGTCCTCTGTCAGCAACTGCAGAACAGCACGCGCGATGCTGCGACGCGTCCTGGCCCAGCGAACAGCGAAAAGAACCGCGTCAGCCCAGCCCGTCAGTAGCCTGGCCTCAGGTCCTCCAAGTCCCAGCGGTCCATTTATGATGACGATGCTGTACATCGAGCGCAGCTCATCTGTGACCAGGGACCCGTCGATCATGGACAGTTGCGGCAGCAGATCCTCTGATGGTGCGAGTGCCATGAAGTCGATTCCAATTTCAGGCATTCCCGTGACCGCGTCGTGCAGCGGACAACGGTCGCTCATATAGTCTCCAAAGGATTTATGTGGCTTGAACGCACCGGATTCGTTCAGAAACTCGTTCGTGAGGCGGGGGCCCGTGCCGTCAAGATCGAGAAAAAGCACTCGTCCCCCAAGTCGGGTAGCTGCCAAGGCGAGGCTCCATGCGAGCTCGGTCTTGCCATCATGCCGGACGCTGGACGTGACGAGGATGACGTGCGACGCACGGCCTCTCGCTTTGTTGAGAGCCACGGTGACAAGAAGAGAAGTGACGGCTCGGCTGTAGCTGCAGTTTTGCTGGCCGAGAACCAGCTGCTGTAGTCGTTTCGCGTGTATCGTGGGCGCTTCCGGTATCAGCCCCAGGCACGGAACCCCGAGCGCGGCTTCAGCTTCGGCCCCGCCGCGCAAGGTCTGATTGAGACGGCTGCGGACCAAGACGAAGACCCCGCCAATGAGGCCAAACACGATCATGCCGGGCGGAATAAGAAAGATGGGCGGCAGGGTTTTTGGATTCGTTGGCGGCCATGCCGCTGAAAGGATCGAGACCCCGGGCAAGGGAGTTGCGATGCGCTGCACCAGATCCTGTTGTTGGGTGAGAAGCTGGTTGTATCGCTGCGTCAGGATGCTGACCTGCGGCTCGAGCGCACGCAAGCCGGAAAGCCGGCCGGCTGTGTCGGCCACCACCGCATCGAGCACATTCTTACGGCCCTCCAGAGCAGCGATCTGGGCACGGTAGATGTTCCCCTCCGCCGCAATGCGAGCAGTGCCTTGTTCGATCTCGCCGTTGATCGCAGTGCTAAGGCCCGCATCCGCATTGTCGTTGGCTTGGCGGGCCGCCATGTCGGCCAATACCGGAGACCCGATCGCTTCGGCGAGCGCCGCCACCGATGCTCCTTCCTCTCGCAAAGCCTCGATGTGCTGAAGGCGAGATTCCGTCGCTGAGAGATCCGCTTTCGACAAGGATATCTGCTGACTAAGTTCGGCTGTCTCCTTGGCAGCGTTATCCGCCGCACCTTGATCGACCGCGCCATGGCTCAGTCGATACTTTTCCAGGCGGTCGGTCGCTTTCGCCAGGTCGCTTTGTACGACCGGCAGGCTGGCGACGATCGAGGCGAGTTCCAGCCGGTCTGACGCCCTGCGCTTCTGTGCGAGATCGTTGATGTATACTTGGACGAACGTATTGGCCACCAGGGCGGCTCGCGCCGGATCGTCGTCGGTGAAGCCGACGGTGATCACCCTTGATCTCAGTTCCTGTCCAACCCTCATGCCCTTACGCAATGCCTTGAGTTCGGCTGCATCGGCCGCCTCCGGCCCGCCCTGCGGCCAAATCCTTTCTAGCAGACCAGCTGCGAAGGTGCGTATGTTCTGCAGGTTGCCGCCTACCGGGGCGGCGCGGGAATTTCCGACATCACCTTGCTCAGCAATGTTGCCGATCTTTGTCTCGCGTAGGGCTGCGACCAGGCGACGCAGATGCCCTTGCGAAGAGAGCATGGTTAAGTGGTCATCAATGCTCGCATCCAGCATCTCCTGAGCAGAATCCGCACCTCCGGGAGCCGCGTTCCTGCCAGGAGCATCGACAATCACCTGTGCGGTCGCCTCGAACAGGACAGGACGCAGAAAACCCGCAAGCCCAGCCAACACTCCGCCCAAAATCACCATTGCAAGCAGGAACCATTTTCTCCTCGCGATGGTAATGAGGAGTTGATGGAAGGGGGTCTGCGCGTCGACCTGTTCGCGCAGGAATGGCCTCATGCGCGGATTGATCTCGCGCGTCGGCACGTGCATTTCAGTGGCGTGCGGAAGGTGAATTCGGCTGACTATGGAACCTTCCATCTCATACTCCTGTCAGTTCGAGCGCTGTGGACATGCCCGTTGCCGGCCCGGCGGACCGCCCGGCCTCGTTGCGCCAAGCCTGGAACATCAACGCGGGCCACAAATCGCGAGAATGATCCTGTCTTCCGTCAAGATGGTCGCGCCAGCAGGTTTCGACCTTCGCAAAGTCGAAGATCCCATCTCCGGAGAGGCGTATATCGGCGACTAGATCGCTGGCCCAGATGCGCAACGGGCCGCTCAGCCAGACTGCTATGGGAACATCGAAACCCTGCTTCGGCCGGTCGATCAGCCGTTGCGGAACATAGCGGCTAAGCAGCTGACGAAGAAGCCACTTGCCTTTGCCATTGCGGACCTTCGCATGTGCCGGCAGCCGCCAGGCGAATTCGACAACCCGATGGTCGAGAAGCGGGCACCGGCCTTCGAGGCTATTGGCCATGCTGGCGCGGTCCAACTTCACCAATATATCGTCGGGCAGGTAACCGGCCATGTCGTCGTACAAGAGACGGGACAGCAGGCCATCAAGCCGGGGGGACCCTTGAATTGATGTGGGCGGCGTGTGGAGTGCGAGGCTCCCGGTCGATGCTCCGGTCAGCCGTCGATGCAATTCGTCCTCATCTGGCGCAGCGAGCAGCCGAGCGAGGCGATGCAGCCGGTCGCTCCGCAGCGCGTGCCGTCCACTCGCCGAAAGCGGCAGCTTGCCGACGAAATCGTGACGCGCTGCACGGGCCAGCAATCCGACCCCTGCAGCAAGCGCGTGACGCAGCGGCGACGGCAGCGCATGCTGTCGTTTCAACCGCGCAGCCATGAAATGACGGGCGTAACCGGCGAAGCATTCATCGCCACCGTCGCCTGATAGGGCCACCGTAACGTGCTGGCGAGCGAGCCGCGCCACGAGCAAAGTCGGTATCTGCGATTCATCGGCGAACGGCTCATCCCAGATCCGCGGCAGTTCCGGAATGACTTCACGCGCAGCGGCTGCTGAAAGGTGGAGTTCAGTATGATCGGTGCCCAGGTGCCGCGCGACCTCCGCCGCGTGGGGAGCCTCATCAAACCCGCCTTCTCCGAAAGCGATCGTGAATGTGCGCACCGGTTTTGGCGATTGGGCCTGCATCAGCGCCACAACCGTGGAGCTGTCGAGGCCACCAGACAGAAAGGCACCCAGCGGCACATCGGCTATCATGCGTTCCCGGACGGCAAGTCGAAGCAGGTCGTCGAGTCCATCGGTCAGTTCTTCGTCGGTACCGGCGATTAGATTCTGTCGACCGTTCGCGGCGACTTCAGGCAGCGACCACCAGTGTCGGGCGCGTTGCGAAAGTGATGCGGCGCTGCGCGCCTCGGCAAAATCCGCCGCCGTCACAGACAGGACCGAGCCCGGAGGTAGCTTGAACACGCCTCGCCAGATGCAACAGTTACCCGGTACCCATCCCTTCGAAAGCATTGTCGCGGCCGCGTCGAGATCGAGCTCCTGACAGAAACCTGGAAAACGATGGATTGCCTTCAACTCGGAGGCAAAAACGAGCGCATCGCGCGTTGCAGCAACATAGAGCGGCTTCTTGCCCATTCGGTCGCGGGCGAGATGGAGGGTCCTGGTCTTTAGATCCCACAATCCAAATGCGAACATGCCAGCGAGGCGGGTGAGTGCGGTGTCGAGACCCCAGCTCTCGATTGCGCACAGCATCACTTCGGTATCGCTGGCGCCACGGAACCGATGGCCAGCGTCTTCAAGCTCGCGGCGCAGATCGCGGAAATTGTAGATCTCGCCGTTGAAGGTAATGGCATATCGGCCACTTGCCGAATGCATCGGCTGGCGTCCTGCTTCCGATAGGTCGACTATAGCCAAACGCCTGTGGCCGAAGGCAATGCCGGCTTCGCGATTGATCCAGAAGCCTTCGCCATCAGGCCCACGATGACGAAGGGCCGTCGTCATCTGGCCAATCGCCCTGAGCGGCTTGATATTGGCGGCATCGGGTGCAAGGAGAATTCCGGTAATCCCACACATGCCATCACCTCAGGTCGCTAGAGGTTGCCGAAATCGTTCGCGGCGTTCCGGCAACAAGGCAAATAGTAAGCGCAAACCACACGATTGGATGGCGGATGATCAGATGTGGCATTCCGAAGATAACGATCGACACCACCAGCACGAACAGGGCATCGAGCTTCGCACGCCATGCGCATAAGGCCGCCGCGCCGACAATCCAGGCCAGGGCTAGGACCGCAACCAAACCACCTTGAGTATACAGATCGAGAATCGTGTTGTGAGCCTCGAAGGGCCGGGGCAGAAATTGGCTGTAGGAAATGGGCGGGCGCTCCAGATGCGGGCCAGGACCAAGGCCCAGGGATCCTGACGTTAGGCCCTTGCCCAATGCGTCTCCCCAGAGATGGATTCGAAGTGCAGCGGTTTCGGCGGTCGCATCGCCGCCCTTGTCCTTGGTAAGACTCAAGGCGAACTGTTCGACGCTGCCCACCTCCGTGACGATGTAAGGCGTCATCGACATGGCCAACGGAAGGAAGCCAATCATCAGCAGGAGGGTAACTTGCCGGGACAGGCTGACCTTGCCATCACCGGCTGCGAGCCATGTCCGAACCCGCAGCCCAAGAAATATCAGGCCGACCAGGACCGTCGTATAAAGATAGGTATCACTTTTCGTCAGCCTTCCGACATAGATGGTCAGGATAAGGCTGCTGAGCCCGGCCAACCTCGCCCACGACTTGCTTGTAGTAGTCGCAAGATGCAAGGCGAGCGGACCAAGGAGTGCGCAATAGAGCGCGAGCTGGTTGGGGTTCTCGGACCAGCCACGGAAGCGATCCCAGTACCAGGGATCGACGCCGGATTGGTGGATCCAACCCCATCCAAGTGCCAGCTGAACAATAAAGCATGCATTCGCAATCGCGACCACCCACCAGGCAGCACTGCGCAGACGGCGATCCGCGTCGGGCTCCGCGGCGGCCAGGCAGGTGACGCAGATCAGCAGCAGGTAGGCTACCACATCGTGCATCACCACCGACAGATACAGTACCGTGGTTAGGTAGCCAACGATGGTGCCAATACCCAGAGCGAGCGTGATGATCAGCCAAAAGCCCGCAACACGGATCAGGGCGGGCCTGACTACCAAGTGACCGCCGGCGAGCACCCGCCCGATCGACAGCATGATCCAAAGCGCGAGAAACGATTCGCCATAGCCGTAGGGCAAGCCCGGAACTGAGAGCTGCGCCGCATACGACATGGCTACGCCGCAGGCCAGGATCGCGTCCCGGATCATCGGCCCGCTCCACCTGATCCGCGGTTTGCAGCAGGCTCTTCAAGCAACACCGGCGATGCCGGTCGAGCGAAGCTGCCCTGGGATTTGGCACTAAGGACATTGTCGTAGAGATCGCAATATTGCTCGACCACCCAGGGCAGCGAGAACTGCGTCCGGACGAGCTCTACAGAGCGAGCGCCCATGGTCCGTCCTTTCCGGCGGTCGGACAGGACCTCCATAATTCGAGAGGCAAGGCCGTTCGCATCGTGCGGGGGGACGAGATGGCCGTTCCATCCGTCCTCGACCACCTCACTGCAACCAGGCATCATCGAGGCGACGATAGGCAATCCCGCGAGCCCTGCCTCCAGCAGGACGCGCGGAATCCCTTCTCGGTATTGTGTTGGAAAGGCGAACAGATCGGCCATGCCAAGAAGGGCAGGTACGTCGCGTCGTGGACCCAAGGCGATGACATGCGGCACATGTCGATCGATCTCAGCCTTGTCCACTGCAAATGGGCCCTCGGATTCCAATGGGCCGACAAGCACGAAACGGGCATTGGGCCTTTCCGACAAGATGCGAGGGACTGCCTTGAGGAGTGTCGGGATGCCTTTCTGGCGCGTTAGCCGGCCGACAAAAATTACGATCTCGGCGGATTGGAGCCCAAGCTCTTCGCGCATTTTCATCGCCGACGGGGCAAGATGCCTTGCCATGGCGAACGCATCGACGTCGATTCCAGAACTGCGGATCACTCGTCCGCTGCCGCGTCCGATCAGTCGGTAGCGTTCAAAGAATGCCTGATCGTCCCGATTCTGGAACACCGTAGCCGCCGTCCATAACGACGAAAGCCATTGCAGTCCGCAAAAGATTGGGCGCAGGGCAAGGGCGCGCGGTTCCAGGGACGAGAACGTCCAGCCCAGACCGTTAATAGTGCGCACGACTGGAACGCTTCCGCGCACTGCAAGTGGCGTCACCAGGTTGGGCTTGGTGTCGAAGCTTTGGATAATGTCCGGCCGGAGTTCCGCCATCAGCTTTCGAATGGTTCTGATGGCGGCCCATTCTCCGCTGCTGCTGGAAAATCGGTCGAAACCGTAGCTGCGATGCGGAATGCCATGCCGCAGGAATGCGGCTTCACCGCCGCTCGACACCGCAGTAACACGGAATCCCTTCTCTCGCAGCGACATCAAGAACGGAATTCGCAGGGCATGATCCTCGCCTCCGACACACACCAGATGCGGATTCATCCTGCGTCTCCTGACCGTTCGCTGTAGCCCGATCGCGCGAAGTGGCCGGCCCTTGAATTTGCTTTCATGGTGTTGGTTTCGCTAACCATCTCGCCCAAGGTCACGGTAGGGGCAGGTCTTGCCACTGTCCTCGTCTGTTTAAATGACACAAACCCTGTCCTGGCAGCGGGCCGCCGTACCCAGCCGGTTCAGGTCGCCGCGCGTTGCGTCAAAGAGGTCGGCACTGCCGGGGTGCCGAGCGCAGAGTGATCCGCAGACAACCGGCTCGCGCTCCGCAGCACACTTTCCTGTCATTGCTGGCTGTCGTCAGAAAGCCTACTTTAGCGCGGCTCCCATCATTGTCTGGATGCGCGAAGTTTGACCACGCGGGAGGTGATCGTCCGTGCCTCCGAGGCTAGCAGGATTGGAATGCCGTCGCGAACCGGATAGGCAAGTCCTGCGCTCTTCGAAACGAGTTCATCGCGATCCGAATCCCAGGCAAGTGAGCCCTTGGTCATTGGGCATACCAACCATTCTAACAACTCAGGGTTGAAAGAGGCATTCTCTTCGGCTCGCTTATCCGTATCCATCTGCTATTCCTTTCTCGGCCGTGACATCAACAGTGAGCTCCGGCGCGAGCGCCCTTGGCGATACAAGCCGTCACCCGACGTCATCGCTGTAATTCGTAGGATTCCGGCAAGTGTCATAAGCCTTGCAAACTGCACAATCACGCTAGGTGCAGGCTTGGCCACTGTCGTCGTCCGTTTGAATGAATCGACATCGACGGAGCCCTATGGCGCGAAGTTGAACATGAGGCGTTAAAAGCGTGAATGGAGCAAGCACGATCGGCGATATCGCCATAGGCGACCGGAGGTTTCGTTATTGAAGACCGCTCGCGGCTAATGCTCTCGAGCCAGTGTCTGATCCTTCCGGCCAGTCAATACGGGCGACGAAATCGTAAACCGGGCCGCCGGGTACTCCCCAATTGCTTGACCAGATCACCTGTGAACCGTCCGGGGACGGCGACGCGTGGGTCTCACTCCAGTAGTCGAATGGAACGTTCTTCGTCTGCACAATGCGCCGGACCTCTCCGCTGCCGTCGATGCGCAACGCGATGACTTCCCGCGCATACGGCGCCCAAGCCGGATATTTTGATACTTCGTCCGGATTGCCCGAATAGGTAAGGAACACCCAACCGGGCCTGTCCAGCGACCTGAGCGATGCATGCTGTGCTTCGCCATATCTCATCAGCGAGGTGACTTTCCCATCTGACAGCCTTCGCTTGATCACCTGAAATATGTCCGGATCGGACTTACTGATCCCCACATAGATTTCGCTGCCATCGGCATCGACTGTCATGTCACCATGGCCAGGTCTATGATGCTCAGTCCATTTCTGGCGCAGAACGCCGTCAACAGAAAAGATGAACGTCTGTTCAATGTCGTCTTTAAGCTCCTGAATGCACAAGATGTTGACGCCCAGCGGCGAGATTGTGCAGGTGTTGTTGGTCCCGACAAGCTGTGCGAGATTGATTTCCGGAAATTTCCGCCGCTGTTTGAGATCGTAGGCAAAGACGACCATCTTGCCGTCCCGGCGAACCGAACGTACGGCAATACGGTTGCCGTCGCGGCTTGGATTGCCCTTGTATGGTCCGAACTGGAGATCGCTGTTCTCGGTCGAAACAAACAGGACCTCCTCGTGATTGGTGCGTGGCGCCCAGGTCGAGATTTTCCGACCTCCAACGCAGATCATCAGATCGGGATCGTGAGGATGCCATTCGCATTCGGTCGATCGATCACGGCGAAAAAGCGGAACATAGGTTCGCCCATCCAGGAAGCACAAACCACCGCAGCCGTTGCTGATGACAAGAAGGCTCTGATCCGAATTCCAGGCCTGGGCGCTCGAATAGCGGTGGCTGCAATATTTGCTCCCGCATGCGACGCCGGCGCCGAGGATTCCGGGTTTGGTTATTCGCGTGAAAGCTGTGCCAAAAGCCGCATCCTTCGTCGCGTGCAGGTAATCCGGCAGGTCCATGGCTACCGGCGCGACGAACTTTGTCGATGCGACGTCCTCTCCACTCACCGCCCCGTGGATAACTATGGATATCGCGCTGACAGCAGCTAACGTCAACGCCAAGGCAGTCTGGTAGCGAGAAAAACGCATGTCATGTCAACTCGCGCGGTTCCTTTTCAATAATTCGATTTTCCATATTATTGGATATCTTCTTGTCGACTTGTCGACGCTTTCAAAACCGCATCTTTCTAAGCTTCAACTCTTTTAAATTTCGCCCGCGTTTCGCCGAACTTGTCGATTACTCCACGCGCTATCATTTCTGTGGCGGCTGTGAGTCCGTTCGAATCTAAACTTTCAACGCAAGTCGTCGGTACCGGGAACGATCCAAGTTGTTCCTCAATAAGATTGACGTGATCGATATGATCAAGACTGCTCTGCAGATCGACTTCGAGGAACTTCTGAATGATACCGAGGTTACGCCGGCGTTCCTTCAGACGGACCTCTAGAATTTCCCTTGGCGCCTGCAATCGGACAAGCAGATCTGGTTTGGGCAGAAGCTCGAGCGCGCGCGACACCCTTTCACGATCCGTTATGCCGCTGAACAAAACCAGTGAACATACGAATTGCACCATACCTTGGTCAAAAATTGAGATCGTGTCTTTGGACGCTATTGCCGCGCGCCATGCTTGAAGAAGAGCTTCAAGATGCCAGTTCAGGCGAGCCGCCCACAGCTCATTCTTGGGTGGAAGAATCTTAAGCACTTCTGCACCGAGAGAACGCTGTCCGATCCACTTTGAATGCAAGCCGGAGACCAGTTTGAAGGCGGCCCTTCTAACCGGATGTCGGCGGTCACCGGTCTGCAAAACAACAGAGTAGCCCTGATCTCGCAAAACGTGCACCAGCTCGGACGCTAACGTCGTCTTACCAGCACCGGACGGCCCAAATAGCTCCAAGATCATCTTTCAATCCAGACTGAGGGAAGCCTACTGGCAGTGACGTCATGTCCATTTGCTGAAGCGAACGCCCATCTCTTCCTGGGATGTCTAGCCGACGAGCCAGGAATCCGCGCCATCCGTATGAATGACGGTGTGGTCACGTTAGGATATCGACGGACGCCAAAATCGTGAACGGAAGGAGTGCGTTTCGGTCACTATCCTTCCGGATTGCCTACCGTCCGTTTACCGTTCCGTCTCCGAAAGGGGTGTGCAGTAGCCCTATTCCCCAGCACACTTCCGCGAGGGCGCGGCAGTCATGAGTTCGGCATGTCTCATCCGTTCGAGGGATGCGAGACACCCAGCCTTCTGGAAACCTTCTCCGTGATGGACGCAGCCAACCGGCCGTTTATCCCCTCTATCGCCAATAGGGCAGCTTGGTCGGCTATCCAATGAACGTGTCGGACAAAATCTTCGCTCTCATCTGCAGGAGAAATCGTATGAAAGCAGGCATATGAGCGAGAACCTCGAGCCACATCAGACGGCAGCGGCAAATACTGCTATACCTGCCAATTACAACGCCAAGGTCGCGGCAGTCGCGGCCTATGAACTCCCGACAAAACAGAGATATCAAGATCCGAGTTTTGCGAGCTGGTACCTGAACGGCTATGCAGGCCGGTTGAAGCTGTCCACCGTTGCGTCATACGTCATTGCGCGACGGGAGCAACGCTGCATCGCCAAGGCGCTGGAGAGGTGCAGCCCGCCTCCATCTCAGGTGCTCGATATCCCATGCGGAACCGGGAAGCTGGCCGGCGTGCTGGGCCAGCATAATTGTCGGGTGCTGGCTGCAGACATTTCAATGGAAATGATGGCCTTGGCTAAATCAGCATATGAAGGTCAATCCGGATTTCGGGGATTCATCCGATGTGACGTGACGCAGCTGCCGTTCGCCGACGAAAGCTTTGATACGGTGATCTGCCTTCGCCTCATCCATCTCATTCCGCCACATCTCAGGCGCGACATTATCAATGAGCTGGCGCGCGTTGCCGGCCGTCGTCTGATCGTATCCTACGGCCTTGGAACCCGCCTTCAAAGAATACGACTGGGGCTGCGGAAGATAATCACCGGAAGGATGTCGGCGCCTCATCCCGTCAATCTCAACGTTGCGCGACAGGATTTCGCGGCGGCGGGGCTCAAGCTGGTACGCTCTTTCAGCGTCCTCCGGTTCCTGTCCTGCGAGCAGCTGTTCGTACTTGAGAAGGTAAAGGCTTGGCCTGCCGCCGGTTTGCAGTCTTCGCGTTAGCACTGGTGTTGCGGATCAGGCCGCTGATGGTTGTCAGAAGCTGAAACGGCTGCGGGAGATAGCTGTGGAACCGGCAGGCAAGGCCATTCCGGCGCGCATGGCATCACTCGACCTGCTGCGCTTGGCTGCAGCCCTCGCGGTCGTGCTCTTTCACTATCTTTTTGGCGGCGCGATCGCGGGCAATCTCGACGTGGAATATCCTGCCGCAGCACCTTACGCCATCTATGGCTATCTCGGCGTCAATCTGTTTTTCCTGATCAGCGGTTTCGTCATCGCGTGGTCGGCCGAAGGTCGAACCTGGCAGGAATTCGCGGTCGCCCGCTTCGCCCGGCTTTATCCCGGATTCCTCGTCTGCATGACCGCGACGTTTGTTGTTCTCGTCGTCGCCGAAGATCAGCGTTTTCCGACCGATCTTCCAACCTATGTAGCCAATCTTTCCATGTTCGCCCGCCTCTTCGGCAGGCCGTCCATGGATGGCGTCTACTGGTCGATCATGCTCGAGATCCTGTTCTACGGCTGGGTTGCAGTGCTGATCTTTGCCGGCGCCTTTCAGCGCTGGAAAATACCCATCGCGGCCATCTGGCTCGCAATTTCGGCAACCAACGAGTTCTTCTTTGGAAACATGGCGATACGCATTCTCTTCATTACAAACTATGCGCCTTTGTTTGCCGCCGGCATCCTCGCGGAAGACATCGTTGCAAGGGGCCGTTCACCAGCTGCGTTCCTGTTTCTTGCCGTCGCGTTCCTGGTGTCTTGCCAGACCGCAATGTTCTCTCATAACTGGATGCAGGAGCACTTTGGCGCAGCCATTTCGTATCCGGCCCTCCTCGCTGCCAATATAGTGGTCTACGGAGTCTTCGCTGGCGCGATACTGCTCCGCTCCATGATTGCTCCATCCAAGACCGTCATGATGCTCGGAGGGTTGACTTATCCGCTGTATCTTTTGCATCAGTACATTGGCTATATTTCGCTTAACGCACTGGCGCCGCATGTCGGCAAGGACGCCGCATTCGTCGCTGTATTGGCCGGGGTCCTCCTTGCCTCTTTTCTCGTCTGGCGCTTCATCGAGACGCCGGTACGCAAGCCGCTCGTCCGCGCCCTGGTGTTTGGGATATATCGCCTTGCACCAGCCTCACGGCCAATCCGGCCAACCTCTTCGGCACGAACATCATGATCATGAGCTTTCGGCGGATGTCGCAGAACATGCTTGAGTCCAACAGTTGCCTCGCGGAAAAGGCGACTAGGTAGCCCCACGACGCTGCGCAAGCGAATATGTGACCTGTGGGTCAATCCGACAGGCGAGCAGCAGGCCGGTGATCAGGCGAGACAACACCGGGGTTCCTTTCAAGCCGCCGATATTGCACGGCACCGCTGTTGCGGCAATGCCGGCTGCGAGGCGTATTCGCATTCCGAAGAAGCGCCGTCGAGATCGGCAGCTTCGTCGATGGCGGCACATTTTGTTCTTGCTTTGTGCCGGCAGCTATGCTACTAATTCTCTTATGGTGCAGATTCGCACCGACGACCCGCCGCTAAGGCGGGTTTTGTTTTTGGTCTGGTTTTCAGATTTCCCGGCCGTCCTGCGTCGGACGGCTTCTCGACCGCGCCATTCGAGCCAAGCTCCACACGGCCGGATCAAGTTAGCCGAGTCTTATCCCGAATAGAACCATCGTTGGCTGGTCGTCGATACCGTTGCGGAAACGAGTTCGAAGGGAGCGCCCCTCCAACGTTCAATCCTACTTCAAACCCTCAATATTTCTGTCAGAGGGTGCCGGTATGTGATTTGGCGCTAATATACGCTGTCTGTAGGTAGGGCGCTGTCGAAACAGAAAAAGGAATATTGGATGACAACTCTGCATTACACGTCAGGCGGATCAGGCACGGAAATTGCGCAAGCCGGATTCAACCTGGCTGACGTTTCATCAGTTGACCAACTCAATGCGCTGCCGGACGGTACGAAAGGCTTGGTCTATCTGAACGAAACCGACGGAGTAACCCAATCGTTTATCGACAAGGTCACGCCCTTCATCGGCAATTCGAAGCTGTTCGGATTCTTCCTTGTCGACGAGCCGGATCCCACCGGCCAATGGGGCACTTACGCTTCCGCCGCGAATCTGAAGGCAGAATCCGACTGGATTCATTCCAATGTGCCGGACGGCAAGACCTATATCACGATGATGAGCTTGGGAACGTCGGCGAATCCGGATTTTTCGGGCACGTACAATCCCGCCAATACCGGTATCGATTACTACGGCGTGGATGTCTATCCTGTCCGCACGGATGGCGCGGTCGACTACAACATGATCGACAAATTCGTCGCCGCCGCTCAGGCATCGGGCATCCCGACGAGCAAGATCATTCCGGGCTACCAGACGTTTGGCGGTGGCGAGTATAACACCGACATGGGCGGCAAATATGTCGTGCCCACCGCCGCCCAGATGGAGACCATGATGGAGCACTGGGCCAAGCTGGTTCCGTCGCCCGCCTTCGACTACGCGTACGCCTGGGGTTCACAGCGAGGCGACACCGCGCTTGAGAGCTCCCCGGAACTGCAGGCCGTTTTCCGGCAACACAACCTCGCAACGACTGGGACTGCTCCTTCCGAAGCTGCGGCCACCGATCCCATTTCTACGGCGACGGTCCCTTCCGAGGCCACCACCGGCGGCAGCACCTCGACCGCCACAGCCCCTTCCGAAGCCACCTCCAGCGGCGGCACCTCGACCGCCACAGCCCCTTCCGAAGCCACCACCGGCGATAGCAGCTCGACTGCCGCCGCCTCTGCCGAGACCACCACCGGCGACAGCACCTCGACTGCCGCCGCCCCTTCCCACGCCACCACCGGCGACAGCACCTCGACTGCCGCCGCCCCTCCCGAAGCCAGCACCGGCGACAGCACCGCGACTGCCGCCGCCCCTTCCCACGCCACCACCGGCGACAGCACCTCGACTGCCGCCGCCCCTTCCGAAGCCACCACCGGTGACAGCACCTCGACTGCCGCCGCCCCCGCCGGCGCGACCACTACCGATAGTAGCTCTGCTGTGGCCGCCTCCGACTCCACCATCAGCCATGGCAGTTCTATTGCGACTGCTACCGCCACCGCCCCTTCCGACGCCAGCACCAGCGATAATAATTCTACTGGAGCCGCCACTTCCCACCGCACGACCAGTCACGGAAAAGCGACCGGTGATGCCTCCCATGCAAGTGTAAGCACCGACAAAATAGCGGGCCATAGCGGCAATGACGCCTCCCATGCCGACACTAGCGGCAACAAGATGGACGATTTGGGCGGCGGCGTTGACCGGGTGTTGGCTGCGTTGAGCCATGCTCTTTCGGCCGGCTCGGAGTTTCTCGCCGCCAACAACCACTCAGACAGAACGGCAACCAACCTGACCGGCCACGGGTTCGCCCAGACCGTCCAGAGCGATGAAAATGCCGGCGCCGGTGTCCACAAGAGCGCCGTCGCCGACCTGACATCCGGTCACGGCAACGATGCCTTCGACTTCAGCAAGCTTCAGGACAAAGTCCAGCTCGACCACTCCGCGCTTGCCGACCTTAAGTCGGGCGGGCTTTCATTGCATACTTCCCCTGCTGGTACGGCCACGGATGATGGTTCCCACCACATCATCTTTGACAGCTCAACCGGGTCGCTCTCTCTCGACAGCGACGCGGTCGGCAGCGCAGCTCAAGCGCAGCTCGCTACCCATCTCCCGTTGCAGCATCACTCTTTGATCTGAAAACCGGAGCGGCGGACCTTCAACTCGAGCGTGTCCGCCGCTCCGTCCGTGTTCAATTGCGCCACGGAAGCTTGACTGAGAAAAATGCGATATCGGCAGACATCAGAGAGATCGAAGTTGGTCGCATTATCGCCAATGCGAATTCCGGATTCACCACACCCTACGCAGTCTCGGCAATTTTCAGCACTGCGTCGATCTCGGCCATCACCGTTGCCGGCAGCGGCCCTTTCTCCAGCGCACCGAGATTGTCCTCGACCTGCTCGGGCCGCGTGAAGCCGGGAACCGGCAAGGCGATTGCCGATTTGGCGAGTATCCAGCCGAGCGCGCCTTGCGCAAGCGTGCGTCCGCCCGAGGTGAGCAGGTCGCGGATTGCCGAGAGCCTTGACGGATAGTGCGGGTTGGCGGCGCCATCCCGGAAAAACACCATCCATTCGGCATTCCCGCCGCGCACATCGTTGGTGGGCAGCCGCATGGCCGGCGTGTATTTGCCGGTGAGCAGCCCCATTGCCAGCGGCAGCCGGCTGAACGAGACGAGGTTCTCGCGCGCCGCAACGGCCATCAGCTCGTTCGCCGGGGTAAACACGTTGAAGTCGTTCTCTACGGCGACGAACCCCTCGCGCGGCGCGTAGGCGGCAAGCCGTTCGCGGTGATCGGTGCTCCAGCCGAAGCCGCCGATCTTGCCCTCCTGGCGCAACAGGCCGAGCGTATCGAACACCTCGCCGGCGCGCTCGATCGGATACTCGTTGATTGTAGCAGCACGACGTCGATACAGTCCCGCTGCAGGCGCTGCCGCGAATTGTCGATCGATGTCCGGATTGCCGCGGCAGAGGCATCCTCGGGTGCGATCTTACGCGTTTCGGGATCGCCGAAATAGCCGACCTTGGTGACGATGACGGCCTCGTCCTTACCCCTCAACGCCCGCCCGAGGATCAGTTCGGCATTGCCGGCGTCGTAGGCGGCAGCCGTGTCGAACACCCGCGCGCCGATCTCATAAGCCATCGCCAGCGCGGCTTGCGACCTGATATGATCGACCTCGCCATAGATTGTCGCCGTGTCACGCCAACGCGCGCGGCCACCCGCCGCCCAGGTGCCGATGCCGATGCGCGGTACCGAGCGGCCATCCCAAAGCATCATCATCTGCATGCCCGGCTCCTCAACGACGCAAGCTGGCGTGGCGGGCACGCTCGCGGATCTCTTCGCGTGAAATGCCGGCATCCGCCAGTGTGCTGTCCCGGGCCTGCCTCAAGCTCGCAAGCGTCTGGCGATAGGCAATCCAGCGGGCGAAACGGCATTGAAGTTCATCCAACATGATCGTCTCCTTTGGTACGCAGAATGCCTGCGCGCCTGGGTTGGTCGGAAGCGCAAAACCTCTGCGCCAATCGCATGCGCGATCGAAAGGGTTCAGTTCGCTTCTTGGCCAGCCGAGGCGCTTGTCCCTGTCCCGCCAGGCAGGATTGTCCAACGCCTCCAATGCCTGCATACTTGCGCACGATGCCCGCTTTGCGCTACAGCCACGGTCGCAAGGAGTTTTTCATTTCTGCAAAATGGATATCGGCTGGGACGATCTGAGGTTGTTTCTCGACGTTGCGCGGCTGGGTGGCTTGAGCGCAGCGACGGGAACCACGCGCCTCAGCGCAGCCACCCTTGGACGACGCGTCACCGCGCTCGAAAAGCAGATCGGCGAACCTCTATTCGTGCGCCAGCAGACCGGCTACCGGCTGACCCCGGTCGGCGAGGAACTGCTGCGGCGCGCCGAAGACGTCGAGGCGGCAATGCAGTCGCTGACCCGCTGGCGCGAGGGAAACCTGCCCGACCGCATTGTCCGCGTCTCGGCCGGGCCATGGACCTCGGCCTTCGTTTCCGCCCATATCGGCGAGATCTGGACGGTCGATGACGGCATAAGGGTGGAGCTCGTCACCACCACCGACCGGGTCGACATCGGTCGCCGTGCCGCCGACATCGGCATCCGCAGCGAGCGCCCGACCGAGCAGTGGCTGGCCGGCCGTCAGAGCGGCAAGGTCGCCCACGCCATTTATTCCGGACGTCACCTGATCAACGGCATCGCCGCCGGATTGTTCGTCGGCGTCACCGGCGAAGGCGCAAACATTGCCTCGGCGCGCTGGCTGCAAGCCCATCACGGCGACCGCATCGCCGTACGCGGCAACAACACCCACTCGGTGCGCGAACTGGTGGCCGCCGGCGCCGGCCTTTCGGTCTTTCCGTGCTTCGTCGGTGACGGCGATCCGCGGCTGGTTCGCGTTGCTCAGCCTATCCCCGAACTCGAAACCGACCAATGGATCGTCACCCATCACGAGGAACGTCACTCCCCGCCGGTACGGAAAGTCGCCGACCGGATTGCCGCCTTGATGCGGGCGCACCAGCCGCTGTTTCGCGGCGAGACGCCGATCCGGTAAGCCTCAGGCAGATCGGCCGCCAGTGGATCAAGAATCAGATATTTTGGTGGGCCGGACGATGGTACCGCCGCCGTTGAGGACGCCGGAGTGCGGCGCGCTGCTCGTCGAGATCCTTGCCTTGGGCGAAGAGAGCGGTATAAACCGACCAGCACGGGGCCGCCTATCCGGTCACTCGTCCTCCTGCCGGCTCATAGCCGTATGCTTCGCCCTTACGCACCACGCGACCGATGCCCGGCCAGCCAAGGTGCGCGCCGGCGATCCACGTCCCCGCCTCGGCCGCGTCACTGAAAACCTTTAGGCGGGTTGCGCGCGCGGTCAGCTGATCGTCGTCATAGCCCCAACTGAACGCGGGATTGCCGAACTGCAAGGCCGGCACATGAACGATGTCCCCGAAGAATAGGAAACGATCCTCGTCCGTGTCGAACGTGTAGCCGGTATGACCGGCAGCATGACCGGGCAAGGCGACCGCCCTCAATCGCTCACCCACCTGGTCGCCATTCTGGACAGGCTTCAGCAGGGGCCGGAACTGCGCAAGGTGCGCGTAAGCGAAAAAGCTCTGCACAGCCGCCTCGGGAATTACGATCGCCTTCAAGTTTGGAAAGAGCACTCGGCCGTCGGGGGTCAAAAGTCCGTGCACATGATCCTGATGGGCGTGGGTGAGCGCCAAGACCGTGATCGAAGCCGGGTCGATCTTGGCTTCCGCCATGGCCTGCTCAAGACGCCCCACTGTCGGGGCCCAGCCCCCTCCTCCGCTGTCGATTAGAACGCCGTCAACGCCTGGACCTACCAGCGCGAAGCAATTGACAGACAGGCGAAGCGCCCCTGCCAACGCAGCTTGCGGCACCGGATTATCCTGCGGGTCCCGCAAAAGGTCCGCCGGCATCTCGACGTAACCGTCCGAGAGCGACCAGACGCGCCACCTTCCCGACGTGCTGCCGAGCACGTTATTGGTTTGCGATGTCACGATCATATGGCCACCTGCCGCGAACGAAAATGAAGGATAGGTTCGATTGTCACTATTGGCTCCCTGCATAATCTGCGCAAAGACGTGGGGAAATCGATGAAGATCGATGCGGAAAGCACGGATTGGAAGATGATCGTTGACGGATCTGCTAGCTTCGCGGCGATCTCAGCTCTTTTTTTTCATGCCCATGTAGATTCCTCCCTTCGTAAGCTCGTCAATCATCTGATTTATGCGCTTTCGGCGTGTTTCCGGGTGACGGGCGCGCTCGATCCAATGCAAGTAATCATTGCGCTGATAGGGAGGCCGTTGCTCGAAAGCAGTCATCAGATTTGCGGCCTCGAGCTCTGCACGCAAACTGTCGGGCATCTTAGCCAACGGACGTTTCAGCAACTTACGTCTCCGCCATTCGAATCCTGATGCCGGAATAGATCACAAGTCAGCCGTCGCGCCTGCGAGACCGCAGCCGGCCTGGCGACAGCCCTTTCAATCGGGTCACGACGCGATTCATATGGGCCTGGTGAGTGAAACCCGCGTGCTGAGCAATCTCGGCCAGCGGCAGATCGCTATTTTCCAAAAGCTCGACCGCGCGATCAACGCGGCGGCGTAAAATGAATTGATGTACCGGCAATTGCGTCGCCTCGCGAAAGGCGGCGGTGAAGGCGCGTCGTGGTATTCCCGCGATTCCGGCAAGATGGTCGATCGACACCCCCTTTTCCAGATCGCCGTCAATCGCAGCGAGGACCCGGTCGAACCGCTGCGAGGTTAGGACCGGAGACTTCTGCTGTCGCTGGCGTGCATGCCCGAGACGGAGCAGGTTCGCGAAAACCAGGCCCAGCGCCCATTCGCGGACGATCGGGTTGGCTGGCGGGTCGCCTTCGAGGCGTCGGCACAACTCGGCCACCAGCGAATCGCGTATCGGTCGATCGGTCAGGATGACCAGGTCCTCGGGGGTCCCGCCTGCCGATACCAGGAGCCTTGACGCCAGCGCGGAGTCAACGGTGATCATCGTCAGCTCGCGCGGCTCCTCGATCTTGAACCGCGTGGCACGCTCGGGAAGACTGAGCAGCAGATCGCCGGGGCGGGTGAAGACGCGCCGCAGCCCGCGGCCAAGATCGATCTCTGCATAGGATGAACCGCTGCGAATCACTCGCAGCTGAACGACTCCGGCCGGCGCGTGGCGATAGTCGCCGGCAGGAAAGAACAACCTCTTTGCACTTGCCGCGGTCACCATCGTTGTACCGGGCGTCCGGACGCAAGTTCCTCCAGGACTTCGATGATCGATCGCCGCATCGTCGATCCTTGATGCCTACACTCTTGCCCGTTTGACTGGTCCACCAGGCGCATCACTTGCCAGGGCAGTCAGTTCACCAATCCGGGGCACAAAGATGTTGTGCAGTGTCTGGGTCATAATGGTCATTTCACGCTGAACTTGCAGTTCCTGTGCGGCGGGAAACAATGTGTCCTGCAAGAAGAGCTCCAGGCCTGCCTTGTCGTCCCATATCTCGATGATGCGATAACCATCGTCTGTGGCATGCGCGATGTGCTGGTAGATGCCGCCAGCGGGCCGTTTCTCCACGCCGATCCGATCGAGGATGCGGCTATAATCTTCGGCCGTCAGGCCGGCAATATCAAGTGTCGTCACTACGGCCATGGTTCATCCCCGCTGCTGATAGTGGTTGTTTGAGGTGGAGTTCTTGGACGGACCCCGGATCCTATTGGGCCGATGTCGTTTGGCATCGCCCGCCCTGACGGCGAGTTTGTCTCCCGAACTTCACCGACAGGAGCGGTCCTTGGTCCTCAGCCACCGAGCGCCTCGATGACAAGACGGGCGGTCGCCGCTCCGGAGAAGTTCTGCTGGCCGGTGATCAGATTGCCGTCGCGCACCGCAAAATCGCGCCACAGCCCGGCCTGAATATAGTTCGCGCCGAGCGCACGCATTTCATCCTCGATCCGCCATGGCATCAGATGCGTACCGTGCGGCAGCGCGCCCATCTCCCAGACGGCATTGTCGGCGAAGTCCTCCTCGACATTGGCGAACCCCGTAACAGTGCGCCCTTTGGCCAGCAGCTCGCCGGTTGAGAGGCGCGCGTAGCGCAGCAGCGCGACGCCATGACACAAGGCGGCCGCGACCTTGCCGGCCGCGAAAAAGGCGACGAACAGCCGCTGCAACTCAGTCGCACCTTGGAACGTGAACATCGGCGCTTGGCCGCCAGCGACGACGATCGCGTCGAACGCGTCGACCGACAGCTCTGCGATGGGCCGGGTCGTCTCCACCAGCGCCGCCAGTTTCGGCGTCGACAGGAAACCGAGCGAGATCAGATCCGTATCCGAATAGCCGGACGGATCGCGCGGGTCGCTCAATGCATCCGCCTCGCATTTGCCGCCCTCAGGCGAGAAGATCGCGACTTCGTATCCGCGGTCGGTGAAGGCGAGCCAGGGATGGGTCAACTCGCTCCACCAAAACCCGACAGGCCAGCCGGTGGTGATCGATACAGCCGGGTTGGAAAGGACCATCGCGATGCGTTTGGGATGCCGCGGGTCGAGTGGGTTGGAATCGCGCACGCTCATCGGGCCATCTCGACCGGTTCGCCAAGATTCGCCCAAATCGTCTTGTATTGGGTGTAGCTTTCCCACGCCTCGCGGCCCTGCTCGCGGCCATAGCCGCTCATCTTGAAACCTCCGAACGGCGCATTAGGATGGTACTTGTGCCAGCAGTTCAGCCAGACCGTGCCTGCCTTGATCCGGTCGGCGAGCCGCAAGGCGCGGCCGAGATCGCTGGTCTGGATGCCCGAGGCGAGCCCGTAGTTCGTATCGTTGGCGATCCGGATCGCGTCCTCCTCGCTGTCGAATGGAATCACCGGCAGGACAGGGCCGAAAATCTCTTCGCGCGATATCCTTAGGTCGTTGGTCGCATCGGCGAAGATGGTCGGCTCGATGAAGAGGCCCTTGCCGTTGACCTGGCGGGTGCCGCCGCCCGCGGCCAGTCGCGCGGTGCGCTTGCCCTCTTCGACATAGCTCAAGACCTTGTCATACTCGCCCCGCGATGCGATCGGCCCGATCATCGTCGCAGGGTCCAGCGGATCGCCGAGCGTCGCCGACTTCGCCATGGCGCTCAGCTTCTCGACGACCTCGTCATAACAGGCGCGTTCGACCAGCAGGCGCGATCCGGCGACGCAGACTTCGCCCTTGTTCCAGAAGATGCCCCAGAAGGCTGCCTGTATCGCGGCATCGATATCGGCATCGGCGAAAACGATATTGGGACTCTTGCCGCCGAGCTCCATGGTCAGGTGTTTCATCGTCCCGGCACCGTTGCGCATGATGCCCTGGCCGACGGCGGACGACCCGGTAAAGGCGATCTTGTCGACGCGGACATCGTTGACCAGCGCGTCGCCTATGGTGCCGCCCGGGCCGGTGACGAGATTGTAGACGCCCGGCGGCACGCCCGCGTCGAGGATCACTTGCGCCAAGGCGAGGGCCGTCAGGGGCGTGTCGGTCGCAGGCTTGTGAACGACCGTGTTACCCGCCGCGAGTGCCGGCGCGATCTTCGAACAGGACAGCGCGAGGGGAAAATTGAACGGGGTGATCGCAGCGACCACGCCGAGCGGCTCGCGCCGCGTCAGGATCCTGATATTTGGTTCGTAGCTTGTACGATAGGCGCCGTCCATCGCGCTCATGGCGAGCCCGCCATGAAAGCGGAACAGTCCTGAGCAGTGCGGCATGATGATATCGCGGAAATCGCGATAGGGCATACCCATATCCATCGCCTCGCGCACCGCGAAATCCTCGGCCCGCTCGTCCATCAGATCGGCGATGCGAAACAGGATCTTGGCGCGCTCCTCATGATGCATCCGCGCCCAGGGTCCTTGCTCGAAAGCCCGCTGCGCGGCCGCGACGGCATCGCTCGTGTCGGTGACGTCCGCCTTCGCAATATCGGTGATAGCCGCCTCCGTGGTCGGATCAAAAGTCGTCGAAGTCTCACCACTGACGGCATCGCGCCATTGGCCATCGATCAGCAGACGTCCTACTGGAATCGCGTTGCGCCGCGCGGGTAGATAATCAGTCATGAACCGGTTCCGTCCTGTCGAATGAGATTGAAGGAAATTGTCGGCCCCATCCCCCGCCGATAGGCGAGTTGGACCAATAGCAGCATCATCGGCTCGATCAGGCGCGAGGCCGTGAGATCGCCGACATCGACCGGCATTGTCGGTAGATCGGCGAGAAGCCGGCAAACCGCCGCCTTGGCATTAGCGTCATTGCCGGCGACATAGCTCGTCACCGGATCGCCGTTGAGATGCGGATCATCCCTGTCAAGCAATTCGGCAAACGTCGGAATGCACTTGACGACAAGCGCGCCCGGCGCGCGCCTCTGAACCTCCTCGCCTACAGAAGTCGCAGTGCCTAGCAGCATCGTGGAAAGGTCAGGCGCGACTGCATTGGTATTGTCCCAGACGACCTTGCCCGACAAATCGCCAAGCGCGTCCATCGCCAACTCGAGAGCCGGCCATGGCGTCGCCAGGGCAATTACGTCGGCCCATCTCGCTACTTCGTCAGGGGCACCGAAGCCAACACGGAGGGTTGCCGCGATTGCGCGCAACTTGCCTTCGTCACGACTGAAGCTGAGGCGAATTTCGTGCCCGGCGAGGCCAAGACATTTCGCCAAGGCCTTCCCGAGCGAGCCTGGTCCGATGATCGCAACTTTCACAACTGCCTCCCGACACGCGATCGGGCTTGCCTAGCATCATTGCAGTCGCGCTTATTTCACGAATTGCCCTTGCACGATCGGGCGCACTTGTCACATGGGTCGGCGCCAATTGGCATCCGGATCCGCCGCGCGCTCACGCCCTTCCCGAACGTGTCCCTATTGGGCATGTATGTGTGGGCGACCATAGAGCAGGGTGCGATCAGCGGAGGTCCCCAGGGCACAAGCCTGCTCATATGGGTTGACGCTGGATTTTCCTTGCCTAATCCGTCGGCGTTGCGATGACTTTTGTGGCATCAGCATAGCGCGATTGCCTGCAAATCCGGGGAAAGGCCGCCTCAGGACGGCTTTCCGGACTGGCACGCCCCTTGCTTCGTTATTCACGTGCAGAGCGTCTAGGGTTCCGGCCGTGTCGATCACGGTGCTGGTCCAAGAGACGCGACCGCTTGAGATGCATTGAGGCATCTGGCGGAACACGGCGGGCCAAAATCCCGGGAGAACCCTGCACGGGTTTGCTGGCGCGAACCTCTCCCGGATGCGCGCTCTGTGAACCCCCCAACAGACGTTCGGACGCAATCCGGATCGCAAACAGGGGTATGTAATGCTTCGCAAACTGGCCACAATCATCCTAGCCGCATCACTCAGCCTCCCCTTCATCTCAGCCGCGCAAGCGGCGCCCAAGAAAGACTTCAAGATTTGCTGGTCGATCTATGTCGGCTGGATGCCGTGGGGCTATCTTTCCGACAGCGGCATCATGAAGAAGTGGGCCGACAAATACGGCATCAATGTCGAGATCACCCGCATCAACGACTATGTCGAGAGCATCAACCAGTACACGGCCGGCGGCTTTGACGGCTGTTCGATGACCAACATGGATGCGCTTTCGATCCCGGCCGGCGGAGGTGTCGACACGACGGCCCTGATCGTCGGCGATTTCTCCAACGGCAACGACGCGGTCATCCTAAAGAACAAGGCCGCGCTCAAGGATATTGCCGGCCAGAAGGTCAATCTCGTCGAGCTTTCCGTCTCACATTACCTACTTGCGCGCGCACTGGAGACGGTGGGGTTGGCCGAAAAGGACATTACGGTGGTGAACACCTCCGATGCCGACATGGTCGCTGCCTACGGCACCAGCGATGTCACTTCCGTCGTCACCTGGAATCCGCTGGTCTCGGAAATCGCCGCCATGCCGGGCGCCCACAAGGTATTCGATTCGACTGAGATTCCCGGCGAGATCATCGACATGATGGTCGTCAACACCGCGACGCTGAAGGACAATCCGTCCTTGGGCAAGGCGCTTGTCGGTGCATGGTATGAAGCCATGGCGCTGATGACGTCGGGCACGCCCGAAGGCAAGGCGGCCAAGGAAGAGATGGCCAAGGCGTCGGGGACGGATCTTGCCGGTTTCGACGCTCAGCTTGCATCAACGGCGATGTTCTTCGAGCCGGCCAAGGCGGTCGCATTCACCAACGGCGCCGAACTGCCGAAGACCATGGATCTGGTGCGCAACTTCCTGTTCAGCCACGGCATTCTTGGTACCAACGCGCCGAGCGTCGACGTGATCGGCACGAGCTTCCCCGATGGCTCGACGCTGGGCGATGTCAACAACGTCAAGCTGCGCTTCGATCCGGCCTTTATGGCAGAGGCGGCGGGCGGAACGCTCTGACGCGGGAGCGCGACATGCTAGCCAGAGGTACCGGCATCATGCAGGCCGCGGCAGGCCCCGAAGTCGCCCGCCTGCAACCTAGCAGGCCGAAAGCGCGGCTTCGCCTCATCAACGCGACGGTCTCGCGCGGCGGAGCGTTGCTGCTTGGGACGCTGCCGTTTGCCGCCGTGGCGATTGCCTATCTCTTCGCTTCGTCGCAAAGGCTGGCGGTCAATCCCAGCGACAAGCTGCTGCCCTCCCCTGCACAGATGTGGTCGGCCTTTTCAGACCTGGCGACAGTGCCGGACAAGCGCTCCGGCGACCTGATCCTGTGGGCCGACACCTATGCCAGCCTGATCAGGCTGTTCGCCGGAGTCGGCATGGCCACGCTGGTGGCGCTCAGCCTCGGCGTCGCCATAGGTTTCATCCCGCGCGTCAGGGCCTTTCTGCTGCCCTTGGTCACAGTTGTCTGCGTCATCCCGCCACTGGCGCTGCTGCCGATCCTGTTCATTGCGCTCGGCCTCGGCGAAACGGCCAAGATCACCTTGATCGCTCTCGGCGTCGCACCGGTCATGGTGCGCGACATCGCCAACCGGGTGATGGAATTGCCGCCGGAGCTCGTCGCCAAGGCACAGACGCTCGGCGGCAACAGCTGGACCATGGTGCTCAGGCTGGTGCTGCCACAGGTCATGCCGCGCCTCATCACTTGTGTACGGCTGGCGCTTGGGCCGGCCTGGCTGTTCCTGATCGCGGCAGAAGCCATCGCCTCCACCGAGGGGCTCGGCTACCGCATCTTCCTCGTTCGTCGCTACCTATCGATGGACGTCATCCTGCCTTACGTCGCCTGGATCACGCTGCTTGCGGTGATGACCGACTGGCTGCTCGTGCGGCTCTCTCACGTCATCTCGCCCTGGGCTCATCCGGTGCGGCGCAGATGAGCCGGATCCTCGTCCATAGACTGGAGAAGAGCTACGGCGACGCCCGCGTGCTGGAACGGGTCAACGTCTCCGCCGAAGCGGGTGAATTCCTGTCGCTGGTTGGCGCCAGCGGTTGTGGAAAATCGACGTTCCTGCGCATCCTGCTTGGCCAGGAACAGCAAAGTGGCGGCGTGGTCGTCGTCGGCGACCAGCCGATCGTGCCGGAGCCGACGCCGCAGCGCGGCATCGTCTTCCAGCGCTATTCCGTGTTTCCGCATCTGACCGCGTTGCAGAACTTGCTGCTGGTCGAGGACTTCCGTTCGGGCGGACCGTTCGGCCGCGTCTTCGGCGCCAGGCGCACAAGCGCCAGGCAAGAAGCCGAAACCATGCTGGAACGGGTCGGGCTTGGCCATGCGCGCGACCTCTATCCGGCCATGCTTTCTGGCGGCATGCAGCAGCGGCTGGCGATCGCGCAGACCTTGCTCGGCCGGCCGCAGATCCTGCTTCTCGACGAGCCGTTCGGCGCACTCGATCCCGGTATTCGCATCGAGATGCATGAGCTGCTCACCGAGCTCTGGACCGAGCACGGCATGACCGTGGTCATGGTCACCCACGATATCGGCGAGGCATTCAAGCTCGGCACCCGCGTGCTGGTCTTCGACAAGGTGCGCCACGACCCCCAGTTCCCGTCCGCCTATGGCGCGACGATCACCTACGATCTGAAGCTCGACCGCAAGCACCGGGCTTCCGCACGAGACGTGGCCGAAGTGGCCGCGATGGTCGGGACGACCCGACTGGATAGCGCAATCGCGACGACGGCGTCGTGAAGGAGGTTTCATGCACAGAGATAGTCCAGAACGCCGGCATCGTCGCGCCGGGCTCACCGACCACCAGCCACGCCAACGCTTCCACCATCCGAACTTCGAGATCCGCGACATGCAGGGCTGGAAGTCTATCGAGGCGGAAGGAAAGCTGCCCGAGGACGGCTGGCGCAAGGAACAGAAATGGGCACTCGACATGGGCCTGCCCGGATCGGATTCGATCATCGACAAGTCGATCCCGACATTCGCGCGAGGCGAGTTGCCGCACTTCGCCGGCATCAACACCTTCCTCAAGGCGCCCTATGTCGAGAACGTCCGCGATGTCGGCAGATATGACGCTGCCGTCATGGGCATTCCTTTCGACAGCGGCACCACTTACCGGCCCGGAACCCGCTTCGGGCCGCAAGGCATGCGCCGCATCTCGGCGCTTTACACCCCTTACAATTACGAGCTCGGTGTCGACCTGCGCGAGCAGATGACGCTTTGCGACGCCGGCGACGTCTTCACCATCCCCGCCAATCTCGAAAAGAGCTTCGACCAGATCACCAAGGGCGTCAGCCATGTCGCCTCGTCCGGCGCGCTGCCGATCATGCTCGGCGGCGACCATTCGATCGGGTTTCCGTGCGTGCGCGGTATCGCCGACGTGACCTCCAAGCGAATCGGCATCATCCATTTCGACCGCCACATCGACATCCAGGAAAAGGATCTCGACGAACGTATGCACACGACGCCCTGGTATTGGGCGACCAACCTGCCGAACGTCTCGGCCACCAATCTGGTGCAGCTCGGTATCGGCGGCTGGCAGGTGCCCCGTTACGGCGTGGCCGAGGCGAGAAAGCGCGGAACCAACGTGCTGACGATCTCCGATATCGAACAGATGGGGCTGGAGAAGGCGGCCGAGATCGCGCTCGAGC
The DNA here is from genome assembly GCF_040318345.1 of Mesorhizobium sp. M1169. Taxonomy (NCBI): domain Bacteria; kingdom Pseudomonadati; phylum Pseudomonadota; class Alphaproteobacteria; order Hyphomicrobiales; family Phyllobacteriaceae; genus Mesorhizobium; species Mesorhizobium sp. M1169. The sequence goes on along the minus strand of NZ_JAMYME010000018.1, from coordinate 39,907 downwards.
TCGCATGGAAGGACACCGACGCCGTATACATCTCCTTCGATGTCGACAGCATCGATTGCGGTTTCGTGCCGGGTACGGGCTGGCCGGAGCCCGGTGGCTTCCTGCCGCGCGAGGCACTGAAGCTGCTCGGGCTAGTGTCGGCGCCCGGCATCTGCGGACTGGAAGTGGTCGAGGTGTCGCCGCCCTACGACACGTCAGACATCACGGCGCTGTTTGGCGTGCGGGTTGTCGTCGAGGCGCTAGGCTCGATGGTCGCGCACGGCAATCTCGGCAAACACAGATCCATCATCGACAAGCCGACGAGCTTTTGACCATGCACGATGATCATCACCACCACAGCCATGATCATGGCGACGGTCACCATCACGGGCCGAACGGTCATCATCACCATCCCCACCCCGTCGGCCACAACGGGCCGGCCGGCAAGCCGTTGCAATGGCAGACACCGCATCTACCGCACGACCATGCGCCCGAACCCGCCGACGCGCGGGCGACCGATCTCGATCTCGTCGAGATCGCGTTTCTCGAAGGGTTTTCGCGGGCGCCCGACCCGTCCAGTTTCCTGCGCCTCGCCGGGATTCCGTTCGTCGGCGAGACCGCCGACGGCGTGCGGCTGCATCTTCTGCGCGTCGAGACGCAGGACATGGTCGATGTCGGCGCCGTCATGCCGCTGATTGGTGGCGCCGGCGTCACCTATCACCCGCTGCCCGCGAAACTGACGTCGCGCCGGCGCCGCCTGGCCTTCGTCTACCATAACGGCAAGGCACAAACGCCCCTTGACTTCGGCGAGGCGCGACTTCTGGCCGACAGGTCCGGCGCCGCACAATTCACCATGCCAGGGGCCGGACAATGAGCACCGGCCTTGAACCGATCGCACCCCTATCAAACAGGTCCAGAACCATGAACAGAACGCTTTCATCCTTCGGTAGACTCGCCCTGGCAGCCGCCACAACCCTCATCCCCTCATTGGCCTTCGCCCATAGCGGCGGTTTTCATGCCCACGGGTTTGTAGACGGCCTTCAGCACCCGCTGACCGGTATGGACCACCTGCTTGCCATGATGGCTGTAGGCATCATTGCCGCTCGCGCCGGCGGCAAGGGGATCATCATCGTGCCGTCGTGCTTTGTCTCGGCGATGCTCGCTGGCGCCCTGCTCGGTATCGCCGGCATCGGCCTGCCCTCACTGGAAACCGGCATAACGCTATCGCTGGTGGTCTTCGGCGCGATGATGGCGCTTGCCAAGCCGCTTCCGCTCGCTGTGGCCGCCTCGCTGACTGCTCTCTTCGCCCTCTTCCACGGCAATGCCCATGGCCTCGAAATTCCCGAGACGGCCAGCGGCATCGCTTATGCGGTCGGCTTCGTGGTCGCTACTTCGGCTCTTCACGCGACCGGCGCGTTAGCCGCCCTGACACTTCGGCGCTGGCCGCGAGCCATCCGCACGGCAGGCGTCGGCACGTCGTTGGTCGGCGTGGCGCTGGCGGCACAGATCATCTGAACCGCAGCCCATTCATCTGCGATGAACAGGAGGCGAAGGCGTGATCAACCGGCTAACCGTTGGGCAGCGCATCCGAAACGTGCTGTACCAGATCCTGAAGACCCGGTCTGAGCGACTCTGATCTCATCCGGAGATTGAGGCTAGCAGCTTGCCGTACGCCGCGCGCGCGTACGGAGCCGTCCGCCGTGGGTTGCGATTAACTTCCTAGCTGCAGCCGGACGGTCTTGCCTGACGTCGCCGGCCTGTTCCCAGCTACGCCAAATGATCGCCGTCGTGAACTCCGCGCCGACGAGCGTGACTTGGTCGTCACCGCTGCTGGCGGCCTCCCCGGGCGAGGTCATGAAGAACTGGCGTGTCAAAGCGCCGAACACATTCGATCGCGAATTCGGCTTCTCACGCATGGGCTACGAGATCGCCGCAGGGTGGGGTGCGGCGATGGCCGATGTAGCATCCAGACAGTAGTTCGAGGTTGATTGCGACGGGACTATGCGCGGATTTCCATTCCGAACACCCTGCCGGCGTCGTTCAAGCACTTGATAAACGATCCTGACACTCCACCGCCGGTTAGCAACACATCTGCGGCCTCCGGAGCCCACCATAAGTCAATAAAATCAAACGCTATGGACGGCGGTTCGCCTGCCTTGACTTGGCTAGCCAAGTGCAACAATGCCTCTAAATCATTGAAAGATAACGATAATGGTGGGCCCGGAGGGTATTCAGAAAGCCATAAAAATCAATTGGTAAGAGATCAGTGGGACTTCAGAGCATTCAAATCTTTTCCAATGTTTTTCAATGTTGTTGTCCCACTCAGAAGTGCCTCAGTCCACCAAGCCCACGCACTGAACGCCTCACTCGGAAGGGAGGTTTGCGCAAGGCGAAAGGAAGATCGCGTCGGTGTGCAGCCTTCCTGAGAAGGGTCGCGGTAGCGCCAACTGCTGACGCTCAGCGCGAAGACATCAATGTCCTGTTATGGGGCCGTCAGAGGACCGGCCGCTTCTCGCGCCCAGAAAGCGATAGCAGACATGCAACTAGGTGGTACAAAGTCTCTAGCGTGACCCTTTCGAGACATTTGCGTGCGGCGTTTGCGTCTCGAAAGCGGTTCTTTAGTGCTACCAGCACCAACGACCGTCTGCGGTCGTTCAGAACACGGGTTACCGTCTCTAAACCGGATATTGGACCGGGCAGCCGCCGGAAATTGCGAATGGAGGTGATCGCCTGTCAGGAGGCGTTCAAAAACGACCTACGACCGCGATCTTCATCCGGCCGTTTTCATGGTGTCATTCCCGGCTATGCTGACAAGTTCTTTATGATCGGCAGCTTGCGGATCGTCTTGCCCGTCGCCGCCCGTAGCGCGTTGGCGACGGCCGGGCCGATCGGCGGCACACCCGGCTCGCCAACGCCCGTGGGCGGCTCGTCGGACGGCACAATGTGCACCTCGACGCGCGGCATCTGCTCGATCCTGAGCGGCATATAGGTGTCGTAGTTCTCTTGGTCTACGACACCGCCCGTCAGGGTCAGCTCCTCCTGGAGGATCGCGCCTAGCCCGAAGCCGATACCGCCCTCCATCTGAGCGCGGATCTGGTCAGGATTTATCGCGGTGCCGCAATCTACCGCGCAGACGACGCGGTCGACTTTGAAATCATTTCCATCGTTGAAGGTGATCTCCACCACCTCGGCGACATAGGTCGAGAGGCTTTCATGCAGGGCCACGCCGCGGAAATGGCCTTCCGGCAGAGGCTTGTCCCAGCCTGCCTTCTCAGCAGCCAATTTCAGCACGCCGGCATGCCGTGAATGGTGACCGAGCATCGACAAGCGGAAGTCGACCGGATCACGGTTCGCAGCGGCGGCGAGCTCATCAATCAGGGTTTCCATTGCGTAAGCGGTGTGGGTGGAGCCTACCGAACGCCACCACAGCACTGGGATGTTCACGTCCGTGGTGGTCAGCTCGACCTTCAGGTTCGGGATCGCATAGGGCAGGTTGGTGGCGCCCTCCACGGAGGTCGGATCGATGCCGTTCTCGATCATCGCCGCAAAGGGCGAACCGCCCGCGATCGATTGGCCCACGATGTGGTCATGGAGAGCGACGACATTGCCTTCCTTGTCGAGCCCCGCCTTGACTGCGTGCACATAGGCCGGCCGGTACCGCCCACCCCGCATGTCGTTCTCGCGGGTCCACTGCACCTTCACTGGCTTGCCGGGTCCCAGTGCACGCGCTGTGGAAACAGCTTCGATAATGAGATCTGCGTCCGAGACCGCTCGGCGGCCGAAGCTGCCGCCGGTCTTCATCACGTGCAGCGTCACCTTGTCCGGCGTGGTGCCGCCTACTTGAGCGGCAGCCGCCTGATAAAGGTCGGGCATCTGGTGTCCGCCCCAGACGTCGATGGTGCCGTTTTCGTTGATTCGGGCGGCCGCGTTGAGTGGCTCGATCGAAGCATGGACAAGATAGGGGAATTCGTAGTGCCCTTGGATGACTTTCTCAGCACTGGCCAACGCTGCGGGAGTGTTACCGTCGTCGCGCGCGGTGGCCGCGCCCGGATCGTCTGCTGCCTTAGTGTATTCGGCCATGATCTCGGCCGTGCCGCGCCTTTCGGCCTTCTCTTCGTTCCAGGTCACCTCCACGAGATCGCGGCCCTTGAGCGCCGTCCACATGTCCCTGCCGACCACGGCAATGCCGCGCGGCGTCTGGACGACATCGACAATGCCGTCGAGTGCCTTGGCCTTGGAGGCGTCGAAGCTCTCGATCTCAGCGCCGAACTTCGGCGGATGGATCATAACGGCCGTATTGAGTCCATCCATCTTGAGGTCGATCGTGTAGGTCTGCGCGCCATTGGTCTTGCCGGCGGAATCGTAGCGCTTGAGGCTGTCCGATCCGATCTGGGCCCACTTGTCGCGCGGCTTTAGCGGCACGTCGTCGGGAACCGGCATTCCCGCTGCGGCTTCAGCCAGGTCACCGAAGCGCGCCTGCATCCCTGAGGCGTGCGACACGACCCCGGAAGCCACTGTGATCTCGCCGGCTGGCACGTCCCACCGCTGCGCCGCGGCCGCCACCAGCATGGCCCGTGCGGCAGCACCCGCCTTGCGGTAGCGCTCCCACGACGAGCTCATCGACGTGGAGCCACCGGTTCCCTGCGCGGCCCCGCCCCAGGCGAGATTGCCGTAGAGCGCGGTATTGCCATATCCGCCGACCACGTGGACCTGCGCCCAGGCGCCGTCGAGCTCTTCCATAACCAGGGTGGCGATGCCGAAATAGGAGCCTTGTCCCATCTCGAACTGCGACGAGTGGATGACGATTCGGTTCTCCGGTGTGATCTCGACATAGGTTTGGAAGGGGTTCGCCTGGACCGCTGCAGGCGTTTGTGCGTTGGCGGGCGCGGCCATCATTAGCCGGTAGCCCACGGCGAGGCCCGCGGTGGTGACGGCCGTGCCGAGGAGGAACTGGCGGCGCGTGGGCCCCACGGCATTATGCTTCGGGAGAAACTGCAACATGCCTCAAGTCTCCAGCCGGTTGGCGGTCTCGTGGATGGCCGCGCGGATGCGATGATAGGTGGCGCAGCGGCAGAGATTGCCGCTCATCGCCGAATCAATATCATCGTCCGTCGGCTTCGGCGTCTCTGTCAGGAGGGCCACGGCCGACATGATCTGGCCAGACTGGCAATAGCCGCATTGAGGTACGTCGAACTCGGCCCACACGGCCTGGACCGTTTCGCCGATCTTGCCCGACACGCCCTCAATGGTGGTGATCGAGGCTCCTTCGATGTCGCCGACTGCGGTCTGGCACGAGCGCGTCGGCATGCCGTTAACGTGAACCGTGCAAGCGCCGCACTGGGCAAGGCCGCAACCGAATTTCGTTCCTGTGAGTCCGATGCCGTCACGGATCGCCCAGAGCAGCGGCATCTCTGGATCGACGTCGAGTGTTCGCGCCTCGCCATTGAGGGTAAAAGCGACCATGGCTTGCTCTCCTTGTCCTGAGCTGGCTATCTCGTTGCGCCTCCGCCCGGCTAGGAACCGGACTCTTCTTGCTGAGGCATAGCGACCACAGACTAGGATCGCGCAGCTCGAGCAACAAGCCGCTAGCTGGCAATCGCGAGATCGTGAAGTGGCTCGTGTCGAAAGGCTGGAGGCAACTGAATGTCATTTTTGGGCCGACCGGCCGGTCAGTTTCCGGCTCGATGACCTGGTTGGCAGTCATTCCGCTTCTAAGCCTAAACCCCAGACATGAACTGTAGCAGCATCATAAAAGACGACATCAAGCGGCCGTTTTTCGTTGCGCTGCACCGCTAGCTCGTTCGCGTGGTTCATGATCCGCTGGTTATCCGCGGATGCTGGTTCACCATAGATGCCAGAAACTTGCCACGCGCTATGCGGTTAAGGATGTGGTCGTCATTCGTAGCGAGCGAATGGCCGAAAATGAAGAAGCAATGGCTGGCGGTCTTCACATTCGCGGTGAACTGCTTGAAGCCTTGGTACAGGTAGGCATTGTGACGGATCTTCGCCTTCTTCTGGGCGCTGGTGGGCTGATGAAGGGCGGCTTAGGGTCATGATTTCCCGCTGCAATGACCGATGAGTCACAGACGCTGCATTTCGCGCTAGACCGCAACTGCGGTATTCTCGATCATACGCTCAGCTATCCTATTCGCACCTCGTTGCCGCCGTTCGCCGCACCTATCGATCGGAGGCCTTCCAGCCTCGCGATAGCCGCGCTATGTGGCTGCACACAACCTGACGACGAACAGGAGCAAGATTGGACATAGAAGCCAGCACAAGATCGCCCTCCCCCGGTCCTTGCTCGTTTTCATGAGAAAACAATCGAACTGAGTGCTGCGGGGATAGCGAGGTCGATTTGGCCCACTTCAGAGCGAAGTCGGCCATAAGCCATTGATATAATTTTGGTGGGCCCTGAGGGTGCTTGGAAAGTCAGAAATATCAAAGGCTATTCGACAGTGGGACTGTGTTGCGTTACTATGCTCTCCGGTCTTTTCCGGTTGATTTGTCCCACCCTGATGCCGATTGCGGTCATTCGCCGCTGCCTTGGTCAATTCCCGATTCCACAAGCATCCGGTCCTGAGTGGGCAGACGGCCTTCCTAGTGGTAATTAGTCAGCGACACGTTGACCGTTCTCGTCATGCGGGTGAAATCTACGTTCGACCATATACGTCGTCGAAGCGAACGATATCATCCTCGCCGAGATAATCGCCGCTCTGCACTTCAATGATCACCAGGTCAATTCTGCCTGGGTTCTCCAGCCGATGCTTATGGCCGCAGGGGATGTAGGCTGATTGGTTTGTCGCCAGGAACAACTCCTGCTCGCCATTGACGATTTTCGCGGAGCCGCTGACCACGACCCAGTGCTCCGAACGATGATAGTGCATCTGCAGGCTCAGCCGCCGACCGGGCTTCACCTCGATGCGTTTGATCTTGAAGCGCTCGCCTTCCTCAAGAACCGTGTAGGTACCCCACGGCCGGTGTACCGTGCTATGGACCAGGTGAGCTTGATGTCCTGAAGCCTTGAGGCCCTCGAACAGCTTCTTGACGTCCTGAACGCGGTCGCGGGATGCGACAAGCAAAGCGTCCGGGGAATCGACGATCACCAGATCGCTGACACCGACCGTGCCGATGACGCGCTTGTCGGAGCTCACATAGCTGCCGGTCGTGTCGACCATATGCACATCGCCGCGTATCCTGTTCCCGCTTTCGTCGGGGGCGATCAAATCGGCCATTGCGTTCCAGGATCCGATGTCGTTCCAATCCATGTCGCAGGCAACCACGGCAAGTTTGTTCGTCTTCTCCATGACAGCGTGGTCGAGCGAGATTCGCGGGGCGGAGCCGAAATGCTCAGGCGCGAGTTCGATTTTGGCAAAGCCTTCGCCTTGACTGAAGCGCCCGTTCTCGTAGCTGTCGGAGGCGGCCTGGATCACCGCGGGGCAATGCGATGCCATCTCGTCGAGCATGGTTTGTGCGCTAAAGCAGAAAATGCCGGCGTTCCAGAAGAAGCGCTTGGACGCGACATAGGCTTTGGCTGTGTCCAGATCCGGTTTTTCAACGAAACGGACGACTTTCTCACCATCCGCTTCGATATAGCCGAATGCCGTGTCCGGTCTGGTTGGGGTGATGCCCAATGTGGCGATCCGCCCGAGCTTCGCATGTTCGATGGCCCGGCACATGACGTCTAAAAATGCAGGCAGGTTGCCAACCATGTGATCGGCTGGGAAGACGCATAGAATCGCGTCAGGGCCTTGCGTTGCCTTGGCATGGATGGCGGCTGCCGCAACGGCTGCGGCCGTATCCCGGCCTTCAGGCTCGAGCAAAAAGGTGCGTGGCAGGACCACGGAATCTAGTTCGTCGAACTCGTCCTTGGTAAGGAAGAGGTGTTCCCCAGATGTCACGGCGACGAGTTCCACTACGCCCTTTATCGAACCGACGCGCAGCACAGTGTGCTGAATGAGAGAATGTCCATCTGCTACTTTAAGGAAAGGTTTGGGGTGCGATTGCCTCGAAGCGGGCCATAGCCGCGATCCGGCTCCACCGCTGATGATGACGGGAACCACTTTCATTAAACAACCTCGATTTCGTCTCTGGACGTCATTGCCCGCGCCCTTAGCGTCAGCGTCACGACCGCCGTCGCTCTAGGATGGTCTTGCGGCGCTCCGAGTAACAGCGAAGTTCTGGCGCGTTGCCGGACGGCCGCAGATGAATGATCTCGTCATTCTGTATTCGTGCCCTAAGGCCGTTGGTTTCATCGACGTCGGCAACAGTGCCGAATGGAGCCAAGAACTGCTGCAGTGTGTCCGGATCCTCAAGCCTGCGGATCAAGCTGAGCAGCTGCGGGACATTTAGCGTATGCCATGGCCCGCCTCTCGTGGATTGCGGTCGATGTCTCTATGCCTGTTCGTTCCATTTGCCGAATTGCCCAGGTAGCGGTCTTAATCAAGATGAGAGACTCTTTGGCTGCCTTCTATCAAAATCAAACGACTTGGGTCCTTCAGATCGAACTCAATTACCCGCGGTACGAAAAGGCGTGCATATCGTGTAAAGGCGCTCGTCGGAGGAAACCGAACTACAGTATCGCAGCGCCCGAGAAGATACATCTCAACGAGGGCGGAAATTGCGCCGTCCATCCCAAGTGCTGCAGTGTGTAAGGGGCCGTCTTGATCGGATCGGAAATGCTTGGGGACGGTCAGAAGATCGGGAAACTTGGCCGACAGATGATCCAGGATTTGCGCGCTGTCCGTGCACAAGAACAGCCGCACAGGCTTGGGGTGCGGCAACGCTTTAGCCTTATCAACCGCAGTGCACACTTGTCGAACGGCGAACTCCGGATCGGCCCAGTAGGGCGCATGGTCCATGATGTCTTCACCGTTACCATGTCGAACATGAACCCCGATGATGCTGTGCCCCTCAAAACATTCTTGGTAAATGGCATCTATGCGTGTTTGAATTTCAGACCGAGGCTTGACACTCTGGAAGACCTGCCGCTCGGCATCCTCATCGCAGCGCCACATCAAGCAAGCGTCACACACTACTGTGTTCGCTTCGACATCGTGTTCGGCCTGAAAGAGCTCGCCCAACTCGTCGCGCTCTTGGAAAATCTGCTCATCTGGGCGGTAAAGGCAGTCGATCGCTGGCCTATTCCACCACTCCGGGAAGAATGGACCCGGGAAGGAAAAGTCGTTGATCCGGTCGTCGCAAATAGCCGGTACGCCAGCGATGTCATTGATCGGTTGGAAGAACACCGGAAAGGCATTTGTGAAGGGTTGGTCGAGATAGCAGGACCCGCGCCAGTCGACGGCTAGCGTTCGTCCCGACCGCTGAGCGTAGCGCCAAGCGGCCGCCAGCGACCACAGACAATCACCGAACCCCGTACGCCTCTGAGAGACGACGAACCTGCGCTTTACCAATCCACTGACCTGCATTTTCGGAAATCTCGTTTCAGAGACGAGGTTGCATCTGACTTGGGATCTCTTAATCGATACTAGTCGACCGTTACGCCGGGCGATTTGGTAGAGGCTGCGCGTGGGGCAGAAGAGCTCCTCAGCACTGCCTATCCTTATCTCTGTGACGCTCGCAAATCTTGACGCCGGGTACACTCGCTTCCGGTTTAAATTCAGCGTTCTCTAATGCGCCCGGCGACATGTGTAAAATTGATTGCGTGAATGTGGCCCATCCATGTGATGGATACTAAGGCGTTCCTTGACCATGAGCCTCTGCTGACGTGGGGCCGCGCTTTGCTAAGCGAAACAGCCGGTCGAGGCAGTCCACAAAGTCCCTTTTTCAAGTCCAATTCTTAACTGCCTCAACGTAACATGTCATTTGCGGGCGTTTCCTGAAGGACGGATGTGCAGGACCCGCCAGCCGTCGAATGTCAGGCGCAGGCCATCCACGTCATTTATGGCCATCATGGCGTCCGGTCCCATCGAAAGATGCGACACGGCGCCCTCTGACGCTTTCAAGTGCGCCAACATGGCGCAACTCCTGCCGGATAGCTTTCGAGCCGGCTGGACTGAGCGACTGGCACGCGATGCTGTGCGACGATGGCCGGGAGAGGAATTTTGGCGTCTGCAGCCATGTGGAGGATCGTTCCGACGGTTCTGCGGGTTCTCGGTGTCAGAGCGGACACCTGTGCGAACCCGCTCTCGTCCGTTTTCGACAGGCCCTTGAGGTTCATGACCCTGTTGTTCGCCGAGATCACCCGCCAGTTCAGCGATCCAGGTGAAGATCGGCACGCCTGTCGATGCGGCGATCATCGCCTCGGCCAGCGAAGATGATGAAGAGGGCCATTGGGTCAAGTACAAGCGCCGACCAGCGTTTCATTGCTTCAAAGCCCATTTCGGTGCCTACGCCGATACGGCCCTTGTCGAGGAGATCGCCGTCACGGCGCCCACACCGAGGACGGCAACGCCGTTCCTGATGCTCTGCCCGACAATCCCGGCGAAGTGTTTGCCGACAGCGCCTACCGAGGCAATCATCTCGGCGACGCGGTGCGCGCCAAGGGTGGAAGGCCGCGCATCGTCGCAACCGCTATGTGGGGGCGCGACGAGGCCGAAAGCTCGACGCCTGGAACCAACCGATCCACAGAATTTGTACTCGGATCGAGAAGATCTTCGGCACCTGTAGCCGGATGCGATGGCGAGGGCTGGCAAAGGCGGCCGTTCAAATTCGCCGCACTGCGATCGCCTACAGTATGAATCACAGTTTGATGGTCGCCTCGTCCCGCCCATCGTTGAAGCCCAGCCACCGTTTTCGGGCTAGCGCGCCCGAAATTCCTTGGAGGTCAATACGTAATGCCCTACCCGGCTTTTCGCCGCCGTCTCAGATGTGCGGTTCGCCCAAGCCCCGACTGCCACGAACTTTGTCTTCGCGCGGAGCGAAACCTCGCGCCCACGACTTTGTGCCGCCGATGGTGCCGCGCTGCCCTGTCAAACAATCCATTTTGTGGATGCACCTCATCCAAACAATCGATTTCACTGATCAAACAATTTCCATTAGAAGACGCTGAAGCAGGCAAAGATTACTTGGTCAGCGCAAAAGAGGGATGGTGGAGTTCTAGTGTGGGTTGGACCCACATGCTCGCCATTTTATCTGGGAACTGCTACGTGCCCTGTTGGCGCAGGGCAATACGATTCCACTGGCCACCCACTTCGTGGAAGAAGCGGAGCGGCTGGGAAACCGACTGTGCGTGCTTGAGAACGGATGTAGAATCCCAGAAGGGCGTCCTAACTCGCTGATTGATGAGCAAATCGGGTGAGTTCGGCACTCAGGCCGCATGTGCGACTTAGGCAGGTTAGCGGCGAGACTCTGTTTTGCTATGCCTCGAAGCAGGAGCAAGTGTGCTCGCTGGCTGACACTGTCAATGACGAGCTCCGCGCCGCATCTGTCGAAATCCTACCATAGGGTATGAGGCGGGCCGCCGGTGTGGCGAGCCAGATTCGAAACTTCAACTACCATAGAGCAGGAAGAAAATGGGCGAGAACAGGAAAGTTGCTCTGGTTACGGGCATAACGGGACAGGATGGTGCCTATCTCACGCGTCTTCTGCTGGAAAAAGGCTACGTCGTTCATGGGATTAAGCGACGTTCCTCTTCCTTCAACACGGGTCGCATCGAAGACATCTACCAAGACCCGCACGATCCCGATCCGCGCTTAATTTTGCATTACGGTGACCTCACTGATGCGACTAATCTCATCCGAGTAGTTCAGGAATCCCAGCCAGACGAGATTTACAACTTGGCCGCTCAGAGCCATGTCCAGGTGTCGTTCGAAACGCCGGAATACACAGCAAACGCCGACGGTATCGGAACATTGCGACTTCTTGAGGCGATCCGCCTTCTCGGTCTGAAGGACAAGACCCGCTTCTATCAGGCCTCGACTTCAGAGCTCTACGGCCTCGTGCAATCCGTACCGCAGAACGAAACAACGCCCTTTTATCCGCGCAGCCCTTACGCCGCCGCCAAGCTCTACGCCTACTGGATCGTGGTCAACTATCGCGAGGCCTATGGTATCCATGCTTCCAACGGCATTCTCTTCAATCATGAAAGCCCACTGCGCGGCGAAACTTTTGTGACGCGCAAGATCACCCGCGCCGCCGCTGCTATCTACCTCGGCAAGCAGGACAAGCTTTATCTCGGCAATCTCGATGCTCAACGCGATTGGGGCCATGCGCGTGAGTACGTGCGTGGTATGTGGATGATGATGCAGCAGGATCAACCGGATGATTACGTGCTGGCGACGGGCAAGACGACCCCTGTCCGCCAATTCGTCGAATGGGTTTTCAAAGATGTCGGCGTCGAGCTCGAATGGCGTGGTGAGGGAGTCGACGAAAAGGGCTATGATGTCGAGACCGGCAGATGCCTAGTCCAGGTAGACCCACGCTACTTCCGCCCCACGGAAGTCGATCTTCTCCTGGGCGATGCCACCAAGGCGAAGGAGAAGCTCGGCTGGGTGCATGAGACATCCGTGCGCGAGCTCGCCGCGGAAATGGTGCGGGAAGACCTCAAGGTCATGCAGACATCGGTAATCATGAAGGAAGCATAATGTACGATCTGAAGGGAAAAGCCGTGTGGGTCGCGGGCCACAAGCATGGTGGGCAGCGCTGTTGTAGGCCGCCTCGCGTCTGAAGACTGCAAAGTTATGGCCGCCCTGACGTTTCCCCCAAATTTTATCCAGTCTTGAGTTCGTTTCCGCGGGTGGATTTGCCCTGATGGCCAGTGGACGCGACGGGTGCTGGCGCGGAGCGTTTCACGTTGCGCAGCGCGAGCGACCGTCGCGGGTTGAAGGTCGATGCACATTCGTTGGGTGTCTGCCATCCGATGTGCGAGTGCGGACGCGCGCCGTTGTAATCGGCGCGCCATACATTGAGCCTCGCGCGGGCCTGGGCCAGGGACGTGAACCGCGTCTCGTTGAGGAGTTCATCGCGAAGGGGGCCGTTGAAGCTCTCGCGTTAGGGTCATAGCCAACCTCCGACTGTGAACTCGCGGAAGCGATTTACGGCAAGCGCACACAGCAGCTCGTCCACGGCGTTCGTACATGAAGTTTGGAAACTTATAATACTGGTACACACCTCCATGGGGGAACATTATCTCCAATATCTCAGCGATTACCGGATAGCTATCTGCCTTCACCTACCTCGGCCTAGTGCAGAATCTTGGCCGAATGAACTCGGCGCTCTTGGTGCACACCAATGGTCCGTCCCGCGCGAAGTGCGATCATACCGCCGCAGCTTACCTTCAAATCCGGCACTGGCGAGGATCTAGATCCAAGCCGACGGCGCCGGGGATCAAATAAAAAGCCGCTGCCCGCGCGGACGGTCAAGGCTGCGCCGGCCGACCATGGCGGAGGGACCACCTTGGTCAACGGCACGGCCCGATGACGGCGTGCCGATGTACCACAACATGCGGCGAGATAGAGCCTTCCGGCGTCGCGGAAAAAAAGCCCGCCGGTTTTGAGCCAGCGGGCAAGTTCTGGAGTGGCTGAGATCAACCCAGCATCAGTCAACGACCGGCGGAAGAGTTGGTTGCAGTGGATGCCAGCTAGCCGCAGCATGCTGTGAATCGTAGCAATGTGAAAAACAAAACTCTGGACTTCTAGGTCGGACTCGCCCCAATATTTGTTTGGGGGAATTCACATGAAAATTGGAGCACTCATCGCAAGTGCAGCCCTGTGCGTCAGCGGCTGCTCTACGAGCACTGTCGTGTCGGACAGCGATCTCACGGCAATGAATACCGTTGCGCTATGTCACGTTCTCGCCAGCAGCACGGACGAACAGTATCGTAGTCGGGTAGCGGCGCTTCTAGTGCGCAGGCGCGCAACAGCAGAGAAGTGCACCAGGCTTGTGAAAACCGACAATGCTGTCGCGACAGGAATAGCGGTCGCGGCTGTCGGCGGCGCAGCTGTGGGTGTCGCTGCCAACAACGGCTATGGAGGCGGAACATATTACCGGCCACCGCCACCACAAATCTATGGCGTCGCGTGGGACCAATTCTATGGCCAGAACTACAGCGTTATTTGGCGCTGCCGCGACCGGTCCACCGGGCGGTTCGTTGACGATTACTATTGCGCCGGCCTGCCCATGGTCGACAGCGCATGGCCGGGCTGGTCGGCGTAGCGGATGAGCAGGCCATACCGCAAATATCGATCCAATCGGTGGCAGAGACCCACCGGTGCCAAGCTGTGGCGGCGCCAACTTGCGAGCGTGCCGGCAATGCTCAGTCTTACGGCAGCGGCGGCAGTGGCTGCCTTCCTGGCGCCGTCGGGCGCGCAACGCAGCGACGATGCATCAAAGGCCAGCCCACGAAGGGCGGCGCCCGCCTTGCTTACCGGTGTCGCATCCGTCATTGACGGCGATACGATCGAAATCCACGGCCAGCGCGTCCGCTTCAACGGCATCGACGCGCCAGAGAGCCGACAGCTGTGCCGCGATGCGAATGGCGCCGAGTATCCTTGCGGCCGGCGATCGGCCGAAGCGCTGGACACTTTCCTGGCCGCGTCGAGGCCGCTCGAATGCACATTCGTGACGTGGGATCGCTACCACCGCTTTGTCGGCGATTGTCGGCGCGCCGACGGCGCGGGCGTGGCCGCCTGGATGGTCCAGCACGGCCAGGCGCTGGATTGGCCTCACTACAGCCAGGGCGCCTATGCGGGGCAGCAGGCGCAAGCCCAAGCCTCAAAGATCGGCCTGTGGGCCGGGACGTTTCAGGCACCCTGGGAATGGCGCGCTGCGCACGCCGACGGCGCGGCGCCGTCGAGCCGCCCACTGGGCATCATCAGCCGTAAGCTGGTCGCGCAGAGCGGCTATTCTTGCGAGCCGCGGAGAACGTGCAAGCAGATCGGTTCCTGCGACGAAGCCAACTGGTACCTGCAAAACTGCTCATGGGGCGGAAAACTCGATCGCGACAAGGATGGGATCCCATGCGAAACACTCTGCTAGCTGAAATGTAACGGAGTAAGCGCGCTACGGCCTGTTCGGCTTTCCGCTTACACCGATCCAACGAAGACCATGCATGGGCGACGCGGTCTGCTAACCCCATTTTTTGACGAGGTATTCTATATCTGAAGGGCAGAAAAAGTTATTCCGACAATAGAGAGAAGACGCCTTAACTAAGACTTTCAAAACCGTTAAGTGTATGCTGGCAGGCGATCAAGGCGTGATGTTGCCCTGTCGGGGGGGCGAGTAAAATGCAGACTGTGATGAGTCAAAAGCTGGCAAGCTATGGCCAGTGGACCTACCGTGGTGCCTGGGCCTAGAGATTGCGGCCGCAGCGATTGGTCTTACGACAGGTGTAGCATTAGGCGTACAAGCGTTTTCTGCAAGCGAGTCTGTCACTGCAATGGATTTGACGCTCGCCAGTGCACCCTTTCTCATGGTGGCAATCGCGGAGCTCACCAAGATACCGATAGCTACCCACCGCCAAGACCTTGGATCGGACCTAAGTGTTCGTCCGTTGTCGGAATCCAGCTAATTTGGCCCTGTGTTCCTGAAGATTTTACCAAAAGCGCCTTCAGGGAGGAGGTGCCCATCTTGCGGATGAGAAATCAGTGGCCTGTCAATGTAATGTATTTCGCGGGGCGCAGCCGGTTGTCGGAGCACCTTTTGCTGCGCAATTCAAATAGGATTGAAACCACCTGTTTTTCCTATGGGAAACACTCCAGAAATATCGGCTTGAAATTGCAATTGCCGCGAGAGATCGCCAAGCTGATGACAAGGTCGATTCGACTTGGGTGGCAGGTAGCGATTGTCTGGGATAGAGAGTTTTTCTGCAGCAGACTCCTTGGTGGGATATGTCTACCAATGTGAGTATGCGCTATTTCGAGCCCTGGATACGGATGATCCCGCGGAAGGCTTCATGGTGGAAACCTTCGACGACGTGGTCGTCGGAGGGAAGGACGAGGCGTTTGAGCTTTTGCAGCTGAAACACCACGACCCCGCCAAGGCAAAGGCCTTCACCGACAAAAGTGCGGATTTGTGGAAAACGATCCGCATCTGGTCCTCTCTCGTCAGGGACGACGCTGTCGATCCAAGCAAAACCGCGTTCTTTTTGCTCACCACTGCCCAGCCCTCGTCCTCTGCGATGCTTGTGGATTATCTAGCGCCCAAGGGAATCACGGGAGGAACGAGGCACGTAAAGGCTGCTAAAGGCCTTCTCATGCAGATCGCGAAGGAGATAGAGGCCGGAACGACGGGTAGCATGAAGAAGAACGTCGAGCCTTTCTTGGCATTACCAGAAGCCGCCCGCGACGTGCTGATTGGAAACATGACCATAGTGCCGGGAGTGGCGGTTATCGAGAGCCTTCGCCAGAAGATCGTCAAGCGATTAAGCCTGACGGGTGCTACGACCGGAAATCTGGAGCGCTTGGCGCAGTCGCTGGTTGGCTGGTGGTACTGGGTTTTGATCGAGCGCCTCAGAACGAAAGAGAAAGTGCCGATCAGTAAAGAGCTGCTCCAAGAGAAAATTACGGATTTGGTTTCCCAGTATGTCGTGTCGAGCTTGCCTATATTCGAAGACATCACGGACCCGAACGCCGACCAAAAGGCTCGCCTGTTGCAGAGGCTGTTCGTTCGGCAATTGATGGCTATCGGGCACGCTCCGGACAAGACGGCGGTCGCCGGGGCGCTACTTGATGTCTACAAGGCTGATGGGCACATAAAGCGCTGGATTGAGAGCCTGCGGCTGCAGCCAAAGGAATTACAAGAGTTCAAGGATCAGCTTTACGGTCACTGGGCAGCGAAATTCGGTGCGATCGAACCTGACGCAGACGCTTGCCTTGGCCGGGACGGCGTAGAATTTGAGCTAGAAAAGCTCGGCCGAACCGCTCTAAGCGGCTCACTCTCGGGAAGTCAGGCAAAGCTCAAGGACGTCGAGCTCGATTATCTACGGCGCGGCGTCTTACACCTCATGGCGAACGAACCAGTGATCGGTTGGCACCCTCACTGGACCGCGAAATTCAAGCCGGACGAATAATATGGCGTTTGCTCCCTGGAACGATCGGCAGACAGATTTCGCCAACTATTTTAATCCGGGCTATCTCGGCGTCCTCGTGTATAGCATGGCCAAAGGCTATAGCGTTACTAATGGGGGCATGTCGCTGGCCCTTGCGTTTCCCGGCATCGCCATAGCCTTGCATCCCGATATCCGGAATGCCCTTCCCCGCACTATCGCTACCCGATTTTCGAAGTGGCTGAGGGATCACCCAGAACTTCGAACCGACCTGATCTCATCTACGCAGTCCCTTGTTCCGCAGGTCAAGGAGGCCGTTTTGACGTCGCTCCGCTCGAACTGGGTCTCGACTGAGAACGGCCGCCTGATTGCGGCCACCAAGGGGCCTCCGATCTTGAAGTCGGACAAAACCCTTGATGACGACCAGAAGGCGGCCGCATTTGTCGGGAAGTGGTTCGCGAAGGTAGGAGACGACAGAGAAATCTACCAACAGGTAGGAGTAAAACCATAATGCAAATCCAGAGCGTGGTCCTTTACTCCCTTGACGGCAGGATCAACGAAATCTCGTTCGACCTAGGTCGCGTGAACATCCTCACTGGCCCAAGCGGTCGGGGAAAGTCTGCAATGCTAAGCGTCGTCGATTACTGTCTTGGAGCATCGCGTTTCGAGATCCCGGCAGGTGTGATCTCGAATGCCGTGTCATGGTTCGCCTTGAAACTGGATTTTGGTGCGGAAAGGTTATTCGTGGCCCGCCGTAGCGTCCCCGTAGGGAGGACGGCGAGCAATGAGTTCTTCGTGCGGCCAAACCCGGACCACGAAACGCCGCCTATGAGTGATTTGAAGCCGAATGCTCGTCGGGATGATCTTGTAGAAAAGATCGGATCGCTTCTAGGCGTGGGAGTCACACTTCTTCCTCGGGCCGACGGCACGGCTGACCGACAAAAGCTTACCTTCCGGTCAGGTCTTATCTACAGCTTCCAAAAGCAGAATGAGATCGCCAACCCGGACCTGTATTTCCATCGTCAAAGCGAACTCGCTCAGACGATAAGAGATACGTTGCCATACTACCTCGGGGCAATCTCCCCTGCCATCATCGAAAAGCAAGCCGAACTCCGCAATAAGCGGAAGAGACTGCGAGAGGTCGAGCGTGCGCTTGAACGCGGCGTATCGATCGCCGCCAATCGTGACACGGAACTCGTATCAATTGTGGCGGAAAGCACCCGGCTGGGTTTGATTGCGACATCCGACATCCCAGCTAGGAGGTCGACGGCACAGATACTCGAGAGAGTTTCTTCGGCCCTCCAAACCACTCTTTTCGCCGGTAGCCAATTAGCGGACGGTCAGGACGTTGACGTCCTCAAGCAGATGAATACTGAGCTACTGAATAAGACTCGTGAAAGGTCAGATCTCAAAAAAGAGATTGACGCTCTGGAGCGTTTTGAGAACGACCAAAACGTCGTCGATAGCGCGCTCAACGAGCAGCGGCGACGTTTGACGGCGTTGCATCTCCTCGCAGATGACCACGATTCCAAGCAATGCCCGGTTTGTGAAAGCTGGCTAGAGGGTGTCACGCCGGCTGTAGCGGATATGAAGCAATCTTTGGAAACGCTTGCCGTCGAACTTGCGATGGTGAATTCGGACAAGATCGATGTCCGGGAACAACTCTCAAAGCACCGTGCCGCCGTTACCAATCTCACGTCGGAAATCGCTTCGCTTAGGCGCGAGGTTCAACGCTTGAAGGTCGAGGAAGACTCCATCAAGTCGCTATTGGAGCAGAAACACGAAGTTGCCCGGCTTTCTGGCATGATCGACATGTTCCGCAGGCTCATATCGGTCGACGACGACGAGACACGTGTCGCGATGGAACTTGAGAGGGCCTCCTTGGTCACGGACATCGAAGAACTCGAATCAGAGACTAACCTGTCAGACGTACGTGCGAAGACCGCGACCTTCCTCGGCGGTATCGGGCAGCAGATCACCCGCTGGGCTCGCGAGCAACGTCTCGAATACGCGAACGGTTTTCTGACATTTGATCTCCGCGGGCCGAGGCTTGTCAGCGAGACTGCAGACGAGACGATTCCGTTTTCGCGCTTTGGCAGCGGACGGAACTGGGTCTGGTATCACTTGCTCGGCCATCTGGCTCTCCACGAATGGTTTGCCTCGAACAAGCGGCCCGTACCTAACTTTTTGATCCTCGATCAGCCGTCACAGGTCTATTTCCCTTCAGCTAACGGGGAGACAGAGGACAATGACTGGATGGAGGTCCGCAAAATCTACGAGTGGCTTTTCGACGTCGTCGAAAAACTTAATGGCCAGATGCAGATTATCGTCACCGACCACGCGAAATTCGAGAACGACTCGCGTTTCACAGACCACCTCAAGCACGACTGGTGGGAGGGAGGATCCCTGGTGCCCCAAGATTGGTTGAAGCAAAACCTGCAGTCCTGATGAACCCCCGACGTCATGGTCGCCACGTAAGTCGATGACAGTCATAGTGGTGGGCCTGCCTGCCATCAACTTTGTTTGGCGCGACATCGCTCTGCCACGAGAAGAATATTCCGATCATCGTCTCACCAATATCGCCTTCAACAACCAGCGAAATGCCGTATCAACCGGCCGGGAGGCATTTTGTCGATTGTGAGGTTTTCCCTGCCACCCTGTCGTCACGAGATCATGCTTTTTTTCGCCGCATTCTGCCGGATGCGATGCCAATAAATTTTGGACCGCTGCACCTCTAAACAAGTATCCCCCGGCACATGGCGGTTCGATATGATGAACATAGACACCGCACGGGGATCGATGAGTTTGAAACAACCGCGACGTCTTGACCTTTGTCGATCAGACATCTTCGCGGTCCGGCTGCGATTGTCGCGGTCAATAGTCCATCCGGGCAACAGAGCGGATCCGGCTGCGGCTCTTCGGCATATGATCGTCGAAGCTTTCCAGACGCTGTTGCTTCTGAAACGCTTTTCCAAGAGCGGCGATCGCCTCCGCTCGTTCTCGCAAGATCTGCCGTTCGCTTACCGAGAGATCCTTGTAGGATGACGGTTCGTAGCTGGTTGCGATCTCTGCGTATCCAAGCGAGCCCGGTTCGGGTTCTTCTGCGTAGGCATCGGCGAATTGGCGCAGCATCTCGTCGAGCGCGCGGACTTCGACTAGATACCGACGCCACTTGTGCTCGTTGAGTTCGAAATCGTTTGTGATGAGGTCGCCGGCACGTTCGCCGAAGCCGGTGAGCTGGTCTATGCGGGCGGGTGGCATATCCAGGTTGAGGCCGCCCTCCTCCGGTTTGAGGTCGACCGTCACGATCCGTTCGCGATAGCCGGCGAGGATCGACTGGAGGGAATCCTGCCAGTCCTTGGCGCTGTCAAACAGGGCGAACACGAAGGCGATCAGGCCGGAAAAGCCTTGCGTTGGCAGGAGTTGCCCCTGTCCCGCCTTTGTCGGAAGAAATACGCGGGTTTCCCCGGTGCTTTCCGGCTTCTCCCGCCGGCGGTCATATTCGCCGAGAGAGATGCCAAAGGTCGGGCGCGACGGCAGGAAGCGGTCGAAGAAATGTACCGGAAAATTTGACGACAGCCCTCCGTCGGAGAACATGCAGCGCACCAACCTGTCCTGTTCGGGGACGCCGACCAGCGTATAGTCGATCCTGTAGAGCGGCACCGCCGAGATCAGTGCCGGGAAGCTGAGGCTCATACGTGCGAGGACCACTAGCGGAAGATTGTCGATCTTGAACGGATAGAGGTCGCTTGACCCCTCCTTTGGCGTCGTCAGCATCGCGTCGACGACGCGAGCAGGAAAAAGCGAACGGAACTCCCGCTCGGAAAAGAGATGAAGGTTATTCTCCATCGGCAGCACGTAGGGGCGATGCGAGGTGATATCGGTGGTTACCGTTTGCACCTTGATCTGGCGGGATTGAAGATCCTTGACCCCAAGCGGTGCCCCGGTGGCCGAACGCCCGGCGACGAGATCTATCGTGTCGGCTAGCCACTCCGTCAGGGCGGGATGGCCGGCCGTCATATAAGGTTGGGTCATTCCGTTGCAGAGGCCGTAATCGGCCTGCGGGAGCCTGCGGGCGACATCGCGGGCGGCGACCAAAGCCGCTGTGGCGGCCGGCAGAAGAAGGAGCAGAAACAGGAACAGCAAGACAACGAGCAGCGCCGCTGGCAGGGAATGCCAGGTGAACGGGATCATGATGGCGATTATGATCGCAGGGATGGCACCAAAAAGGGCTGGCACCGGGTAGCCCTTCAAAAGCGCGAAGACCGTGCCCGCGATACTTTTCGACATCGCCGCCAGCACTAGATTGAAGACCGGGCGAAGCTCCTGGCGAGGCTGGAATTTCTCCAAGAGCGTCGCTGACAGCTGCTTTGGGAGCGCCTCGATCTTTTCAAATCCGCCTTCGGCGCGACCGAATTCGGCGGCGGCAGTGACCACCGCGGCAATCGCGCCGGCCGACGTACCGCCGATATTGCGGAAGCGGTACTTGCGCGAAAGTTTCACGACGGCCTTCGGGTAGACAACCCCACTTGTGATCCCGCCCTTCATGACGAGGTCGCAGCTCAGTTCAGGCGCGCTCATGTCCCATCTACCTCAATTGATTTTAAGCGTGTCCGACCAGGCCTTCACGAGGCTCGAATAGGGTTGGCCCGGCTCCGCCATCGTGCGGATTTCGTCGAGGATTTGGTTGACCAGCAGGTCGAGCCGCGCGCCCATGGTCTTGGTCTGCTGATCAAGGCTGGCAAGCAGCGTCTCCGAAATCTTGCCGATCTCGTCGATCAACCGGCTCAGGAAATCTAGCTTGCGCAGGACCCGTGTTCTCTCCTGAACCAATCCGAGCCGGTTCAGGCCGTAGACATGGATCGATGTCAGGCCACGCCTGGAAGGGACGTTGTCCTTGAAGGTCGGAAGGACGAGGCCGAGAGGGTCGCCACGGTCAATGTGAAACACCAAGTGCTCTTCCGGAACGTCAACGCAGGGGTTGATCAGGTCGGGCTGCTCGTCGATACCGGGAAAGTCCGCCGTCGCCCTGGCTGCACCGGCGATCGGAAACAAATCCTGCTTGCCAAGCGATGCCTTGACACCTTGCATTTCAGGAGCCGCCAGCAGTTGCGCGAGACTCTCGGGGAATCTCGGCAAGTCCTGCCAGCGCCGCCGATTGCAATCGATGCAACTTGGCAGCAGGTTGTCCCACACCATGGCAAGCCACCAGTAGCCGGGATGATTGGCAACTCGGGCGATGCGTCCCTTTGGCCGGTAATGTTCGACATCGACCGGCGCTTGGTTGGCATACCGGCTTTCGCAATAAGCGCATTTGCCGAAGAACAGCTTGTCGAGCGCGTATTTGACTGCTTCGTCGGAATAGGCGCTGAAACTGAACGTCTTGTCCTTCTTTTTCCTGGTTTTCGCACCTGGAGCCGCAGCGCCGGCGGCCGCTGTCACAGCTTGTGCCTTTGCCTGCGCCGCGAAGAAGATCTTCGCCTTTGCCAGTTCCTTGCCGCCGCGGCTTTTCTCACCGACAAGAACAGCCGGCGCCGAAACCAGGGTCCGATCGACGCGCCGCATCAGATGCCCTCCAGGACGGCCAGGATCCGCCTCTTCGTTTCATCGCGCAGGACCTCGCGTGGCCGGCCGGCAAGGTTGCGCCGCTTGACGAGGTAGTCGGCAACGGCCTCCTGCACGAGGCGGGCAGCCTCGCTCATGCCGACCGGAAGGGCATCCACTACCTGCCTGCGGATCGCGTCCATCGCAGTTCTGACGTCCTGGTCCGGCGCACTCCCGTCCTTTCTTGCGAGATAGTCGCCAAGCCTTGCGAGGCTTGCCTCGATCTCGGGGTCGTCGGTGGAAAACAGGCTGAACAGGTCCGAGGTCAGGAGCTGCTCGATGGTCAGCGCCGACACCTTCGGCAACTGGGTGAGGCTGTCGACCATGAGCGGGATCTGGCCGCTGCCTAGCTGCCTGGCGACCTTGCTCAACACCACCACTTCACCGTCGCGCATTCCCCTGAGGCACAACGGATCATGCGTCGTGACGATGAAGGTCATCGACGGCAATGCAGTGCGCAGGCCCTTCATGATGTGGATCTTCCAGCGCGGATGGAGATGGGCCTCGACCTCGTCGATCAGCACGATCCCTTCCGCCGAGGTCAGCGTTGTGAAGTTCGGATTGATGTCGCGATCCATGAGCCATCGCAGGATGTCGCAGGACAATGCGAGAATGGTACGGAAGCCCGACGAGACGTTTGAGAGCGGGGTCCTGCTCTTCTTGCCGGACGCATCAATCTGCATCTCAACGAAGCATCGCCTCTTGGCCTCGTCTCGATGGATGACTTCGATCTCTTCGGCCGCCCCGAAGATCACTCCCAAGGCCTGGACGACGGCCCGGTACTCGGTCGGCGGCAACCCGAGAAGCCAGTGCTCCGGATTGCTGAGCAGGCTGTCGGTATGGAACAGGCTGAGCACCGGTCGTGACGGTTTCCAGTCATGCAGGTCGCGCACATAATGACGGTAGGCGCCGTAGCCGAAGACCAAGGGCAATCGGTTCTCGCCGATTTGAGAATAGCCCTTGACACCGACCGTGAGTGTCGAGACCTGTCCATTGTCGAACTGAAGGCGAACCTTGGCCGATCGCCTTTGCGGCAGGTCCTCGGCACCCATGAAGCTGGGGTTGAGCCTTAGGCTACCCGGTTCTTCCACCAGGTCGGGGCGCGCGTCGGTGCCGATGAGGGCAAGCGCGATCGCCTCTAGGATGGAGCTCTTGCCAGCAGCGTTTTCGCCAAGGATCAACAATGCCTGCGCCATGCGTTCGGTCGAGTCTGGTGCAGCAGGCAGTTTGATCGACAGCGTCTCAATGGCCTTGAAGTTCGTCAGCCGGATTTCCTTGAGGCGGGGGGGTGCTCCCGCTATGTCGTCTTCCTCGACGATATTCGCAGAAGCGGCAATCCGCACAATTTCCGCGTCGCTGGCATCGACCTGGCGCCTGAGTATCCGCCAGAGGCCTACGAATTCATTGGTGTCGTTCGGCCCATCGCCTTCAAGTTTTGCATAATCGTCGAAGGCCTGCTTTCGTCTGGTTCTCAATCGCGTCCGATTGAGCCGGAAATGCTTGATGGTTTCCTCGCCCTGTGGACTTGCAGCTTCCATCGATCCGTCTTTCCGCGGGACGAGATGGCGGGCAATGTCGTCGGCACAGGGATCGACCAGGAGCGGTGCCTCGTTGAGGACCATGTCCGGCCACGTCCCGTCGCCTTTCTCGACAAACCGGGCATATTCTTCCGGCGTCGGGATAGGCGTCCTCTGTCCGTCGACCGGGAAGTAATTGGTTCGTTTCGGCCTGCAGTCCCCGCAGCTCGGATAGAGATTGATCCAGGCATCCGACAGCCAGCCGTAGTAGAGATGGGCATCGCGTGCCCGCCCGTCCTCCTCGCTGCCGATCGTTGGCTCGGCATCGTTCATCGGCCTGAAGCGGTGCAGGAACATGCTTTTCGAAGCCTGTTCGCAGAACGCGCACTTTCCCAGGAACATGTGCGAGAGATCGCGCATGATCTCCCGTGACTCGAGCTGCATGATCGGAACGCGGGTCTGTTCGCGTTTCATCGGATCCAACTGAAGATAACGGAGAAAGGATTGACGTCTCTCCGTAGCGAGCGAGCCCCCCAAGGCCGCTGGCGGACTTGGTGCCCGCGCGACGTTTCGCATGATCTACTCCAAGTGATTCGGTGTCGGCACGTCAGGCTTCATTTTAGGCTAAAAGACGATTCCTCGGCGGGCAGCGTTTTCTACCTTTTAGAGCCAAGGCTGATCATGTGAATATCGCGAGAAACTTGCAACCATAAAGTTTCTTCGAAGAATAACTTCTCGCCTGCTGCGGCTCATAGCTGTGACTTGCCTCATCTAGTCGGGAGAGAGCAGCGGAGCCGCGAGGTTATCGGCCCAACGCCCCGCCCGTCGAAGCCCAGTAAGTTGCAATATCATGATCTACCTAGGCCTGATCGGCATCACGATCACGCCACAAGCTCACGTGTCGTGTCTGCGGCATCATGTCTGCTTTCAGTGGATATTTGTTGAAAAAGTCCGCGTCGCGGTCGCCCGTGGCACTTTCGTAGCATGGCGTTCCGCAGAGACCCCAAAATTGAATCCTGATTCCATGCAATGCGCCGGGGTGGAACTGGATTCTAATATCGATGGCGATTTGCGGTGCGCCGGACTTTTTCAACACTATCAGTGCACGTCTGACGTCGACGGGGTGACCGACATGAGGCGCAGAGCCGGCATTGGTTCGGGGCAGATCAGCTCGACTATTGTGCCCTATGTTTCGGCTTGCCGCCGGCAAGTTGCTTCAATGCATTCGCCCGCCTAGAAAGGTGCCCCCTCGGACTCACTGGTCGCTGTGACTTATTCGGACCCTGAAATTGGCTGCCGCCGCGATTTCTCTGACTTGTCGACGACAGGGAGCCCTTCCTTTCTGGCCTTGGCAAACGCTCGATCGCTCTCCAGGAACTCCGCCAGCATGAACGGGATCAGTTCCGCTACCGATTCGGACTCGCCATAGGTCTGACGATAAAGCGCCGCATAGTCCTGCAGTGCTTGGTTCAGGTCTGCACTTACGCTTATGGTGATCTTCGAAGGTGTCCGATCCGGAAGTTTGCCGAGTTTCAGATTGGTCATGATGACTCCAGTCAATTCGGGTACGGCCGTAGCACAAGATCCTTGTGCACGATGACGCGCAGTGGCCAACCAGGGCGGACGGTGATCGTGGGCTGAATATTGAGGTTCTTCTCGGTGATGCGCTGGCCAGCTTGACTGACGTTCTGCTGAGCGGATTCGCGGATTGCTTTGACCAGGTCGCTTTCGTCTTGCCCGAGGCTCAGCTCCGTGCCGACCCCCAGCAACGTGGCCAGCGCAACGCCTTTCATCAGCTGCCAGGTGTGGAAATCCACCTTGTCCTCAAGCCCGGCATAGCCGGCGGTGTCCGTCGCCGGCAGATTGTCGATTTCGATCGAAGAGCCGTCGGGCAGCAGTATCCGTTGCCAGACCAGCAGCGCGCGCCTTTGTCCAAAGGCAACAACGCTGTCATAGGTGCCAATCAGGCGAGAGCCTTGCGGAATGAGCAAGGTGCTGCCGGTGACTGTGTCCTGCACATTCTCGGTGACCTGTGCGACGACGAGGCCGGGCAAGTCGGAATTGATGCCAGTGATCAGGCTCGCTGCGATGACGCTGCCGGCCATCAGCTGATACGGCGAAGCCGGCGTCTGCAGTGCATGCAGATTGTAGATTCCACTTGTGTTCCGCTGGCTGACAAAATCGAGCTTTCGCTGTTGATTGTTTTGGTCGCCCTCGGCCGGTGCTACGGAAGCTGAATCGCGTGCGGCGTCCGATTGTGGAGCCGTTGCCTCAAAGGGTGGACGCCCGCCCTGCCCGTTGCCGGCGGCATCCGTTAGCCGGGGTCGATTTTCGATCCGGAAGAAGACTTGCGATTCGCGCGCCTCGATCGCCTGCTGTGCAAGGCGCTGCTCCTCCGCCGAAACCTCCTGGCCCGGCGCGATGCCCAGCTGGCGTTGGTGCTCAAGGATGGGGCGGCCGAGGTCGCCGGGCAGCGGTGGTCCAAGCACCGGAGGCTTGGGCTTGATCCCGGAATAGTCCTTAGGCAGCCTTTCAATTGCCTCCGCGGTTGGCTTCCGCTCAGTGTTGTAAAGCTCTTCAGCCTGCTCTTTGATGCGCAGCGCCGGTCCCTGCAGCGCCATCATGGTGACGCCTAGAACGGTCCCGGAACCAACAGCAGCAATGGCGACAATAATGCCGCGCTTGAAGCGCACAGCGCGGCGAGGCGAGGCCCGCAGCTGCAGCTGTTCTGGATCGAGTTTCGGTGAAGCATCGGAGCG
Organism: Mesorhizobium sp. M1169; assembly: GCF_040318345.1. NCBI lineage: Bacteria > Pseudomonadati > Pseudomonadota > Alphaproteobacteria > Hyphomicrobiales > Phyllobacteriaceae > Mesorhizobium > Mesorhizobium sp. M1169. The sequence continues at coordinate 13,106 of NZ_JAMYME010000018.1, read as the reverse complement.
GGAAGTATCCGTCATGGGCCGTCCCTCACCTGCTGGAACGCGAAAAGAGCAATTTCCGCAGCGGCGCTTGCCTGCCGTCGGTCCTCGTGATGCGCACCACCTGTTGCTGCTTGGCGCCGAGGCGCAGTTCGGCCGCGGCGAAGAGGCGATCGACAATGTAATAGTTGCCGCGTATGCGGTAGTTGACGAGCTGGTTGTCCCCGTCAGCACCGACGATGAAGAGCGGCGGGGCCTCGCCCTGATCGATGCGGCGCGGAAACTCGATGTAGACCTTGCTGCCATCATCGAACGCGCGCGTCGGCCTCCAGGGCGGCATGTCGCCGGTAATCGAATAGCGGAAGCGAATATTTTCGAGAGCCACATTCGACGCCACTGGCATAGCAGCCTCGGCCTGCGCATCGCGCCGGCGTAGCGCGATAATCTGGTCCTCGCTGTAGGTCCAGGAGATTGCCGCCATGGCGGTCTTATCCGTGCTTTGAAGCTGCAAGTGATAGCTTCGCCGGTCCGTGGTGATCACCAGATTGGTGGCAAGTCCTGGCGCGAAGGGCTTCACCAGCACATGGGTGCGCTGGTCATCGCCGGAGCCACTGACGGTGTCGCCAATTACCCAGCGCACTGTATCGCCGGCCGACACGGATTGGAGTTTCTCGCCTGACTGCAGAGCGATATCGCTGACGCGCTCCGGTGCGGCATAGAGCTGGTAGAGCGCGCCTTCGGCAAAGGGGTAAACCTGCACCGCATTCACATAGCCATATTTGGTGGGTTGCTGCGTCGCCGCCTTGTTGGCATCGGCGACACGTTCTTCAGGCGAGCGCCTGTCTTCAGCAGCCTTGCCCGGCTCGGGCTGCAACTGGCCGGGCAGCGGTAGCGGTTTCGGCACTTCCACGACTTTGACGGGCTTCTCCGGCGCCTTCTCGATTGCCGCCGGTTGGAACTTGGCAGCATCATAGGAAATCTGAGGTGGCGGCACCGGCTTCGAGGCACAGGCGGAGATGACCGCAGCCGACGTCGACAGGACCAGCGCAGTGCGGAGCGACGAGAGTCTATTTATCATTGGCGGGCTCCTTTGGGGGAACGGAAGTCTGCGCGGCACTGTCGAGCTCGCGCGACCAGTCGATGGCATTGATGAAGACGCCGAGCGGGTTTTTGCGCAGCTGATCGGTATTGTTCGGCGGCCGGATCACAATGGTGAGGATCCCGGTCCAACGCGTTGTGCTGGCGAGGCTGCCGCGCTCAAAGACCTGCTCGGTCCATTTGACTTGAAAGGAGCTGTCGGACGCTCGAACCACGCTCGTCACCTGCACCGAGACGCTGCGCGTGCCGATCTTGCCGAACGGGTCGTTGGCCTTAGCGTACTCGTTGAGAAAGAGGGCTCCGCGGTCGGTGGCAAAGTCGTAGGCCGAGAGCCAATTCTGCCGCACCAGCACCGCATCGGTGGAAACAGAGCGGACATTCTGGATGAAGCGGCCGAGATGCCAGGCGATCTGGGCATCGGTGGGCTCGTAGTCCCGGATTGCTGGAGCGACGGCGCGCGCCTCGCCGAAACGATCAACCTCGACGACATAGGGCACGACGCGGCCCTGCATCGACTGCCACAAGAGTCCACCAGAGAGCCCGGTGGCCAGAGCGAGGCAGCCAAAGGCCATCAGGCGCCAGTTCCTTGCCTGCACGCGCGCAGTGCCGATGCGCTCGTCCCAAAGTTGGGCGGCCTTCTGGTATGGTGTGACGGGGTGGGGCGTCTTCCCGTAGCGTTGAACTGGTCGCTTGAAGAGCATCTAGTCTTCCTTATCGTTGAGAGAGGGGTTGGCGCCGCTTCCACCCCGATCGCCATCGCGGACGGCCTGCGTGGCGGCGTGGCGATGGGCGCGCGCGGTCTGTTCGGAACGCAAGCGCCTCGCCCACGCCGGCGCGGCATTGGCACCTGACGCGGCAGGGTTTCCGGTCATTGATGCGGTCGGCGTGCCGCCCGTCGCGGTCCAGGCGGCATCGCGGCCGGCATCGGCGCTGCGCCGGAATGGTTCTGTTGCAGATCGCATTCCCCGCATCGCGGCGCCGCCAGCTGCGCCGGCAACGCCCTGCAGTCCAGCCGCTACGCCGGAGAGGCCGGACTCGGGCGATGTTGCACGCCCCATCTGCCAAGCTGTGGAAGCAGCCGATCCCATGGCCGTGCCGGCTCGAACGGCGGCGAGACCGCCGCCGGTTGCCATGCGCGCGCCGGCAAGCGCCGCACCTCCGGCAACGAGCGTTGATCCGGCGGCCGCCGCGGTGGTTCCGAGTGCGGCTCCCGCGCCAAGCTGCGGCGCGCCCGAGACAAGACCCGAGGCAATTCCCGGCCCGAAAATGCCGAGCCCAAGCAGCGCCAACGCGCCCAGTACCTGTGACATGGCCGCGGCCAAGTCCGGCTCCTTGCCTTGCAGGGCGGAAGCGAACTCGCCGAAGAGCGTGGAGCCGATGCCGACGATGACGGCAAGCACCATCACCTTAATGCCCGACGAGATCACATTGCCGAGCACGCGCTCGGCCAGAAACGCCGAGCGGTTCCAGAGCGCGAAGGGCACCAGAACAAAGCCGGCCAATGTGGTGAGTTTGAACTCCAGGATGGTGATGAAAAGCTGGATGGAAAGGATGAAGAAGGCGATGAGGACCAGGAACCAGGCGAGAAGCAGCACGAAGATGGTCAGCGCGTTGCCAAAAATCTCGGGAAAGCCGACTAGCTGGCTCGCTTGATTGAGCAGCGGCCAGGCGCCCTCGAAGCCGGCCGCGGCAATGCGGCCTGGCCGCAGGAGACTGTCGGCGGACAAATTGCCGGACGAAGCGTTGATGCCGAGCCCGGCAAAGGAGCGGTAGATAATGTCGGCAAGGCTTCTGAAATTGTTCAGGATGAACGCGAAGGCGCCGACATAGAGCACCTTTCGGACAAGCCGGCCAAGAACATTGGGCTCGCCGCCGAACGCCCAGACCAGGCCTGCCAGCGTGATGTCGATGCCGATCAGGATGGTGGTGAGAAAGGCGACGTCGCCCGAAAGCAGACCGAACCCGCTATCAATATAGCGGGTAAAAGTCTCCATGAAGCGATCAATGACGCCGAGGTCATTCATGTCGCCGCCTTCCTCGTTGTCTTGAAGAACTGCTGATCAGTTGCCGGGATAGGCCGTACCGGTGCCGAGGAAACGCTTCGTCGTCTCGCGGGCGGCTTCCTCGGACTGCGCCTTGCGGGCAGCATCTTCGGCTTCAGCCCGGAACTGGGTCGCGAGCAGCGTCTGGATCTGGATCTGCTGCTTGGTCGAAAGCGCGATCAGCTGATTGGTGGCCTGGCTTGCCTCAAGGGCACCTGCCGCGCCCTGACTGCGGTTGACGAGATCGGTAAGCAGGTCGCCGTCGGCCCGCACGTTCTCCACGATCTGCGACTGCGCGCTCATGGTTTGGCGGAACGCCTGCATGGCGTTTTGCCAGCGCTCGCGCGCGGCGCTCGCCACATCGTTGACCTCGATTGTGGCGTCGTAGCTTTCCGGATATTGCACACGCCACTGGTTCTGAAGCTTGTCGAGATCGAAGCTCAGGCCGCTGGCCTGGGTCATCAGGCCGTCGATCCGTTGGAGCGAACCTGTGAGCTGGCCCACGGAAGAAAAATCCAGGCGCTGAAGGTGCCGCGCCATGTTCTGCAGCATCGTCGCCTGGTTCTGAAGCGACTGGATCTGGTTGTTTATCTGCTCCAGGGAACGTGCCGCTGTCAGCACGTTCTGCGCATAATTCGACGGATCGAACACGATCAGGGCGTGGGCCGGCTGAACGTAGTCGGCCATTGGTTTTGCGATCAGGGAAACGGTGATCAGGCTGGTGAGAAGGCGGCGCCGCATCATGACGATTGCTCCTTGTCTGGTTGAGGGAATTGCTGGAGAAGCTCGGCAGCCCAATCGAGGCCGCGCGCACTCAGGAACCGGGAGGCAAAGCTGTCCTGCCCGTGCTCTGACAGGACGCTGTCGATCAAAGCTTGCGTGGCCGGATCAGAGGCGCCGCAGAGCGCAAGAGCGATCGGGCCGAGCCCGAGCTCGAAGAGGCGGTTGCCGCGGCGTGACTGCAGGTAATACTGGCGCTTCGGTGTGGCACGGGCGACCAATTCGATTTGCCGCTCGTTCAGGCCGAAGCACTCATAGGCTGCCCGCACCTGCGGTTCCACGGCACGGTCATTGGGAAGAAAAATGCGCTGTGGGCAGCTCTCGATGATTGCCGGCGCGATCGACGAGGCAGCGATCTCTGCAAGTGACTGCGTGGCGAAAATCACGGAGACGTTCTTCTTTCGCAGCACCTTCAGCCATTCGCGGATGCGGGCGGCAAAGAGAGGGTTGTCGAGATAGACCCACGCCTCGTCGAGCATCAGCAGCGTCGGCCGTCCGTCGAACCGCTCCTCGAGACGATGGAACAGATAGGTGAGCACCGGGAGCACAGCGCCTTGGCTGTGCATCAGCTCTTCGGTCTCGAAACACTGCACATCCGACAAAGCCAGCCGATCTTCATCGGCATCGAGCAGCCGGCCGAAGGGACCGTCGAGCGTGTAGGGCATCAACGCGGCCTTGAGCCCATTGGACTGAAGCAGAACCGACAGGCCCGTCAGCGTGCGTTCCTGCACCGGCGCAGTCGCAAGGCTGATGAGTGCCGACCAGATCGCCTCCTTTACCTCCGGCGTAACGCTGACATTCTCATGGGCAACGAGGCCGGCTATCCATTCCGCCGCCCAGCTGCGAGTAGTCTGGTCGCCGATATTGCTCAGTGGCTGGAAGGCAAGCGCACCATCCGCGCCCAGCGCGTGGTGTTCTCCGCCCATGGCCAGTGTTGCCGCACGAGCCGAATTGCCCTTGTCGAAGACATAGACCTGCGCCCCGGCATAGCGTCGAAACTGCAGAGCGACTAGCGCGAGCAGAACCGACTTGCCGGCACCGGTCGGACCAACGATCAGCATGTGACCGACATCGTCGACATGGGTGGAAAGCCGAAACGGTGTCGACCCGTTGGTCTCTGCGAAGAGAAGCGGCGGGGATTCGGTCCCAGTCACGTTGGCGAGATGCTCGTTATCCACCGGACCGGCCCACGCCGACGACAGCGGCATGACATGGGCAAGATTCAGCGTGTGAACGAGCGGCTGGCGAACGTTAGCGTAGACATGACCGGGCAACGAGCCGAGCCACGCCTCGACCGCATTGATGCTTTCACGGATCGTGGTGAAGCCGAGCCCATTGACTATGCGCTCAACCGCTCGGAGCTTTTCCGCGGCGGCCTGTCGGTCCTGGTCCCATACCGTCACCGTTGTGGTGAGATAGCCGAAGCCGACGTGATCGCCGCCCAATGCCTGAAGGGCGACATCCGCATCGAGCGCCTTGTTGTCGGCGTCACTATCGACGAGAGGGACGGGTTCGTTGGTCACGACCTCGCGCAGGATGGCTGCGACCGATTTGCGCTTGGCAAACCACTGACGGCGCAACCGGGTCAGTGTCTTTGTGGCTTCCGTCTTGTCGAGCGGGATGAAGCGCGTCATCCAGCGGTAGGCGAAATCCTGATGGTTGAGCGCGTCGAGGATCCCTGGCCGGGTGACGTTCGGGAAACCAAGGATGGTGAGGGTGCACAGATGCTGCTCACCCAGCATCGGCTCCAGGCCGCCGGTAAGCGGCGCGTCAACCAGAACACCGTCGAGATACATTGGCGTTTCCGGCATGGCGACCGGATGGCGGTAGGTCGAGATTGTGCCGTGCAGATAGGTTAGCGTCTCGGCATCATCGAGGGCGCGCACTTCCGGCATGAACCCGGACAGCAAATCCAGGACGCGGTCGGTCTCGTCGCGAAACCACGCCAGCTCCTGGCGCCAGTCTCTAGCCCCTCCCGAGTGATGCGAGTCGACCAGTGCGCTTTCCGCCCGCGCCTGGCCATCTGGCGCCGGCATGAAGACCAAGGTCAGATGATAGCGACTCTCGAAGTGCGCGACCTTGCCCTCGAAGGCCGCGCGCCTTTCCTCATCGACCAGCCATGAGGCAGCATCGGGAAAAGCCGAGCTCGGATAGCCCAGCGCTTCAACGCGCTCGGCCTCGAAAAACAACCCCCATCCGGAGCCCAACCTTCGTAGCGCATTGTTGGCTCGTGCGCAGATGCCGACCAACTCGGCTTCGGTCGCGCTTTCAAGGTCGGGGCCACGGAACCGGAAGGTTCGCTGGAAGCTACTGTCTTTATTGAGCACGATGCCGGGCGCGACCAAAGCGGCCCAGGGCAGATGGTCGGCAAGCCGATCGGCTTTGCCGCGATACTCCGAAAGGTTCAGCATGCAAGCCACCCCTTCAGGCGAAGATGACGGACAAGCACGCTGGCGAAGTCCGGATCGCGGCGAGCGGCAAAGACCGCGAGGGTGTGGCCGGCGATCCAGAGCGCCAGTCCGGCGATCCACTGCTGCAGGCCAAGGCCTATTGCCGCGGCCACCGTGCCGTTGAGGATCGCCACCGCTCGCGGCGCGCCGCCCAGCAGGATCGGCTCAGTCAATGCCCTGTGAACGGGGACTTCGAAACCCTCGACATGCTGCTCTCCGGTGGCCATCAGACGAGTGCCCCGCCGCCGAAGGAGAAGAAGGAGAGAAAGAAGCTCGATGCCGCGAAGGCGATCGACAGGCCGAAGACAATCTGGATCAGCCGGCGAAAACCGCCTGCCGTGTCACCGAAAGCAAGGGTCAGGCCGGTGGTGATGATGATGATCACCGCGACGATCTTGGCGACCGGTCCCTGCACCGACTCAAGGATCTGCTGCAGCGGCTGTTCCCAAGGCATTCCGGAGCCCGCTGCGTGGGCCGGGAGGGTGAGAAGAAACGCGAGCGCGGTGGACGAAAGGAAGCGAAGCTTCTTGAGCATGAGGTGACCTTTCAAAACTGCTGGAGTTGCGGAAGCGTGAGCGGGGTGATGGCGTAATCACCGCTGCTGTCGAGACCGGTGACCTCAGCGATCGCGTCAATGCGGCGCGAGGATCCGCGCCCAGCGATGAAGACGATCAGATCTACCGCATCAGCGATGAGGCGGCGGGGAACGGTGACGACGGCTTCCTGGGCGAGCTGCTCGATACGGTAGAGAGCGGAGCGCGCCGAATTGGCGTGAACCGTCGCGATGCCGCCGGGATGCCCGGTGTTCCATGCCTTCAGCATGTCCAGGGCTTCCGCGCCCCTGACTTCGCCCACGATGATGCGGTCGGGTCTGAGCCGCAGGGTCGAGCGCACGAGATCGGCGAGCGTGACCGACCCCCGCCTCGTCCTCAAGGCAACGCAATCCTTCGCCGCGCATTGCAGTTCGCGCGTGTCCTCGATCAGGATCACCCGCTCGTCGCAATCGGCGGCTTGTGCCAGCAGCGCATTGGCAAGTGTTGTCTTGCCCGACGACGTGCCGCCGGCGACCAGGATGTTGCGCCGCTCGCGGACCGCCTTCTGCAGCGCATCGGCCTGCAGCGGCAGCATGACCCGGTCGGCGACATAGTCGGCCAACGTGTAGAGTTTCGCCGCAGGCTTTCGGATGGCGAAGCATGGCCCCAGCACGACAGGCGGCAGCAGACCCTCGAAGCGCTCGCCCGATGGCAATTCGGCGCTGACAATCGGATTGTCAGCATGCGCCTCGGCGCGCACGTGGGAGGCGACCAGGCGGATGATGCGTTCGGCCTCAGAAGGATGCATGTGCACGCCGGTGTCGACCCGGCCTTCACCCAACCGGTCGAGCCGCAGCGCACCGTCGGGATTGACCATCACCTCAATGACGGTCGGATCGGCAAGGGCTTCGGTGATCGCCGGACCCATGGCGGTGCGCAGCATGACGCGGCGGCGATGGTCGGCTTCCGGATGAGAACTCATCCTTCCCCTCCCCTGCGATCGTCGGTGCCAAGTGACCGTTTCCCGGAAGCGATTTGGCGGCCGACCTGTTCGACGAATTTGTCGAAGCGCTCCTGGGCAATCGCTTGCGTGGCCCTGTCCGGCACCGGCGTGTGAGCATGAAGCGTGATCGAAAAGCGGATGAAGAGCGCCAGGCTCTCCAGGATCATCTCGACATCGCGCCTGACATGTCCGAGGTCGCGGGAAAGACGGTCGAGCCTCTTGCCGTAGCGCTGGTCGAGTTCATTCTCCCCACGCCGCTCGATAAAGGTCTCGACCGCGTGCGCCACAATGGCCGATTTGGTGGTCGATGGATTGCGGCTGAGGTTCTCCAGCTTCTGGCTCAACTCGGGTTCAAGCAAAAACTGGTGACGAATGCGGTGGGGCTTCATGCTGCTCGTTCCCTCTGACCGGCGCTGATGCACCGGCGACGGGAACGAGCATCGTCGAGATCCTCGAAATCGCTTACGGCCGTTATCTACGCTGAGATGCGCCCGCGTATGGCGCGCCGTTCAGAAGCCGGGCACGATGTCCTTGTCGTCGCCCATTCCCTCGTTGAGGCCGTACGCACGTGCGGCGGTGGAAATCCGATCCATGACGCGCTTGTCGGCGAGCGTCTCGCAGTCATCGTCTGCGGGCGTGAACAGATCGCCCTGATCAGGCTCCTGGACGACGAGGGTCCGTTCTTCGCGCAGGCCCGGATGGCGCTGCTGCTGGACACCTCCGTCTTCGATTCCCGCGCCGGCACTGTCGTCGTCGCCAGCAAGACGCCGATCCACGCCGCGCACCTGTCCGCTCCAATCGTCCGGGCGCGACGTGGGCCGATCCGCGTAGGCACCGTCGCGCAGCACCGGCGAAGGCAGCACTCGCTCCGTGAAATTCGGATCCTGGTAATAACGCAACTTCTTGGCGCGAATCGGCGGCAATCCCGAAACCAGGATTAGCTCGTCAGCCTGCGGCAACTGCATCACCTCACCCGGCGTCAGCAGGGGGCGAGCGGTCTCTTGGCGGCTTACCATGACGTGGGACAACCAGGGCGCCAACCGATGGCCGGCATAGTTGCGCATCGATCTGAGTTCCGTCGCGGTACCGAGCGCGTCCGAGATGCGTTTGGCCGTGCGCTCGTCATTTGAGGAAAAGGCAATCCGCACATGGCAATTGTCGAGAATGGCGTTGTTCTCGCCATAGGCTTTGGAGATTTGGTTCAACGATTGCGCTATCAGATAAGCGCGGATGCCGTAGCCTGCCATGAAGGCGAGCGCAGTCTCGAAGAAGTCGAGCCGACCGAGCGCCGGAAATTCATCCAGCATCATCAGGAGCTGATGCTTGCGGCTCTTCTTTGGATCCCCCTCCAGGCGCTCGGTCAGCCGCCGGCCGATTTGATTGAGCACCAATCGCACCAGGGGCTTAGTGCGCGAGATATCCGACGGCGGCACGACCAGATACAGCGACATCGGTCGCTCGGCATCCACAAGGTCGGCAATGCGCCAGTCGCAGGCCGATGTTGCCGCGGCCACCGTTGGATCACGATAGAGCCCGAGAAACGACATGGCGGTCGAGAGAACGCCTGAGCGCTCGTTCTCTGACTTGTTCAGCACCTCACGAGCCGCCGAGGCCACGACCGGATGGACCTGAGGCTTGTCCACCGTGCCGAGGTGGTTTGTGGTCAGCATCCGCTGCAGTGTCGCAGCGAATGAGCGTTGCGGGTCCGACAGGAAGGTGGCGGCACGGGCGAGTGTCTTTTCCTCTTCGGCGTAGAGCACGTGCAAGATGGCGCCAACTAGGAGTGAATGACTGGTCTTCTCCCAATGGTTCCGCCGCTCCAGCGCGCCTTCCGGATCGACGAGAATGTCGGCGATGTTCTGAACGTCGCGGACCTCATCTGGACCTTTGCGCACTTCCAGCAGCGGGTTGTACCGCGCCGATCTCGGATCGGTCGGATTGAACAAGAGACAGTGCGAGAACTTCGACCTCCAGCCAGAGGTCAGCTGCCAGTTCTCGCCTTTGATGTCGTGAATGACGGCCGAGCCGGTCCAGGAAAGAAGGGTTGGAACAACGAGTCCGACGCCCTTGCCCGAACGTGTCGGCGCAAAGGCCATGACGTGTTCCGGTCCGTCATGGCGCAGATAGCGATAATTCAGTTCGCCAAGGAAAACGCCGGCCGGCTGAAACAGCCCCGCCTTCTCGATCTCCAGCTTCATGGCCCATCGTGAGGATCCATAGGTGGTGACCAACCCCCGCTGCCGTGCGCGCCAGAGGGACCCAGCTATCGCGGCGGCACAGCCCAGGAACCCGCTGGCTCCGGCAAGTATGCCAGCCTTGTCGAAGACTTCAGGCGCATAGGCGTCAAATTGGAACCACCATTCGAACAGTTTCCACGGCTGGTAGATCGGCCAGCCGACTGTCACAAACCATGGCGCGCCCAGTGGCGGCTGATAGGAGAGCATGTAGGCGCACCATTGGGTTGCAGTCCACACGCCAAGAATGACAATTGCGAATACGACAGCGATCTGCCCAATCAGCAACTTCGTGGGTGTCAATGGCTTGCTCCGCTCTTCTGGGCAGACGGACCAAACATCGCGCCGAGCGATGAGAATTCGAACGGCCGCTACGTGCGACTAGGTGCGATGACAAGGTTGATAGGCATTGTTCAGCTGCGAACAGCAAAAATCCGCCGCAGCAACCGATCGGCGGTGCCAGGTACGCGGTTTGGTCGCAGAAGATGTTGGGGCTTCAGGTGCGGGCACATGGAAGATGTGCTGACAGACAAACCTTTGGAGCCGACGCGTTTGTGCGATTAGCGAGCTGAAGGGCTCGGCGAGAAGTCGTCGTTCTCAATCGGGCGACGGGGATACATCGGCGAAGACGGCATAAGGCAGGATGGGCCAGACCGAGCCGACGGCAAGGTCGTAGCCAAGGCCTTGGAGCGCATAGCGCCTGGCCGGGAGGCCGCCGCCAGTCAGGCTTACGCGGCGCGTCGTTGAGCGAGGTGAAGACCCGAACGGGCTCGACGAGGGTCCACGGCGGTCACAATGTTGTGGTGGTGATCGCAGTAGACGCGATCCGGCGAAGTTGGCCCAGCACAAAAACGATAACCGCCAGGTACAGAAGCGTCTTCGCTCACCGGGAAGCGGCACTGATAGAGGCCTAGCTGAATGAGGGGGACGTCTCTCGAAGTTGGTCTGATATTTTCAGGATTTTCAGGCATGATGGTTTCCTAGTTCGTAGCAATTACCAGCTGACGGCCGCAGTGCGACCCGTCGGGACGAGCTTCTCTCGTTTTGGAGGGCTATGGGTCACCATATGGTGTTGGTAGCACCATCAATGAAGCCCTACGCCCTGCTTCTGAAGCCAATAGTTTGCGACTTAAGGCCACACGCGCGAACGCATTAGCAATCTACCATCGTGTCCCCGAGGCACTCGCCCGCCGCGGTTTGCCGGCGGCGGGGTGGCACTGGCTTGTGGGGCCCTAGGCCCACTCGCGGCGCTCGCACTCGATCTCGGTGCGGGTTTGCCGTGTCTCATCGCCCTGTCAGCGCCTTGCAAATGAGCGAAACCAAGCTGTCGCGCGCTCGCTCGTGGAGTGCGCCTTTCGGCCGCCATGCAAGGAAATCATCAACGCTCATCCAATCAGCCGGGTTTGTGTCGGCGTCTGGCTGGCTGAATTCCACATACAGATGCAGTTCGTCCGGCACGAAGACGACCCTCCACGATCCTTTGATGTCATTGGCAAGGTTATAGGCGAGGACGGCCATGGCGGGGCACTCCTTTCGCCGTGGAGCGTGCCTATCTCACGGGAAAATTCCATCGCCAGAAGTTGGTATTGACGCTCCCGCTTTCTCAGAAATCCAACGTCCGCATGATGCCGAAAGGTGCGGCTAGCTTTTTGTGTATCCTGGTTGGAACACGGGACCGCCGCGCAAGTTCGGTGCACGCAGCCATTCCTCCCCTCCAGGTATTGCTGCAGATCGGTATCCCGATCGGCCCGCGCTCCCCGCAAGGGCGCGGGCCTCGGCCTGTGGTGCTCATGCCATCTACTTCGATCCGCAAGATGGAATATGATCTGGATAGAAGGACCCTCTCGGTGTGGTTCGTCGCCAGCAGCAAGCGGTACGAGTTTGAGGGGGTACCGCCGGAAACCTTTGCCGCGTTCCGGGCCGCGTTCGCCAAGGGCCGCTATTTCAACGACCACATCCGCAACAATTTCCGCTACCGTCTGGTTGCGAGCGATAGCGACCCTGGGATGACCTGACCTGCCGGCGGCTCAATCGTCCTGTCGCTCCAACCGGCGGTTGGTGGACGCGTTGCCGCCGTTGCGCTTAGGGTTGGTTACGGTCCGCGCTCACTTGGCAAGCCCACCCCGCATCCCCCCGCCTGGTGCAAAGCGTTTGATCGGTCCCGCCGTTCTGGCAGTGCGGCGGGACTTTTTTGCGGTCCAGGTGGAACATCGGCGCGCGGGGAAGGCGCGGTGCACGCAGCACCCTTTTCTCATCCAACGTACGTCGGTGGCGCGCTGAAGGGTCTCAACGTCGGTCTGCCGCCGGAGCTCAACTAGCTGGACTATTGCTCGACCGGAAGCGGCTCGTGCTGCGGCTCAGCGTGGTGGAACACCTGTCCAAGATCGCGCGCGTCGAACGTTTGGCCGCAGACTGGGCAGTAGACCAAGTGCTTCGACTGGTCCTCTACCGGCCCGTCATGCGGCCTGCCCTCATAGCCTGTCGCGATGTTGTCGGTTCTAATCCGGGGCAACGACAAGTGCCTTTCGTCGTTTTGGCGGCCGATATTTCTCCATTAGCCGGACCTTGTCACGGTCGACCGTGACCAGCGGCCCGAGGTCGATAGTCACGGTGTCCTCGTCGATGCGCGTGACCTCGCCTTTCAGGTCGATTTGCTGGCCTCGGTTCACCTTGGTGTGGTCGATGATGGAATGTGGGAAGTCGTAACCTGGGATCGAGACCCTTACGCGGTCCTCTGTTACCCGCGTCAGAACCCTGGCCGTAATCGCCACCTGGTCACCAATGCCTATTCTCCGAGCCATGCCATGGATTCTGGTGCGGGCAGTGTCTTCTTCAAGAGGCCTCTAATATACGCCGGCCATCCTAAGGCTGACCTACGACCAGAGTTACAAAAGTTGAACTTCACCGGGGAACACTCCTTCTGTCTGCCTGTTCAATTTGCCAGGCGCATCCCGCGCATTCAGACAGGAGAAAGAAGATGAAACGCATCC
>NZ_JAMYME010000017.1:0-110861 GCF_040318345.1 Mesorhizobium sp. M1169 | reverse complement strand
ATAACTGACCCGCCCCCCCCCCACAAAAACACCCTCAAAACGGCCGCCTGCCTCTTTTGTTTAAATCCCACCCCAACCCGCCCCCCGGCGCCCGCCCCCGCCGCGCGCCCCCGGGGCGCCCGGCGCGACAACAAGCCGCCCATCCAGAATACGGCAAGCGTGTCGAGCACCATCAGCACCAGGGCGGCCGTGACAAGCGGACCTTTGAGGTTGCGCTGCTCGTCGAAGGCATACTGGATGGTGGTGACCGGCACCGTGATTTCAGGCCGGGCCAGCGGCGTGAATGCGCTGTCGCCACCGAGCAGATTGTGAGCGAATACTCCCGTCTCCGAGCCGTAGAGGCCGGGCGGGTTCTCCAGCGTCACCGGCAGCGGGCCGGCGCCGGGCACCAGCGGCCTGGCATCCGGCGTCGGCGGCACCAGCGTGCCGTCGGCGGCAACCATGCGGTAGGGCGCCAGCGAAGTGGCGACGGCTTCGGCATTGGCGACCGCCGCGCCCTGGTTGCGCGACAGTTGCACGATGCGCCGCAGCATCTCGACGAAGCTGCCGGAGATCGGCAGGTTGGACCATGTCGCCTCGGGGGTGACGTGGAACAGCACGAGCGTACCCTTGTCCTTCTTCATCCCAGTCACCAGCGGCGTGCCGTCGGCAAGCGTGGCCCAGGTGCGCTCGACAATGTCGGGCGTCGGCTCGGCCAGCACCTGCCTGGTAACGGTGACCTCGGTCGGCGGCGCGAGGTCGGCGAAGGGACCGGTTTTCGGGAATTCGGTGACCGGCTGCGGCGCCGTCCATGACAGCGCGCCGCCAAGCGATCGCTCGCCGGTGCGCAGCCGGACCGGCAGCAGATCGTCGTCATTGCCGGCAGCGGCCAGCCGCGAACCGGCAAAACGCACCAGCGTGCCGCCCTTGTCGACCCAGTCGACCAGCCTCTGCCGCGCCTGTTCCGGAATGGTGCCGACATCAGCCATGACGATCATCGCCGGTTTCTGGTCGAGCAGTTGCGGGATGGCGTCGGCGAGATCGACGCTCGACGGCTCGACGAGATCGGCGAAGGGCTGCAGGGCGCGGCGAATGTAGTAGAGCGGCGACAGCAGCGGTTGCGCCTGATCAGCCTCGGACTGCGACAGCAGCCCGACGCGGCGGCGTTTTGAGCTCTCATCGAGCACGCGGACGGCACCGGCCTGGCGCTCGCCATCGAGCGCGATGTAGGCGAAGTCGTTGCGCAGTTCGAACGGCACCGCCATCGTGCCGGTTGCGGTGGTTCCGCCCGGGGCAAAGGTCAGCGTCGCGTCGGCAATGCGGCGCCCCTTGTCGTCGAACGCGCCGGCCGTCACCTGTGCAGGTGCCGGATCGCCCGGTGCGCGGATGGCGGTCAGGGCGAAGCCGTCGACCTGGTTGTCGGCGCCGGTCAGGCCGGTCAGCGACAGCCGGTCGGAGACGGCCCAGACGACACGTGCCGCGTTCTTTGACAACAACGTGTTGAAGGCGGCTTCGTCGCCTTGCGCCGCCAAGCCATCGGCGAGCACTGCGACGCTTGCGCCCGGCAGCGACTCCAGGGCTGACGCGACGCGGGCGTAGACGGCGGGGCGGTCGGTCGGGATCGGCCGCGGCTTTGCCGCGCGCAGCCGGTCGAGCGCGGCAGCGGCATCGAAGGGACCGATCTCGGCATTCGGCTTCTCGGCGGTGAAAGCGATGAGCACCGGCACGCCGTTCGAATTGGCATCGGCGATCAGCCGCTCGGCGGTGGCGACCCGCTTGCCCCAGTCGGCGGCACTTGCCCAGTCATTGTCGATCACCAGCGCCAGGGCGGCGCCTTCGGCCGGCAGCTTTTCGCGCGGGTTGAAGACGGGTTCGGCAAGTGCTGCCACGACAAGCGCGGCCATCAGCAGCCTGAGCAGCGTCAGCCACCAAGGGCTCTGCTGCGGCGTTTCTTCGCGCCTCAGCACGCGGGCGAGAATCCTGAGCGGCGGAAACACCTCGGCTTGCGGCCTGGGCGGGGTCAGCCGCAGAAGCCACCAGATCACCGGCAGCGCCAGCAGGCCCCACAGCACCATCGGCGCCCCGAAGGAGAGCGGCAGCCAACTCATGCGCGGGCCCTCCCGGCAAAGCTGCCTTCGGCGGTCATCGCCATGTGGATGCGCACCAGCGCCTCGGAGGCAAGGCGATCGGTATGATTGACGGTAAAGCTCCAGCCAAGCCGTTTGCACCAGGCGGCCAGTTCCTGGCGGCGGGCGGCATAAAGCAGGCGATATTCCTCGCCCAGCATTTCGGCGCGGCCGGCGGTCAGCTTGTCGCCGGTCTCAGGATCGGTGAATTCGGTGCGCCCGGCATAGGGGAAGCTTTCCTCGGCCGGATCGGCGACCTCGACCAGATGGGCGCGCACGCCGTGGCGGGCGGGAACGTCCAGCCACGCAATAGTGTCCTCGACGGGGTCGAGGAAATCGCTGACGAGGACGATGTCGCAGAACCGGCGAATGCCGGATAGATCGGGCTTTGCCGGCAGGTCGCCGGCGTGCATCAGTTGCGCCGCGATGCGCTCGGCGCCATTGCGGGCGGTGAACGGGTCGGTCAGGCCCGGCCAGGCAATGCGCTCGCCGCTGCGCGACAAAAGCTCGGCCATGGCCAACGTCAGCACCAGGGCGCGCGATTCCTTGGAAACGCTGGCCCCGGTCGATTTGTAGAGCATGGAAGGCGAGGGATCGGCCCACAGCCACACCGTGTGGGCAGCCTCCCATTCACGGTCGCGGACATAGGTGTGGTCGTCGCGGGCGGAACGGCGCCAGTCAATGCGCGAGGAATCGCCTTCGACATAGGGCCGGAACTGCCAGAAATTCTCGCCGATACCGCGCTTGCGGCGGCCATGCCAGCCGGCAATTACCGTATTGACGATGCGGCGCGCCTCGACCAGCAGGTCCGGCACCAACGAAGCCCGCAACCGGCCTCTGGCGAGCGCATCGCGCGTCGCTGCCGGTGCCTGCGCTTCACCGATGCGCGCCATCAAATCCCTTTCGCGAGCTTCGCCACAACATCGCGAACCGTGGTGCCCTCGGCGCGGGCGGCGAAGGTAAGCGCCATGCGGTGCTGCAGCACCGGCTCGGCCAGCGCGCGGACGTCGTCGACCGACGGCGCCAGCCGGCCGTCATAGAGGGCGCGGGCGCGGGTGCACAGCGTCAGCGCCTGACTGGCGCGCGGGCCTGGGCCCCAGGCGACGTGCTTGTCGGTATCGGCGTTGCCCTGGCCGGGGCGCGCTGAGCGCACCAGCTTGAGGATCGCCTCGACGACGCTTTCCGGCACCGGCATACGGCGGATGAGCGTCTGGATGTCCTTCAGCCGCGCCGGCTGCAGCACGTTTTCAGCCTTGGCATCCTCGATACCGGTGGTCTCCAGCAGGATGCGGCGCTCCGCCTCGATCTCGGGGTAGAGGATATCGACCTGCATCAGGAAGCGGTCGAGCTGCGCTTCCGGCAGCGGATAGGTGCCTTCCTGCTCCAGCGGGTTCTGCGTCGCCAGAACGTGGAACGGTGACGGCAGATCATGGCGCACGCCGGCAATGGTGACGTGGTATTCCTGCATCGACTGCAGCAGCGCCGACTGAGTGCGTGGCGAGGCGCGGTTGATCTCGTCTGCCATCAGCAGTTGCGCAAAGATCGGCCCGGAAATGAAGCGGAAGGAGCGCTTGCCGAATTCATCCTGCTCCATCACTTCGGAGCCGAGAATGTCGGATGGCATCAGGTCGGGCGTGAACTGGATGCGGCGCGAATCGAGGCCGAGCACGATGCCCAGCGTTTCGACCAGCTTGGTCTTGGCGAGGCCGGGCACGCCGACCAGCAGTGCATGGCCGCCGGCCAGCAATGCGACGAGCGTGCGCTCGACGACGCTTTCCTGGCCGAAAATGACCCGGCCGACGCCGTCACGGACCCTCGAAATGTCGGCCAGCGCTTTCTCGGCCTGCGCCACCATGTCCTTTTCGCTGATTGGGCTTTCCTTGATCATAACGCTCATGCAGCATCGATCCTTCTGTTGGAAACACCGCTTGGCACCTTGGTGCCGCAGAGAATGCCGCGATTCGGCTTCGCATGCGCCTGCAATGAACTTAAATCACAGACTTAGGCTGACAAGCGGAACAACAGTGACTATTTCGTGACCATGACGGAAGCCGCCGACCATCGTGAAGAGAGCCTGACGGCCGCGACCGAGGCGCGCGGGCTGGAAGCGCTGGTCTCGCGCGCGACGCGCGCCGGTAAGGGGCCGGCGCCGGTGGAACGCTGGAATCCGGCATTTTGCGGCGATCTCGACATGGAAATCAAGCAGGACGGCACCTGGTTCTATCTGGGAACGCCGATCGGCCGGATGCCGCTGGTGCAGCTTTTTTCCTCAGTGCTGCGCAAGGACGCAGACGGCAGGACTTACCTGGTGACGCCGGTGGAAAAGGTCGGCATCCGCGTCGCCGACGCGCCCTTCATTGCCGTCGAGATGGACGTGTCGGGCGTCGGCGACGGACAAATCATCACCTTTCGCACCAATGTCGGCGACGTGGTCGAGGCTGGGGCGGGACACCCGCTGCGCTTCGTCGATGAGGACGAGACAGGTGGCCTGAAGCCTTATGTGCTGGTGCGCGGGCGGCTGGAGGCGCTGGTGGCACGGCCGGTGATGTACGAGCTGGTCGAGCACGGCGAAGAGATCGACATCGGTGGCAAGAGGATGTTTGCCGTCCGTTCCAAAGGCGAGGTCTATCCAATCATGCCGGCTGAGAAACTGAAACGGCTGAGCGCATGATGGACCGCCTATGATGGATCAGGTGATGCCGTTGCCGTTTTCCGTTGCCGGGTTTCGCCAGCGCGTCGCGGCGCAGCCGCTGGCGCATGCCGGCGACGATTTTGGCGACCACCGCTTCAATCCGGGCCATCCCAGGCTGAAGCTGGCCAAGGCGCTGCGCGATGCCGCCGTGCTGATCCCGGTGGTCGATCATGGCCATGAAGCCACGGTCCTTTTGACCAGACGGGCGGAAAAGCTGCGCAACCATTCGGGGCAGGTGGCTTTCCCCGGTGGTACCATCGATCAAACCGATGCGAGCCCGGAAGCGGCGGCGTTGCGCGAGACATTCGAGGAGATCGGTCTCGATAGGGATTACATCGAGATCGTCGGCCGTCTGCCGGACTACGTTTCCGGCAGCGGCTATCGCATCGCCCCGGTGCTCGGGATTGTGCGGCCCGGTTTCAGCCTGACGCTGAATTCCGACGAAGTCGATGCCGTCTTCGAGGTGCCGCTGGGCTTTCTGATGGACCCCGCCAACCACACCAGAGACAGTCGCATGTGGAACGACCTCGAATGGTTCTATTACGAGATGCCCTATGGCGGCCAGCGCATCTGGGGCGTCACCGCGGGCATCATCCGTACGCTTTATGAAAGGCTCTATTCGTGAGCGATCCAGTGTCGATCGCGGGCAAGGCCGGGTGGCTCGGCGAACGCCACCTGCAGCGCCTGCTCGCCGCGCTGACTGATGGCGGCGAGGAGGCGCGTGTCGCCGGCGGTGCGGTGCGCAACGCGCTCATCGGCCAGCCGGTCGCCGACATCGACATCGCCACCACCACGGTGCCCGAGGAAACCATCCGGCGCGCCGAGGCGGCAGGCTTCAAGACGGTACCGACCGGCATCGAGCATGGCACAGTCACCGCGGTCGGCCACGGCAAGGCCTATGAGGTCACCACGCTGCGTGCCGATATCGAAACCGACGGCCGGCGCGCCAAAGTGTCGTTCGGCCGCGACTGGAAAGCCGACGCTGAGCGGCGTGATTTCACCATCAATGCACTCTATGCCGAGGCCGATGGAACGGTCGTCGATCTGGTCGGCGGTATCGCCGATATCGAAGCGCGGAGGCTGCGATTCATCGGCGATCCGGAAGCCCGTATCCGCGAGGATTATCTGCGCATCCTGCGTTTCTTCCGTTTCTTCGCATGGTATGGCGACGGTAGGCCGGATGCCGAAGGGTTGAAGGCTTGTGCTCGGCTGAAGCAGGGGCTCGACCAGCTTTCGGTCGAGCGCGTCTGGTGGGAATTGAAGAAATTGCTGTCGGCGCCAGATCCGTCGCGGGCGCTGCTGTGGATGCGCCAGGCCGGCGTTCTGACCGCCGTTTTGCCGGAAAGCCAGAAATGGGGCATCGATGCCATCCACGGGCTGACCAAGACCGAGAAGGACCTGGCCTGGGCGCCGGACCCGCTGCTCAGGCTGGAATCCATCGTGCCGCCGGATGCCGCGCGCATGAAAACGCTTGCCGAGAGATTGAGGCTTTCCGTGAGCGAAGCAAGCCGGCTGCGGAATTGGGCGATCACAGCTGCCGTCGATCCGAAAACGACTGAAGGAGAGTTGGCGAAAAGGCTTTATTTTGGCGACCGCCAAGGCTTTGTCGACCGGTTGCGGCTGTTGCTCGCTTCCGCTCGATCCCGCGCGGTCGAAGACAATGACGCACTGCTCGAAGCCGGCGGCTTCTCGCGCCTGCTTGCCTTCGCTGCAAAATGGCAAAATCCTGTTTTTCCGGTCAAGGGCGCCGATCTGACGACGCTTGGCGCATCACCGGGGCCGAAGCTTGGTGCAACGTTGAAGAATCTCGAAAAGGAATGGGTCGAGTCCGGTTTTGCGCTTGATCGCGGCGCGCTGCTCAAGCGCGCCGCGGAGGCACTCGAATCCTGACCGTCACGCTGCGTCGCGGACCTTTTCGATGCGCGAGCGGATCGCCTCGATCATCGTCTCGCGGATCACCGTCTCGCCGTGCGTCTCGCGCAGATGCTCGACGGCACGGCGCATGACCTCAGCCTCCTCCTCGGCGCGTGTGTGCCACTCGCAGCCGGGTACGAGCGACCCGCAATGGAATTCCTTCATCGGCTTCTCCTCATCTCCTCCTTGGAGCGCCGCGCAGCGCACTGACACGGAAGCTCCAGACCTTTGATTGCGCGATCCGGAAACCGCGTACGGTATCCGGGCTACACGCTGGCCAGCTAAGCATAACACGATCGAACGGTTTTGGTTGCCTTAGAGTGCCGTGCGTCCAAGCCGACACGCGGCCCTCTGGTGATCGGGTTGCGAAAAGGCGGAGCATCGCTGCTCCGCCCTCTTACGCCACCCAGGAGTAAGACCTCGTCTTGCTCCAGCGGGCAGGACATCACTTCACGATCTTGACTGCCTCGGCAATTTTATCCTTGCCGCTCATATCCCACGTGACGCGGACCTTTTCGCCGACCTTCAGGCCAGGATCCTTGAAGGTCTGGGGCAACGTAAAGGTGGCTCCGTTATCCAGAACTAGGCTCATCGCCGTTCCATCAAAGCTTTTGATCGTGCCGGTGGTGTGCTTGACCGCAGCGAATGCGGCAGTACCAGAGGCGAGAACGGCAGCGGCGGCCGCGGTCATAATAAGCTTGCGCATGGCATGCTCTCCTGGAAAATGCGGGCACCGCTTGGGAAAGGTGCCCCATTCAATCATGGGCCGTCCGGTCACGTCGGGTCGCGGCTCTCGGGAGTAAAGAACCGCCGGCGTTTCCCGGCCCGACGCGACAAATAACCCAATCTTTACAATGGTATATTAGACGAAAAAGATATTTTCTGGCGCGCCTTGCGCCACATTCGCCGTCAAATTCTGGGGATTTGGACCCGATTGCGGCTCACGTTGTGCTCACCGAGATTTTACGGCCATTTCGCTTCTGGCGGCAGGCTGGACAGGATCGAGGCGACATTGCCGCCGGTCTTCAGCCCGAAGATGGTGCCGCGATCGTGAAGCAAGTTGAATTCGACATAACGGCCGCGGCGGATGAGCTGCTCGTCACGGTCGCCATCGGTCCAGTTGTCATTGAAGTTGGCGCGCACCAGATGTCCGTAGACGACGAGAAAAGATCGCCCGACGTCCTGGACGAAGTTGAAATCGGCGTCCCAGCCGCCTTTGTCCTCATCCGAATGCAGCCAGTCGAAGAAGATACCGCCGGTACCGCGTGGCTCGTCGCGGTGCGGCAGGTAGAAGTACTCGTCGCACCAGGCTTTGAATTTCACGTAGTCGGCGATCGCCGCGTTCTTCTCGCAGGCAAATTGCATCGCTCTGTGGAAGGCGATCGTGTCGGGGTCGTCCTGGCTGCGGCGGCGGTCGAGCACCGGTGTCAGGTCGGCGCCGCCGCCGAACCACTGGCGCGAGGTGACGACCATGCGCGTGTTCATATGCACGGCCGGCACGTTGGGGTTCCACGGATGGGCGATCAGCGAAATGCCGCTTGCCCAGAAGGAGGGGTCCTCTTCGGCGCCCGGCATCTGCTTCCTGAATTCGGGCGAGAACTCGCCGTGGACGGTCGAGGTGTGGACGCCGACCTTCTCGAAGACGCGGCCGTGCATCATCGACATGATACCGCCGCCGCCCTTGCCGGCATCGCGTTGCCACGGCGTCTTTTCGAAGCGGCCGGGCGACCAGCTAGCCTGCGGCCCCTGCAGGTCCTGCTCGATCTGCTCGAAGCTGGCACAGATGCGCTCGCACAACGTCTCGAACCACAGCCGTGCCTTCGTCTTCTTCTGTTCGATGTCGGCTGGCAGCCCCGCCGGTATCTCGGGTCGTTGCAAATCCTGTCTCCGGTTGCGGGCGCGCCCGACAAATGACTCGTCTTTTCCGGCCGCGATCCCTAATCTCTTGGGTGCAAGGGTCAAGTGTGAATGTAGTTCTTTCGTGCGCACCCCGGCAAGACCGCCGCTGGATGGCCTGAAGAAGAGGCTCGACCGTTCGCGCGCCGAGAACGCGCGCATGCCGCGCGACGGCTTCCTGCGCGAGACCTTCGTGCTGCCGCGCTCCGACGCTCGTCTCAAGGCGAAGGAATGGTTCGAGCGCTTTCCCAAGCAGGCCTATTGGACCGAGATCGAAAGCTGGTTCGAGCGGCCGGGCGACGTGATCGAGTTCACGATACGACGGTTGCCGGCAGCAGATTAAGGGATGTCACGACAAAAATAGATCGCGCAATTTTGGAGAATCTAGAATTAGGTTCTCACCAAGTAGCTTGCCGAATTTTTCGAAGCCCATTTTCTGCGCCTCATCGAAGCTCAAGGACGTATAGGGCGTTGGCATGCCGCCGGAATCGATCCGATAGACACGATGAGCTGTGTCTCTTCTTCTGCTTGGATTAGATGTCCCAGCACTGAGGTTCCCTTCCGTATCGCACCATAATCGCACTGCTTCCATTTAGGATGCAACAATCAGCCGCCGCGCCCCGGTCCCCTCCCTTGCCAGCCGGTCGCCCTTGTTCCTCAACGGGCACTTGTCGATCGACATGCAGCCGCAGCCGATGCAGTCGGTCAGCCCGTCGCGCAGTTTCTTCAGCTGGGCGATCTTGTGGTCGAGCCCGTCGCGCCAGGCGGTCGATAGCAGGTTCCAGTCATCGCGCGTCGGCGTGCGGCCCTCGGGCAGTGACGCAAGGGCCGTGCCGATCTCGGCCAGTGAGATACCGACCTCCTGCGCTACCTTGATAATCGCGACACGGCGCAGCACGTCGCGGCCGTAGCGCCGCTGGTTGCCTGACGTCCGGTGGCTGCGGATCAGCCCGCGGGCCTCATAGAAATGTAGCGCCGACACCGCCACACCGCTGCGCATGGCCACTTGGCCGACCGTCAATTCCGTTACCGGTGCCATCCCTCTTTTTCCGTTCCGATTTTTTCGCTTGACCTAAAGTTAAGTTGAGCTTGTAGCGAAGAAACCCGGGATCTGCAAACCAAGGAGATGGTGATGTGCGCCTGGGCCAGGATGACGGGAGACGGAGTGCCGTTATCCGAGTTGCCGGATGGCTTCACCCGCCACCATGGCGACGGAAAGCGCGACGTTGATGCTGCGCGCAGCGTCTTGCATGGGAATGGTCAATTGGGCATCCGCCGCTTGATGGACAAGATCCGGAACGCCTGCGGATTCGCGGCCGAACAGAAGAATGTCGTCATCGCCGAAGGCGAAGCTGGTGTAAGGGGTCGTGGCTTTGGTCGACAGCAGCACCAGCCGCCGCTTGGCAAGCTTGCGCCAGTCCTCGAAGGCGTGCCAGTCGACGTGCCGGGTGAGCGCCGCCATTTCGAGGTAGTCCATGCCGGCCCGTTTCAGCGCCCGGTCACCGAGCGGGAAGCCCGCCGGTTCGATGATGTCGACGCCGAGACCGAGGCAAGCGGCGAAGCGCAGGATTGTCCCGGTGTTGCCGGCGATATCAGGCTGGTAGAGCGCGATGCGGAGACGGTCGTTCATTTCCGCGTCTTTCTAATAAGTGGCAGATCAGCCACAGAGCTCTCGCGGTTTTGGAAATTCCTGGACTGGCGGGTGGTCATTTTCTGCGAAGTCGGTTATACGGCCAGCATTGTCAACCCGAACCGACGGAGGGGTAATTCATGATGGCCATGCACATCCACCACCCCTCTCGTGGGCTTACCAGCCCGACGGCGGTTTCGGTACGACGATTCTCCTGACCTTCTAGACTTCAATCGCACCGATTCCCGCCGAAACCTTTTTCGGCCTTTGAAGGAATCCTGCGATGTTTTTCAAGCTGTGGAAGGGGCTGAACGCCCCACCTGAACACGCTTCGACCGATGCCACCTTTGCCGCGCCGCGCGTGCCCGCGGCCTGGGTTGGTTCACCCTTCTACCTGCATCTTCAACTGGAGGACGGACCGATGTTCGATCCCTGTAGAATACCCGGCTCAAGAAGCCTGCACGAGCGGAAGACTGCGACCTGGGCGCTTTTGATCGGCGAGACCTACTCGTCGGCGGTTCACGCCGAGACCCGCCGGCGTCCGCATCGCGGTATGCTGCCGGACGTCGATTTCTCGCGCGCCGTTCCGGACTATAGCCGGCCGTCGCTGGTGCGCCGGATCATCAGGCTGATCCGGCCTGGTGCAAAAACCAGCGCGAAAATCCGGATCGTCAAAACGTCGTCAGCATCGTCAAACGAGACTGTCGGCGAAAGGCCCGCGACAACCTATATAGCGCGAAGCAGGACCGGCGAGGCGGACGATTCCGTATCGCCGGTCCTTGACGCCATGCGGTCTGGGCACCCCGTCCGTTCGCGTGCCGCGTGAGCGGAAACAGGTATTGTGAGCATCTCTATGTTTAGCTGGTTTGAAAAAAGGCTCGATCCGTTCCCTGCCAAGGAGCCGGTCGAGCCGCCGCGGACACTGATCGCCTTCTGCGTGCATTATACGCGCGGCGCGTGGCCCTACATCGCTCTCGATGCGGTACTGGTGACGGCCATCGCCCTTGCCGAGGTGTGGATGTTCGGCTTCATGGGCCGGATCGTCGACTGGCTGTCCGGACAGAATCGCGAGACATTCCTGCAGACCGAAGGCTTGAAGCTGGCCGGGATGGCCTTCATCGTGGTTTTCGCGCTGCCGGCGACGGTCTGGTTCCATTCGCTGCTCAACCAGCAGACGCTGATGGGTAATTATCCGATGCGTATCCGCTGGCAGGTGCATCGTTACCTGCTCAAGCAGTCGATGAGCTTCTATCAGGACGAGTTTGCCGGGCGCATCGCGACCAAGCTGATGCAGACCGCGCTCGCGGTGCGCGAGTGCGTCATCAAGCTCATCGATGTGCTCAACTATATCGTCGTCTATTTTCTCGGCATGCTGTTCATCGTCGGCTCGGCAGACTGGCGGCTGGCTGCGCCGCTTGCCGTCTGGCTTGCCGGATATGTCCTGCTGTTGCGCTATTTCATCCCGCGGCTGGGCAAGGTCGGCGAGGAGCAGGCCAATGCGCGCTCGACCATGACCGGCCGTGTCGTCGACAGCTACTCCAACATCCAGACGGTCAAGCTGTTCTCGCATGCGCGGCGCGAGGCATCCTTCGCCAAGGACGGTATGGCCGGCTTTCTCGACACCGTTTACCGGTCGATGCGGTTGGTGACTCAGCTCTACGGCCTGCTCTACGTCCTGAATTCGCTGCTGTTGTTTTCGGTCACCGCAATCTCGCTATGGCTGTGGCTCGGCCAAGCCGTGACGATCGGCGCCGTCGCCCTGGTCATCGGCCTCGTGCTTCGGCTCTGGGGCATGTCGCAATGGATCATGTGGGAGATGTCCACGCTGTTCGAGAATATCGGCACGGTGCAGGACGGCATCGCCTCGATCTCGCTGCCGCGCCTCGTCGAAGACCGGCCTGGCGCCAAGGATATTGCCGTGACCAAGGGGGAGATCCGTTTTGAGGACATCCGCTTCCACTATGGCAAGCAGAAGGGCGTGATCGAAAGCCTGTCGCTGACGGTGAAGCCGGGCGAGAAGGTCGGCATCGTCGGCCGTTCGGGTGCCGGCAAGTCGACGCTGGTCAATCTTCTGTTGCGCTTCTATGACCTCGAAAGCGGCAAGGTCCTGATCGACGGCCAGGACATTGCGGCGGTGACGCAGGACTCGCTGCGCGCCCAGATCGGCATGGTCACGCAGGACACCTCGCTGCTGCATCGCTCGGTGCGCGAGAATATCCTCTATGGCCGGCCGGACGCCAGCGACCAGATGCTGATCGAGGCGGCGCGGCGCGCCGAGGCGCTGGATTTCATCGCCGGATTGTCGGATTCTAACGGTCGAAAGGGTTTCGACGCGCATGTCGGTGATCGCGGCGTCAAATTGTCCGGCGGCCAGCGGCAACGCATCGCCATAGCCCGTGTCATGCTGAAGGACGCACCAATCCTTATCCTCGACGAAGCGACCTCCGCCCTCGATTCCGAGGCCGAGGCGGCCATCCAGGAGAACCTCTACAGACTGATGCAAGGCAAGACCGTCATCGCCATTGCGCACCGGCTGTCGACGATCGCCGCCATGGACCGGCTCGTCGTTATGGACAAGGGCCGCGTCATCGAGGAAGGTTCGCATGAGGAACTGGTTGCCAGCGGCGGGCTCTACGCCCAGCTCTGGCAACGCCAGTCGGGCGGCTTCCTGCTCGACGACGGCCCCTCCGCCAACGATGCAGCCGCCAACGATGCAATCGCCAAGGGTGAAGCCGCCGAATGATGACTGCCATCTACCGCTGGTTCGAGAACTGGGTCTATCCATTCCGCGAGCCTGCGGACCTTCGCCCACCTGCCGGCGTCAGGGGTTTCCTCTGGCATTATGTCGGGCAGGCGAAGATCGCCTTCTTCGCCATGCTGGTGATCGGCGGCATCGCGCCGCTGGTCGAAGCCGGACTGTTCTATTTCGTCGGGCGGCTGGTCGACATCCTCGACCAGCTTCCCGGTGAACGCAGCTGGCACGCTCTGTGGACTGCCGCCGGCCCGGAACTTGTCTTCATGATCGCGGTGGTGCTGGTCATCCGCACCATTGTCGTCGGCCTGTCGGCGCTGGTCGACGAGCAGACGATCACGCCGGGTTTCTATAATCTGGTGCGCTGGCAGGCGCATCGCCATGTCTCGCGCCAATCCTACGCCTTCTTCCAGAACGACTTTGCCGGGCGTATCGCGACCAAGGTCTGGCAGGCGGGACAGGCGACCGGCGATCTGATGGAAAGCTTCATCGAGGTGGTCTGGTTCATGGTCGTCTATACGGTGACGACGCTGGCGCTGGTCGCCGGGCTCGATCTCCGGCTGGCGGTGCTGGTGGTGATCTGGATTACCGCCTTCGGCTTTCTGGCCAGGCGCTATTTGCCGGCAATCCGCAAACATGCCGAAGCCACCGCCGAAGCCGGCTCGATGATCACCGGCCGCCTTGTCGATTCCTATTCGAACGTGCAGACGTTGAAACTGTTCTCGGCCGATGGCGACGACCGCTACATCAGGAACGGCTTCGACATCTATCTCGACGCGCTGCGCCCGTTCACCCGCAGGCTGACCGGCGTGCGCATGGCGCTGACGATGCTGTCGGGCATTATGATCACGGCGATCGCCTGCTTTGCCGTTTATCTCTGGGTCGAGGGTGCGATCACAGTCGGCGCCGTGGCTTTCACGCTGTCTTTGGTGCTGCGGCTGAACATGCTGCTCGGCCGGCTGATGATGCAGCTCAACGGCATCTTGCGGAACCTCGGCGTGCTGGAGAATTCCAAGGCGCTGATCTCACAGCCGCTCGGCCTGACCGATGCGCCGGACGCGAAAGAGCTTGTCGTCGGCGGCGGGCGTATCAACGTCAACAATGTCGAGTTCCACTACGGCAAGGGGTCCGGCGTGCTCAACGGCATCGACCTCGTCGTGCGGCCGGGCGAAAAGGTCGGCCTGGTCGGCCCGTCCGGCGCCGGCAAGACGACCTTGGTCAATCTGATCCTGCGCCTCTACGACCTCGAGAGCGGCAAGATCACCATTGACGGGCAGGACGTCTCCAGGGTCACGCAGAATTCGCTGCGCGCCAATATCGGCGTCGTCAGCCAGGATACGGCACTTTTCCACCGCTCGCTGCGCGACAACATCAAGCTCGGCATGCCGGAAGCGACCGACGCCGAGGTGGTCGCGGCAGCGAAGAAGGCCGAGGCGCACGAGTTCATCCTCGGTCTGCGCGACAATCGCGATCGTATCGGCTACGAGGCCTATGTCGGCGAGCGCGGCGTCAAGCTCTCCGGCGGCCAGCGCCAGCGCGTGGCGATCGCCCGCGTCTTCCTCAAGGATGCACCGATACTGGTGCTCGATGAGGCGACCTCGGCGCTCGATTCCGACATCGAGGCGGCGATCCAGGAAAATCTGGCAAGGCTGATGGAAGGCAAGACGGTCATCGCCATCGCGCATCGGCTGTCGACCATTGCGGCACTCGACCGGCTGGTAGTGCTCGACGAGGGCCGCATCGTCGAGCAAGGCACGCATGACGAGCTGGTCGGGCTCGACGGGCTCTATGCCAGGCTGTGGAAGCGGCAGTCCGGCGGTTTCCTGTTCAACGAGGAGAGCGCGCTGGCCGAGACCCGGCCGGCGGAGTAGTTTCTAAAGACCGGAGTAGACCATGATGGTGAGAATGCCATCGAATTTCGGACGGTCCGGCGCGCAGGAGAGCGCGTTGGACCTGCTTGGCCATGAAATCCTCGGCGAGAAGGCGGCCGCGCTCGGCCGCGCCGGCCGGCGCGTCGAGGAAACATTGACGAGGCTGCGCGAGAATTGCGACGATGTCGACCGCGCCCGGCTGCTCAGGGATGCAGCCGAAGCGGTGCACGGGTATTTCATCCAGCGCGAACTCTGCGGCCTGCGCAAGCACGACGCGGTGATCCGGGAATACAACATTCCCAAGGCCGTGCTGGCCAGGCTCGGCGCCAGCGCATGATCCGAACCGGAACTGGTTTGGGAAGCGTTATTCCAGCCACTCGGTGATGAAGCTCCCGTTCTCGTGTATGTCGGTGGTTTCCAGCGGGCCTGGCCCGAGATTGGTGAATTTGTGCGGCGTGTTCGGCGGTACGACCAGGATCTGGCCGGCGGTGGCCTCGATCTGCCGGTCGCCGATGGTGAACAGGCCGGTGCCGGTCCGGATGATAAAAATCTCGCAATAGGGATGGCTGTGCAGCCTGGGGCCGCCGCCGATGTCAGGCAGGTAGTTGAAGATCAGGCAGCTGCGGGCGCCGTAAGCTCCGCCTTGCAGCTCGCCCTGCCAGTGGTCGGGCCAGCGGTCGGGCGCTTCGGCCCATTTGCCGCGGTCTATGACATGCGCCATAGGCCGAGGATAAACCGGGCGAGCGCCAGATGTCGAGGCGAACGCAGCCATTTGGTTTTGCTGCTGTTTTCCAATCGTTCCGCCGTGCGAATTACGCCCCCGCGACAATCTGCCCTTGTGCCTTCACCCGTCTGGACAAAAACAGGCTTCACGCATAAACCCAAGTCCCAAATGCCGGAGGAATTCGCTAGCCTGTTCGCCATGCGCTGTCGGGCCGGCGCGATTGAGCGGGGAACAAGGCTCGGCCGCCGGCACGGAAGAGGCGAAAGGATCAGGCACCCGTGAGCGCAACCGACACCCAGGATCCCAACCGTCGTGATTTTCTCTACGTCGCCACCGGCATGGCCGCAGTGGTCGGCGCGGGCGCCGTTGCCTGGCCATTCATCGACCAGATGCGACCGGATGCCTCGACGCTGGCGCTCGCCTCGGTCGAGGTCGACGTCTCCTCGCTGACGCCGGGAATGTCGCTCGTCGTGAAGTGGCGCGGCAAGCCGGTTGTCGTGCGCAACCGCACCGAAAAAGAGATGAGGGACGCCGAGGCGGTCAATCTCGCCGAACTCAAGGATCCAATTGCCCGCAATGCCAACCTGCCGGCCGACGCGCCGGCAACCGACGCCAACCGGACCACGCCGGGCAAGGAAGCCTGGATGGTGATGGTCCAGGTCTGCACCCATCTCGGCTGCATCCCGCTCGGCCAGGAAGGCGATTTCGGCGGCTGGTTCTGCCCATGCCACGGTTCGCAATACGATACGGCCGGCCGCATCCGAAAGGGACCGGCGCCGGAGAACATGGCGGTGCCGGTGTTTCAATTCGTTTCCGACACCAAGATCCGTATCGGCTGAGGCAAGGGATATTTCGATGAGCGAGGGACACTCGACCTATACGCCCAAGACCGGTATCGGACGCTGGTTCGATTCCCGCATGCCGCTCCCGCGGCTGGTCTATGACAGCTTCATCGCCTATCCGGTGCCGCGCAACCTGAACTATGCCTGGACCTTCGGCGGCATCCTTGCGCTTATGTTGGCGGCGCAGATCCTGACCGGTATCGTGCTGGCCATGCACTATGCGGCCGACAGCACTCTCGCCTTCTATTCGGTCGAAAAGATCATGCGCGACGTGAATTCGGGCTGGCTGCTGCGCTACCTGCATTCGAACGGCGCGTCGTTCTTCTTCGTCGCCGTCTACATCCATATCTTCCGCGGGCTCTACTACGGCTCCTACAAGGCGCCGCGCGAGCTGCTGTGGATCCTCGGCTGTATCATCTACCTGCTGATGATGGCGACCGGATTCATGGGCTACGTGCTGCCCTGGGGCCAGATGAGCTTCTGGGGCGCCACCGTCATCACCGGTTTCTTCACCGCCATACCTCTGGTCGGCGACTGGATCCAGCAGCTTTTGCTCGGCGGCTTCGCGGTCGACAATCCGACGCTGAACCGCTTCTTTGCGCTGCATTACCTGCTGCCGTTCATGATCGCCGGCGTTGTCGTGCTGCACATCTGGGCGCTTCACGTCGTCGGCCAGAACAATCCGACCGGCATCGAGGTCAAATCGAAGACCGACACGCTCGCCTTCACGCCTTACGCGACCATCAAGGATGGGTTCGGCATGATCGTGTTCCTGTTCGTCTTCGCCTATTTCGTCTTTTATCTGCCGAACTATCTCGGCCATCCGGACAATTACACCGTTGCCAACCCCCTGAAGACGCCGGCCCACATTGTGCCGGAATGGTACTTCCTGCCGTTCTACGCGATCCTGCGCGCTATCACCTTCAATATCGGGCCCATCAACTCCAAGCTCGGCGGCGTGCTCTGCATGTTCGGCGCGATTGTCATGCTGTTCCTGGTGCCGTGGCTCGACACCTCGAAGGTGCGCTCGGCAGTCTACCGGCCCTGGTACAAGCTGTTCTTCTGGCTGTTCGTGGCCGACTCCATCCTGCTCGGCTGGCTGGGCTCGCAGCCGGCCGAGGGCAGCTATGTATTCATGGCGCAGATGGCGACGCTGTTCTACTTCGCCTTCTTCCTGGTAGCGCTGCCGGTGCTCGGGCTGATCGAAAAGCCGCGGCGGCTGCCGAACTCGATCACCGAGGCGGTGCTCGAGAAGAACAAGGGCGGCGGTGGACATCCTGCCGGCGCCACGACCGCGCCGGAAACCAAGGGCTGAGCATGATTCCGAAAAGTGGAAACCGGTACTCGGACAAGGTCATGCTCGAGACGGTGACGGCGCGTCAGAGAATCTCAAGGGGATTTGGCATGAAGAAGATTCTCTCCTCGCTGGCGCTGCTTGGCCTTGTGGCCGCGGGCATGGGTGCCGCAAGCACTGGAGCCAGCGCCCAGGAAGAGGCGCACAATGAGGCGGCGCCGACGCATTTCCCGATACACGAACCGAAGGAAATGGATTGGAGCTTCGCCGGGCCATTCGGCACCTACGACAAGGCCCAGCTGCAGCGCGGGCTGAAGGTCTACAAGGAAGTCTGCTCGGCCTGCCATTCGATGAATTTGGTGGCGTTCCGTACACTGGAGGGCCTTGGCTATTCGGATGCGCAGATCAAGACGCTGGCGGCCGAATATACGATCCATGACGGACCGAACGATGCCGGCGACATGTTCGATCGTCCCGGCAAGCCGTCCGACCATTTCCCGGCGCCGTTCCCCAATGTGGAAGCGGCGGCGGCGGCAAATGGCGGCGCAGCACCGCCCGACATGTCGCTGCTGGCAAAGGCGCGCGGGGTCGAACGCGGCTTCCCGCGCTTCGTCTTCGATATCTTTACCCAGTATGCCCAGGGCGGCCCCGACTACATCCACTCGCTGCTGACCGGCTACGACCAGCAGCCGCCGGCGGGCATGGTCATACCAGAAGGCACGTACTACAATCCGTACTTCCTGTCCGGCGTGTCGCTGAAGATGCCGAAGCCGCTCTCTGACGGCCAGGTAACCTATGATGACGGCGCGCCGCAGACGGTCGACCAGTATTCGCGTGACGTGTCGGCCTTCCTGATGTGGGCGGCCGAGCCACACCTCGAGGACCGCAAGAAGACCGGCTTTCGCGTACTGGTCTTCCTGCTGCTGTTCGGCGCACTGGTCTACCTGACCAAACGCAAGGTGTGGGCCGGCGTGGCGCACTGAGCCCTGCGATCTACGAGAATGCGAGGGCGTCGAAAGACGCCCTTCTCATTGCAGGCATGTCGATTCATCGCTGCCGGCGCAGAGTGGCCCCTTTGCCGGACAATTTTCTGTCAGGCGTCACATGGCGGTAGCCGGACTTAGCTGCACCGGGTTACGATTGGCCCATTCCCTTCACGTCTTCAGCCGAATCTGAAAGGCCCGGAGAGCCGCTTGATGAAATCCTCGCTCGAAGAGACGCTGCTTGCCGCGATCCGCACCATTCCGGATTATCCCAAGCCGGGCATCCTGTTTCGCGACATCACCACGCTGCTCGGCAATGCGCGGGCCTTCCGCCGCGCCATCGACGAACTGGTGCATCCCTATGCCGGCCTCAAGATCGACAAGATCGCCGGCATCGAGGCGCGCGGCTTCATCCTCGGCGGCGCCATCGCCCACCAGCTCTCGGCCGGCTTCGTGCCGATCCGCAAGAAGGGCAAGTTGCCTTCCGAGACGGTGCGCGTCGCCTACAGCCTGGAATACGGGCTGGACGAGATGGAGATGCACAAAGACGGTGTTTCTCCAGGCGAGAAGGTAATCCTCGTCGACGATTTGATCGCCACCGGCGGCACGGCCGAGGCGGCCGTCAAGCTATTGCGGCAGATCGGCGCCGACATCCTCGCCGCCTGCTTCGTCATCGACCTGCCGGACCTTGGCGGCCGCGAGAGGTTAGAGGCGCTCGGCGTACCGGTGAGGACGCTGATCGGGTTTGAGGGGCATTGAGCGTTTCTTCCTTCTCCCCTTCTTGTGGAGTAGGGAAGAACTCCGCTCACTCCACCTTCACCAGCACGGCACTTTCGAATTCGATGACCTTGTCGCCGGTCGAATCGAAGGCCTCCGAGCGGAGCGTCAGCAGCCGCCAGCCCGGTCGCGAGGCGATAGGGCGATGGGCCAGCGCGGTGCGGGTGAAAGTCACGGTTTCCCCGGCATAGACAGGTTTGGGCCATTTGAGGTTCTTGAAGCCGGGCGAGGGGCCGAATTTCGGCACCGGCCCGGGACCGGGCCAGCGGGCGACCTCTGCCTCTATGCCAGCCTGGAGGTTCAATTTCATCCAGGTGGCGGCGGTGTGCCAGCCCGAGGCGCAGAGCCCGCCGAATATGCTGTTCCTCGCCGCCTCTTCGTCGATATGGAATATCTGCGGGTCGTATTTGCGGGCGAACGCCTTGATCGCCTCCGGTTCGAATCGATGTGAACCGAGCGTGACGGTGATACCGATGCAGAAGAATTCGTCGAGGCTCACGCACTGCCCTCGCGGGTGAGGAACATGACGGTGTTTTCGAGCTCGAAAACACCTTCGCCGCGCTGGTTGAACAACTCGCTGCGCATGGTCACCAGGCCAAGGCGGGGTTTCGATCTGGACAGTCGCTTGGCAAGGACGGTGGTGCTGCCGGTCAACAGGTCGCCGGCCAGGACCGGCCGTTTCCATTTGACCTGGTCGACGCCCGGCGCGCCCTGGGAGGTCGAGTCGAGCAGGAAGGCATCGCACAGCATGCGCATGAACATGGCGCAGGTGTGCCAGCCTGAAGCCGCCAGCCCGCCGAGGATGCTGGCCTTGCCCGCGGCCTCGTCGAGATGCATCGGCTGGGCATCGAACTCGTTGGCGAATTCTATGATTTCGGCGGCGCTTACCAGCTTGGTGCCGAGGTCGAGCGAAGCGCCCTCGACAAAATCCTCATAAGCCCAGGTCTTTGCGGTCATGGTCTGGAAATCCTGTTCAGGATTGTACGATCGCTACGGGTCCGGGTCCCGGATGCAGGCAGGGCGGCATTTGGTCAAGCAATTTCTATTGCGCCAGCCCGTTGCGACCAAGCCGCAGCGCGGTATTGACGACCCTATAGCCAGCCGCGGCGGCGGAAATACCAGAAAGGCAGGATTGCCGAAAGCACCATCATGCCGATGGCGAAGGGATAGCCAAAGTGCCATTTGAGCTCAGGGATGATGTCGAAATTCATGCCGTAGATCGAAGCGACAAGCGTCGGCGGCAGGAAGATGACAGCGGCGACGGAGAAGATCTTGATGATGGCGTTCTGCTCGATCGAGATCATGCCGAGCGTCGCGTCGAGCAGGAAGCTGATCTTCTGCGACAGGAACGTGGCGTGGTCGGCGAGCGACAGCACGTCGCGCGACAAGGTCTTGATGCGAGCGCGGGTATCCTTGCTCATCCTGCTTTGCGTGGAGGCATGGGCGAGAAAGCCGGCAAGGCGCTGCAGCGAGATCAGGCTGTCGCGGATCGAGGAGGCGAGGTCCTCCTTGCGGCCAATGCCTTTCAACAGCTCCTGGAAGTCGCGGTTGCGCTTGGAAACCTTGGTCGAGCGTGCCTCGAAGATGTCGCGCGAGATCGCCTCCACGTCGCGGCCGGCGCGCTCCAGAATGTCGGCGAGGCGGTCGACGATCGCCTCCAGCAGTCCGATCAGGATGGTGTCGCCGCTGGTGCAGCCGGTCGCCACCTTCTCGGCGCGCAGCGGAAAGGTCTTGAACGCCTTCGGCTCGTGGTAACGCACGGTGATCAGCCTGCTTCCGGCGAGCACGAAGGTGACCGGCGACATCAAGGGATCGTTCACCTCGGTCTGCGCAGGCAGAATGGCGGTCATGAAGTAGGCGCCGTCCTCGACGTAGAGACGGCTCGAGATCTCGATCTCCTCCATCTCTTCCCGCGTCGGAACGGCGATGCCGAGCCAGGTCTCGATTGTCGTCTCTTCCTCCTTTGTCGGGTTGAAGAGGTCGACCCAGACGACAGTGTCGCTGTTTTGCACGAGATCGTCGACCAGGCGCAGGCGATCATTGTCGACGACGAAGGCCTTGATCATCGCCGGGTCTCCCTTGCTGTTGCCAAAGAGCGTTCGTTTGGAGGGGGCGCGTCAGTCACATCGCACGGACACGGGCAGGCGAGGCGCGAGGCCGGTGCAGAGGCCCCTTAGACCCCGCACGATGGCCCGTCAAGCAGCGCAAGAGCCACTGCGACGCCCTGCTTTGAAGTTTGTCATCGAGCGACGGCAATGGTGACCATTGGGCTCCCTCGCCGGCTCAGGTGTTGAACTTGAACAGCATGATGTCGCCGTCCTGGACGACATACTCCTTGCCTTCGTCGCGCGCCTTGCCGGCCTCCTTGGCCGCGACTTCGCCGCCTAGCCTGACGAAGTCCTCATAGGCGATGGTCTGGGCGCGGATGAAGCCGCGCTCGAAATCGGTGTGGATGACGCCTGCCGCCTGCGGCGCCTTGGCGCCCTTGTGCACGGTCCAGGCGCGTGTCTCCTTGGGGCCAACGGTAAAGTAGGTGATGAGCTGGAGCAGCTCGTAGCCGGCGCGGATGACCTTGTTCAGGCCGGGTTCGTCCAGACCGAGCGTTGCCAGGAATTCCATTTCCTCTTCGTCCGAGAGCTGGGCGACCTCGGCCTCGATCGCCGCGGAAATCACAACGGTGCGGGCACCTTGCGCGGCGGCCATCTTCTCGACCGCCCTGGTATGCGCGTTGCCGGTGGCGGCATCGGCTTCCGCGACGTTGCAGACGTAAAGCACCGGGTGTGAGGTCAAGAGATTCAGCCCCTGCAGGATGCGTAGATCCTCAGCCGAGATGCCGTTGAGCAGGATGCGGGCGGGCTTGCCCGCCTGCAGCAGTTCAAGCGCCGCTTCCATCATCGGAAGTGCGGTCGCTGCTTCCTTGTCCTTGCCGGCGGCACGCTTGCGGATCTGCACGATGCGGCGCTCAAGGCTGTCGAGGTCGGCAAGCATCAATTCGGTTTCGACGGTCTCGGCATCAGCGACAGGATCGATGCGGCCCTCGACATGGGTGACGTCGTCATCCTCGAAGCAGCGCAGCACATGGACGATGGCGTCGACCTCACGGATGTTGGCGAGGAATTGGTTGCCAAGCCCTTCGCCTTTGGAGGCGCCACGCACCAGGCCGGCAATGTCGACGAACGAGATGCGGGTCGGGATGATCTCCTTCGACTTGCCGATCGCGGCGATCTTCTGCAGGCGCGGATCGGGCACCGCCACCTCGCCGGTATTCGGTTCGATGGTGCAGAACGGATAATTGGCGGCCTGCGCCGCCGCCGTCCTGGTCAACGCATTGAAGAGCGTCGACTTGCCGACATTGGGCAAGCCAACGATGCCGCATTTGAAACCCATTTTTGTCTGGTCCTATCGGGAAATCGAAATTTGATCAGGGCTATGGGCGAAAGCGCCGATGATCGTCAAGGCGCAATTCAATTCAGACGCTGCGCGATGTCATCGGTGCCTATCGCCAACGAACGAACGCCGGACCTGCTCAGTATTTGCAGAAGATGCCAGAACGCGTCGACCTCAGCGGTTCCGAAATCGATGGTCAGTTGCCCCTCGAGCAATTGCGCACTGTGAATGACGTTTCCGACGGTCTCCGATGTTTCACGCTCGCTATCGATATCGAACCAGCCGCGAAACCATTCGTCGAAGAGATCGCCGTCGAGCTCATTTATAGGGAATTTAAAATGAACCTCATCCCACCTGAAAGGTGAGATGAGGACATCCATTCCACCCATCCCGGCGTGAATATCCGGAGAGAATTTCACATAGGAATCGCTGTTGATGAATTGCGGATTTGGCTGTCCGTCATTACTGACGAAATCAACCGCGATGAAATTTCGATAGAAGGAATCGACGTTCGAAAACTTGATTTCGGTCGCATGCGATCCTTGGCTGTTGCGAGCAAGTTCGCCGGCAGCGGTGACGAAATAATCAACATACTTCTGTCTGATGAGACGGACCAATTCCTGAATGTCATCCAGATCCATGGCTCAGTCCTTGCCGCCAAAAAGCTTCTTCAGCATGGCCGCCATCGGGCCGGTTTCGGGCAGCTTGGCCGCCGGCTGCTGCGGCCGCGCCTGGCGGACGTGGCTTTGCGCCTTTGGCGCCTTGGGCGGCGGGCGATCGTCGTCGTCCGTCGGCGTGAGCTTGTCGCGCAGCGCCAGCGTCACGCGGTTCATGAACGAATTGTCGTCGCCCTTGGCAAGCAATCCGGCACCATTGGCGATTGCGTCGAGCAGCACGTCCAGCCATTCGCGGTCGCCCTTGGCGAAATCGCCAAGCACATGGCCGTGCACCATTTCCTTGACGCCGGGATGGCCGACGCCGATGCGCACACGGCGAAAATCCTTGCCGACGTGCTGGTCGAGGGAGCGGATGCCGTTGTGGCCGCCGGAACCGCCACCGACCTTGACCCGCACCTTGCCGGCGGCAAGGTCGATCTCGTCATAAAAGACAGTCAGCGCCGAAGGGCCGAGCTTGTAGAAGCGCAAGGCTTCGCCGACCGCCTGGCCGGACAGGTTCATGAAGGTCTGCGGCTTGATCAGGATCACCTTTTCGCCGGCAAGCGTGCCTTCGGCAATCAGACCCTGGAATTTCTTCGACCAAGGCGAAAAGGAATGGCGGCGGGCGATCGCGTCCGCCGCCATGAAGCCGACATTGTGCCGGTTGTTGGCGTATTTCGCGCCCGGATTGCCGAGGCCTGCAAAGACAAGCATCGTCGCCTCCGGGCGGGAAGGGGTTACTTCTCTTCGGCGGCAGGAGCCGCTTCGGGCGCAGCCGCTTCAGTCGTCTCTTCCGCAGCCTCCGGCTTCATCGCCGAGGAGCCGGCAATGGTCGCGATGGTGAAGTCGCGGTCGGAGATCACCGGCTTGACGCCGGCCGGCAAGGTGACGGCCGAAATGTGGATCGAATCGCCGATATCGGTACCGGTGAGATCGACGGTGATGAAATCCGGGATCGCATTGGCCGGGCAGTGGAACTCGACCTCGTGGCGCACGATGTTGAGCACGCCGCCGCGTTTGATGCCGGGCGACTTGTCTTCATTGATGAAGTGCACGGGCACATCGACGTTGACTTCGGTATCCTTGCCGATGCGCAGGAAATCGACATGGACAGGGAAAT
Organism: Mesorhizobium sp. M1169; assembly: GCF_040318345.1. Classification (NCBI taxonomy): domain Bacteria; kingdom Pseudomonadati; phylum Pseudomonadota; class Alphaproteobacteria; order Hyphomicrobiales; family Phyllobacteriaceae; genus Mesorhizobium; species Mesorhizobium sp. M1169. The sequence goes on along the minus strand of NZ_JAMYME010000017.1, from coordinate 86,218 downwards.
CCTTGACCGGGTCGAGCTGAAAATCCTTGGGCAGAACCTGGATCTTGTTGCCGTCGACATCGATCGTGGCGACCGTGGTCAGAAACCCGCCGCCATGGATCTTGTAGTAGATGTCCTTGTAGGTCAGCGCAATCGCCAGGGGAGGCTGCTTGTCGCCGTAAATCACTGCAGGCACTTTACCGTTGCGGCGAACTGCACGGGCGGACCCCTTACCGACCTGTTCGCGCGCTTCGGCCTTGAGCTCGTAAGTATCGTGGCTCATGGCATTTCCTTTCGCGTTGTTCTGGAGCGTTCGCGGCCGGCAACGTGCCGGGGCCGTAAACGTCGAAAGCCGACATAGCTAACGCATGACCTGGTCCGAAAACCGGAATCCACTTTTCGGGATCATGCGGGAAGGCGGCCTTCCGCCGCGTTGCCTCCAAGGGTGTCTACGCGGGTGGCGGCTCTATAGCGGAAGGCGGCGCGAGGTGCAAGCGGGCGGCCCATCAGGCCGGAAGTAGCAATGCCGAAAGCGATGCTGCAACGTACAGCCCAACCCCGAAAGACAGATGGGCCATAAGGCTGCGCAGGCGCGCAGTGCGCGGGTTGGGAACTTTCGAAGCCGCGATGCCGATCCCAAAAGCCGGTTGCATCACGAAGAACGGCGCGACGATGGTGCAGACGCCGACCAACAGGGCCGGAAGCACTGTCGGGTGCCGTGCCCAGTCGAGGCCCCACACTCCAATCAGCGCTGCGGCAAATACGATGCCGGTCGCGTAATGCGCACTCCATCCAATGGCGGTTTCGCCGCGAACGCGGGCAGCTTGTGCGATATTCGCATGTGCAAAACGTCCATGTGGAAAGTGCCCTATCCAGCGGCCGACCCAGGCGTAATCAAGCGGTGGAATCGCGAACATTCGCTTCAGAAACCATCCCCAGAGGTCCATCAGGGCTGTCGCGCCGTTCCAACGACGGCCGCACGAACAACGAACTCCAACATTTTGGCATCTCTTGTTTCACTCGTTGTCGCCTATTGTCGTGGAGTCCAGTGCGTTCTTTCGGCCGACGCCTTGGCAATCCTCAGGGCACGAGGCTGGGCCTCGCTCCGGTTCGAAGGCGGCTTCCCCGACTGGGTGGCTGCAGGCCTGGGGGTAGAGGGCGTGAATTGCGAAAGCGGTTAACGGCCGCCAAAATCGGCGTCGCCGGCCAAGCCAGAACACGAATGGAAAGGTCGGACCGCGGCGGGGCAATGCCCACAGCGGGTGGACGGCGCGCGCCGGCAGCATGGAAGGGAGCCAATGAACTCCTATTCGGAAACAAGCGGTGGAAGCGGCGTTGCGGAAGGGAAGGTTTCCAGCGAGCGGCGAGAACGGTGCGACAAAGAGTTCGCTCTACCTTCTATGGCTTCCGCTCGACCAGCATGTAGCCGATCCCACGAACTGTCTGAATGCTGGCCGATGCATCCGGCCCGAGCTTCGCACGCAGATAGCGAATGTATACCTCCACGATCTTCGTCCCGGGTTCGAAGCTGTATGACCAGACATTGTTGAGGATGCGCTCGCGGCTAACCACTTTCCCCGCATTGAGCATAAGGAAATGCAGAAGGTCGAATTCACGTCGGGTAAGGCTGATTTCCCGGTCGCCGTCCGCAAAACGACGAGCGCTCGTGTCGAGATTGAGGCGGCTCACTCGAAGCAATTGTCGATCCACTGCACCCTGACGGCGTCGGCGCAGCGCGTCAATCCTGGCCACCAGTTCATCAAACGCAAACGGTTTCGTCAGGTAATCGTCGGCACCGCCCTTGAGCCCATCTACGCGATCCTGAATTGTCTCCTTCGCGGTCAGCATCAGGATGAGAACCGGCCACTGCTCCAATCGCACGATCCGGCACAGCTCAAGGCCGTCCAGGTAGGGAAGCAGACGGTCCAGGATCACGAGATCGAATGGATCCGTACGAATAATGGCTAGTCCCTCGCGACCGTCCTCCGCGACACTCACGTGGAAGCCTTCGGCCTCCAACCCCCGGCGGAGAAAGTCGGAGACACGCCGGTCGTCTTCAACGATCAGGATTCGAATCATGGGTGCGATGTACCAGCGGCAGTCTGATTCTGAGGAGGGTTCCCGAAGGCTCAATTCCTTCAAGGCCGATTGTGCCATTGTGCCCGTCTATAATCTCCTTGGCGATCGCGAGGCCAACACCAAGGCCGTCGGCTGCGGACCTCCCGCCGACACGCCCGCGATAATATCGGTCAAACACGAACGGGAGATCGTTGGCATCGATCCCTGAACCGTTGTCGCGGATGGCGATCTCAAGCATTCCATGACGCTCAGCCATCTCGACTGCTATTGTCTGATACGGCTTTGAGTACTTTATGGCGTTGTCGAAGCCGATCAGCAGCGCTTGCTTTAGGCGCTGGGCGTCACCCCGAATGAGGCAATGGTCTGGGTTGAGCGACAGGTCAACGGATATCTGCTTGGGACCTGCGAGTACGGAAGCCTCCTGAACGGCCGCCTTCACAACCTCACCGGTATCGATGTTGCGCAAGGAGAACCTGAAATTTTCAGCTTCGGAGCGGGCGAATGCCAGAAGGTCCCCCAGGTTGCGAGCCATATCTTCAGCGCAATTGCGGATTCGGCTCAGAGCTTCGCGGTAAGATCGAACACGCGGTTGGCCGCGGAGGGCAACGTCGGCCTCTCCGCGGAGAATCGTCAACGGCGTGCGGAGTTCGTGGCTTGCCTCCGCAAAAAATTGTGTGCGTCGGCTATCGATCGCTCTCAGTTGCTCATTGGCTTTCCGCAGTTCACGGGTGCGCAACTGAACCTCCGCCTCCAAGCGGTCCTGTACCGAAATCAGAGCAGCACGTTCGATCTCGAGAGCCTCGGCCATGCTGTTGAAACTTCGCGAGAGGGAAGCGAACTCGTCGCGTCCGGTCGCGGAAACGCGATGGTCGAGCTTGCCTGCAGCGATGGCTTTGGCGCTTTCGTTCAGTTCACGCACAGGTGTGGCGATTGATCGTCGCAGGACCAGGCCGAACCCCAGACTGCCCAGCATGAGCAACGCAGCGAAGCCGCCGGTCAGCAGCAGCAGCCGCCATTGTGCGCCACGGACGCCGGCGAGTTCCTCTCCAACCTCCCTGCGCTCATCGTGCAAAGCGGCTTCAATCATTTCTTCAAGATCGTTCTCTAATCGGTGCTCCACATCGTTGCGGAAGGCGTCTACGATGCCCTTTGGATCCCCCTTTGTTCGCTGGCTGAACAGTCGCTGGGCGGCCCGATCGATCGCCTCAAACAGCGCCTTGACGCGACCGACGAATCTGAGTTCGGCCTCCTCCTGGCGTCTATCGCTCCAATATCCGAGAGCACCGAGTTCCTCGCGAGTGGCGCCCTCCAGCTTGTAGAATCCGGATTTCACTGCTTCTCGCGCCGCTTCGAAATCCGGCATTTGCTCGGGCCCAAGCAGCAAGACTTCAGCGAGTTGCTCGGTGTAATTGTTGGCTTGCCCATTGAGTTCGGCGAGCGCCTCGAACCGCCCGTGGACGCTGTCGATTCGGCGGACGAATTCCTCTGTCAGCTGGAGTGTTGCGAATGCCAGTCCTGAAATCAGTCCGACAAGGGCGAGAATGACGATTTGAAATAGGAAGATGCGGCCTCGAACGGTCATGCGGTAATCCTGCCGGCGATCGGATAATGCCTCTCACCAAATTCTAACCGGAGCCCTCCCAAGCGTCTAATCGGAACCTCCTAAGTTCGAGCGGAGGGTGTGCGACGCCCTCATCGCCACGTTGGCGGCGAACTAGACGAGGTTTCGGTTGGCACAAGTAGATTTTCGGACCGACAGTGACGCCACCCTTCGGGAAAGGACACCGCCGGTGCTCTGGCCGATATGGCGAGCCGCACTGATCGGAACCTGTGTATCCCTGTGTGTGGCCATCATTGAATTCGGCCTCTCCGCGCTCCCGTCCGACGCCCGGCGAGCGCTCGAGATCCTGCTTGTCGCGATCATCGGGTGGACCCTGACGCCGTTCGACGACACCTTCGTTGCGATCGCCGCCGGGCTGGCAATGGCGCTGCTGGTCAACCGTGATCCAGGCGCGCTGTTTCATGCGCTCGGCGATGAGTTGATCTGGCTATTGCTTGCCTCCTTCATGTTGGCGGCCACCTTCAAGGCGAGTGGGGTCGCAGATCGCGTTCTCGGCCTCGTGACGGGGCGCATGCGATCGGTTCGCGCAATCGCCTATTCCTTGACGGCCGTCATGATCGCCACAGCCTTCGTCATTCCGTCGACCTCAGGTCGCGCAGCTTTGATGATCCCCGCCTTTCAGGCGATCGCGGGACGCTGTGGAAGCGCCCGGTTGCGAAGGACCTTCGCGCTGCTGTTCCCCACTGTTATCCTGCTCTCGGCCATTGCATCGCCCGTCGGCGCCGGTGCCCATCTGCTGGCGATCGAAATGGTCGGCCGCCTCTCGGGTGTGAAAGTAAGCTATCTGGAATGGATCGCTTTCGGCCTGCCGTTTGCGGCCGTAAGCACCTTCCTTTCGGTCGAATGCCTGCTCCGGCTTTTCCTGTCGCCGATCGAACGGCGGATGACCCTTTTGCAGCCAACGACGGTGACTAGTGGCGGTGCCGGATTGGCACGGCAGCCGATACTCTGGATCGCCGGCGGGGTTGTCATCGCGTGGCTGACCGAACCTGTCCACGGACTTGATGCCACCGTTGTCGCTCTTGGCGGCGCTCTCTTGGCCACACTTCCTAGAGTAGGCTCCGTGGCGTTTGGCGATGCAATCAAGAGTGCGGAGTGGAAGCTGCTCTTGTTTCTGGCGGCGACGATCTGCTTGGCAGACGGCCTGACGGCATCAGGCCTCAATCGGTGGTTGATCGAGACGACTGTCGATCCGCTGCGCGGCACCGGCTTGGGCCCGTTGGCGCTTATCTCCTTATTAGCCTTGCTTGGGCTTTTCAGTCATCTCGTGATCCACAGTCGCACGGCGCGTGTCTCGGTGCTGCTGCCCCCGGCGCTGATGCTCGCATCGACAGCGCGGCTCGACCCTCTCCTGGCAATGTTTGTCCTCGTCTCGGCGACCGGCTTTTGCCAAACCCTCGCGATCTGCGCGAAACCGGTCGCGCTTTTCGCGGGGGTCGACGAGGAAGGCTACGGCCCGAAAGACCTCGCCTTGCTCAGCTCAATCCTGCTGCCGATGCAGTTCATCCTCATCGTCGTGTTCGCGGTCGCCGTGTGGCCAACCACCGGAGCCCTGCTCAACACGCTCCATCTGCAACTTGTTGGAGAGCCGTAGAATGTCGAAAAAGAAAGGATTGACGAAACGAAGACGGCTTCGAGTATTGGTCGCACCCTCCGGCTTTAAGGAGAGCCTCGGCGTTCGTGATGTCATCGCTGCATTGGCGCGCGGCGTTCGCAATGCCGTTCCGACAGCAAAGATCCTGGGCCTTCCAATGGTGGATGGCGGCGAGGATTTTACGCGGACCCTTGTTGAATTGTCTGATGGCGAGCTGCATTCCGTCACAGTGACGGGACCGGTGGGACAACCCGTGGCGGCCAATGTCGGTTTTCTCGGGCGAAGAAAGAAACGGACAGCAGTTCTGGAAATCGCGGCGGCTGCCGGGCTCCGGCTCGTCCCCACGGACATGCGTGACCCGACCCGCACTACAAGTTATGGGGTTGGTGAGTTGATTCGTTTTGCGCTCGATCTTGGCGCGGAAAGAATTCTGATCGGCTGCGGTGACTCGGGTGTCAACGATGCAGGAACCGGCATGGCCCAAGCATTAGGCGTGCGTCTGCTCGACGGCGGCGGCCGTCCCATTTCGGGGAGCGGCTCGGCCCTCTCATCGCTAGCTCGTGTCGATCTTTCCAATCGTGATCATCGCCTTTCGAATGTTCGTATCGACGTCGCGGTAAATCCCTACAACATGCTGCTCGGCGAGAGAGGCGTCGCCCGGGTGTTCGGCCCGCAAAAGGGTGCAACACCTGACCAGGTGGTTTTGCTCGAGCAGGGCATGGAAAATGTCGCTCACGTCGTTCGCCGCGACCTCGGCGTCGACGTGACGTCGCTTGTCGGCGGAGGAGCTTCCGGGGGACTCGGCGCCGGACTTCACGCCTTTGCTGGGGCCCGGCTGCATCCGCGCTTCGACCTGATCCTGCGGTATATGGATCTCGATCATCGGCTGTCAAACGCCGACATCGTCATGACAGCCGAGGGTGGCCTGGATGGTCAGACGAGCTTTGGAAAGATACCAGCCGAGATTGCCCGGCGCGCGAAACGTCACAATCTGCCCGTCATCGCCTTGGCCGGAACGATCGGAGCAGGTGCAGAGGCGACCCACGACATCGGCATCGATGCCTTCTTCAGCATTCTGTGCCGACCGTGTTCCCTCGAAGACGCGATCCGTGACGCCGACACGCTGCTGGCGAACGCTGCCGAGCAGGCATTCCGGCTGATGCGGGCGACGCGTGCTTTCAAGTTCAGATGACGGAGCGTGTTTCAGATGACGGAGCGTGTCAGCCAATGGCCGCGATGTCGCTACGCGGCGGCCCTGACCGGCTCGAAGTCTATGTCGAGAACCGAATTTCGCGCTGCCCGGTGGGCGGGGAAGCCGAAGTCCAACCCAAACTTCACCCGATCGTGGTCCCCGCCTCCGCCTTCCTCGCTTCCTTCATGTTAGGCAGAAGGACCGTCAGCAGCCCGAGCAGCGGCAAATACGAGCAGACCTGGAAGACGAAATCGATGCCCTTCATGTCGGCGACGACGCCAAGCACGGCGGCCGCGATGCCGCCCATGCCGAAGGCGAAGCCGAAAAAGATGCCGGCGATCATGCCGACCCGGCCGGGCACCAGTTCCTGCGCGAATACGACGATGTTCGAGAAGGCCGAGGACAGGATCAGGCCGATCAGCACGGTGAGAACCATTGTCCACTCGAAATTGGCGTAGGGCAGGGCCAGGGTGAAGGGCAGCACGCCGACGATCGAGAACCAGATCATCGCCTTCTGTCCGTAGCGGTCGCCGAACGGGCCGCCGAGCAGGATGCCCAGGGCCGAGGCGCCGAGGAACAGGAACAGCATGACCTGCGACATCTGCACCGAAACGCCGAATTTATGGATGGCATAGAAGGTGTAGTAGCTGGACAGGCTGGCGATGTAGGCGTTCTTGGTCAATACCAGCAAGGTCAGCACCGCCAGCGCGCCCAGGACCTTGCGGCGCGGGAAAGGCGAAACGAAGCCTGCCGCTTTGCGGGTGCCCTGTGCGGCGCGCAGGCGGCTGTACCAGCCGCCAACCTGCCACAGCACGATGATGCCGATCAGCGAGCCGCCGGCAAACCAGGCGATGCTGGTCTGGCCGAAGGGCACGACGATGAATGCTGCCAGCAGCGGCCCCATCGCCTGGCCGAAATTGCCGCCGACCTGGAACAGCGACTGCGCAAGACCGAACCGGCCACCGGAGGCGAAGCGGGCGATGCGCGAGGATTCCGGGTGGAAGATCGCCGAGCCGATGCCGATCAGCGAGGCGCCGATGAGGAGCAGCGAGTAATGTCCGGCATAGGCCAGCACGACCAGCCCGATCAGCGAAGAAGCCATGCCGTAGGGCAGCGAATAAGGCATCGGCCGCTTGTCGGTAATCATGCCGATCACCGGCTGCAGCAAGGATGCCGTCACCTGGAAGGTAAAAGTCAAAAGGCCGATCTGCCAGAAATCGAGACCATAATTGTCCTTCAGCAGCGGATAGATCGCCGACAGCAGCGACTGCATGATGTCGTTGATGCAATGGCAGAAGCTCACCGCCAGGATGACGGTGAAGGCCGTCGCCTGAGCTGAAATGTGGCTGGCCGCTGCCGGCTTGGCGTCGGCGGTTGCTGTGGTATCGGTCAAGGCAGGCTCCGTGGTCTTTTTGGCGGGCGCTCCCGCAGGCGGTCTTATGGGGCGCAGCCTTATACGTTGCTTGTCACGCGACTTCTTTCGTGGTTTGGTCCAATAGTTTCGCAAGTGGGCCATAGCTGATGCCGCATGGCAGGGAAATGTTCAGAGCGGGCGACACCGATCTCGGGCTGTTGCATGAGCGTCGCTGGCAATGGCTGGAAGAGGCCGTCGGGCCGGCAGTGGCGCTGCCGACCGAATATCCGGACGGCTACCATGTGCCACGGCACCATCATAGCCGCAGCCAGTTGCTGCACGCGCTGGTCGGTGTCGTGCTGGTGACGACGCGGCATGGGCGCTGGATGGTGCCTCCGGACCACGCGATGTGGATCCCCGCCGGCACCGAACATTCCGTCGAGATGCTGGGCGACGTCAGCATGCGGTCCGTCTATGTGATGCCGGAGGCCATTCCCGGCCTGCCGGACGGGTTGCGTGTCGTCGGCATCACCGACCTGATGCATAGCCTGATCGTGGAATCGGAAAAGCTGCCGCAAGGCGCCGAGCTGAAGGGGCGGGGCGGACTGATCATGAAGCTCCTGCTGCACGAAATCCCGAACCTGCCGGAACGGCCGCTCGGTCTTCCGTTCCCGTCCGATGCAAGGTTGGCGACGCTGTGCCGGCGCTTCGTGTCGGCACCGTCACCGCATGCGACGATCGACGAGTGGGCCGCTATCGTCGGCATGAGCCGCCGCTCTTTCACCCGCGCGTTCCACCGCCAGACCGGATTGTCGCTGTCGACCTGGCGTCAGCAGGCCTGTCTGTTCGCGGCGCTGCCACGGCTGGCCGACGGCGAGCCGATCACGAGGGTGGCGCTCGATCTCGGCTATGACAGCGTGCCGGCGTTCATCACCATGTTCAAGCGCATGCTGGGAGCCTCGCCACGCGGTTACATGCGGGGCGCCCGTGATGCTGGCGAAGGTGTGCGACGAACAAGTGGTCCGGCTCGGCCTGAGGCGCAGCCCTGAAGGGCGTCGCGTTCGACCGGCCTCATGCGACGCGCTTTGGGTTCTTGTTGTATGCATGTCGTTATCGCAAAACCGCTGCACAGTTTTGCGCGACACGCATTAATCGAACAGGCTCGACACCGATTCCTCGGTCGCCGTGCGCGAGATCGCCTCGCCCATCAGTTCGGCGATGGAGATGACGCGGATATTGGCGGCGTCCAGCACTGCCTGGGTCGGCTGGATGGAATCGGTGATGACCAGTTCCTGCAGTTTCGAGGCGCCGATGCGGGCGATGGCGCCGCCGGACAAAACGCCATGGGTAGTATAGGCGGTCACACTGGTGGCGCCATCGGCAAGCAGCGCATCGGCCGCATTGCACAGCGTGCCGCCCGAATCGATGATGTCGTCGATCAACAGGCAATCCTTGCCGCGCACGTCACCGATGACGTTCATGACTTCCGATTCGCCGGGGCGCTCGCGGCGCTTGTCGACGATGGCAAGCTGGGCGTCGATGCGCTTGGCGAGCGCGCGGGCGCGGACCACGCCGCCGACATCCGGCGACACCACCATGACATTGGCAAGCTGCTTGTATTTCGCCTTTACGTCGCGGGCCATGACCGGCACGGAAAACAGATTGTCGGTCGGGATGTCGAAGAAGCCTTGAATCTGGCCGGCATGGAGGTCCAGGGTCAGCACCCGGTTAACGCCCGCCCTGGTGATCATGTTGGCGACCAGCTTGGCCGAGATCGGTGTGCGGCCCGAGGCACGGCGATCCTGCCTGGCATAGCCGAAATAAGGAATAACCGCAGTGATGCGCTTGGCCGAAGAGCGCATGAAGGCGTCGATCATGATGAGCAGTTCCATCAAATGATCGTTGGTCGGGAACGAGGTGGACTGCAGGATGAAGACGTCCTCGCCGCGCACATTCTCCTGGATCTCGACGAAGATTTCCTGGTCGGCGAAGCGCCTGACGCTGGCCTTGCCCAGCGGAATGTTGAGGTAGCGGGCGACTGATTCGGCCAGCACCCTGTTGGAATTGCCCGCGAAGAGCTTCATGCACCGTTCCTGGCGAAGGATTGAGAGACTCCGGGATAGCACTCCAGCCTCTTAGTCGGGCTTTTAGCGGCCCGCGCCGGTATTGCAAGCGTCGTGAATGGGAATCCGCCGGCTAATCTCAATAAACGCTTACGGCTTGACGATGCGGCGATAGGTCCACTTCGACGCCGACGGAATCGGCATAGCTCTATCTTTCAGTCTGAGTATGATCTTTTCCGAAAACCGGATTTCACTTTCGGAATTATGCTCCAGGTCAGCCGGCGCCGCCGCCAAGCCAGGTGGCGAACTGGTCGATTGTCTGGTCGGCAATTGCCTGCATGGTCGCAGGCGCGACCGCCGTCCAGCCTTCGCCGCCGCCAACAGACGGCGCCTTCTGCTGGCCGTTGATGCGATGCAGCCGGTTGCCGGCCGGGTCATAGATGTCCCAGACATAGATGACGGTAGTGTCCTTGCCTTCCGTCATGGTCGAGAAATAGCCCTTGAGCACATGTGTTGGGGTCTGGTCGGTGCTGCCGGCCAAGGTGATGCCGCGCTGCCTGGCGCGTGTCTGAAGCTCGGCGGTCAGCGGTGTCGCGGCTTCTACCGAGGCGCCGACGATCGGCGCCACCTGCAGCCGGGTCCGCGCAATGGCAGCCGCGCTTTTGGCGGGCGGCACGGCTGCTGCAGCGGAAGGCTGCGCCGTATCTGCAGTTTGCGCGGTGCCGGCAGGCTGAGCCGGAGTTGCGGGGGGCGTCGCGGCACCTCCGGCTCCGGAGAGGGATTGCGTCGATTGCGGGGCAATGGCCGAGGGTTCGAGAACGTCCTTCGCATTGGTGCAGGCCGCCAGTGCCAGCGCCACGAGCAATGACACGGTCGTCACATGCGATCGTCTCATTAGCCTGAAAACTCCTTGGCGACGAACGCCCCTTACACTCTTTCCATTATGGATTCACTGCACGATCAAGTCGAGATCATGGCGGGACAGCGGCTTCGGCTGGGATTCGGTGGTCAGATAGGTGCGGCCAAGCGTCATCGCGGTTTCGGTTTCGGAGTCCATGATGATCATATGGGCGAACAGCGTCATGTTCGGCGCAATCGGTTCGGGATTACCCTGATAGAACATCGGCATATCCATCCAGGACGGGGTGAAGCGGGCGCCGAGCGAATAGCCGCAGGCATTGAGCCGGTGCTTGGTCAAGTTGTGGGCTTCGAGGGTGCGGGCATGGGCGTCGAACACGTCGCCGAACGTATTGCCGGGCGTCATCGCCTTCTCGACTGCAAGTAGCGCGGCGCGGGCGGCATCGAACAATTCCTGGTGGCGTTTCGATACCTTGCCGGTCAACACCGTGCGCATCATTGCCGCATGGTAGTGGTGGAAGACACCGGCCCATTCGAGCGTCAGCTGGTCGTTCTTGGTGAGCTTGCGGCGACCGGCCTTGTAGCGGCAAAGCAGGGCGTCGACTCCGGAGCCGATGATGAACTCGTTGGCCGGATAATCGCCGCCGCCGGCAAAGATCGCACCTTGCATGGCGGCGAGGATCAGCGCCTCATCGCCACCCTGCTTGATCAGCGGCAGTGCTGCGTCCAGCGCGTCGTCGGCCAGATTTGCGGCTTTTTCCGCCTTGGCGATTTCTGCCGGGCTCTTGAATAGCCGTAGCCGGCTGACAATGCCGGAGGCATCCGCGATCTGCCCGAAGGTCTGCAACTGCTCGTCGAGGCGCCGGCCATTATAGGCGGTCAGGCCGTGGGTGTCGTATTCGACGCCGATCCGGGCGCCGAGCAGGTCAAGCTCGTTGAGCAGATTGCGCAGATCTACCGCCGGATTGGCGCCGTTGCGGTCCGTCCACAAAACGATGTTGTCGATGATCGAGGTGTGGCGCGCCTGGCGCAAGTCGGCCGAACGCGTCAGCAGCACCATCGAGCCGTCGGCCTTGACCACCAGGCACTGGAAAAAGCAGAAGCCGAAGGTGTCGTAGCCGGTTAGCCAATACATGCTTTCCTGGGCAAACAGCAGGACGGCGTCGAGCTTCTTTTCGGCGATCTCGATCATCAGTCGATCGCGCCGCGCGTCGAATTCCGAGCGTTCGAAATGCAGCGCCATCAGTCAGCCTCCAAAACGATTGCCGAAACCTGCCGCCCGTAGTCGGGCTCGTTGCGATGCGTGCTGCGCCGATAGGAGTAGAAAAGCTCTTCCTCGGCATAGGTGCAGCGGCCAAGTCCTTCGGCATTGACGCCAGCCCTGGTCAGCCGGTCGACCGTGTAGCGGTTGAGATCGAACATCGCGTGTCCGGCATTTGCGGAGGGCGCGAAATAGCGGGCACTGCCGGCATCGGCGTCGACGAAACGGGCGACGAATTCCGGTCCGACTTCGTAATTCCGTGGGCCGATCGAAGGACCGAGCACTGCGACGATGCGGTCGCGCCGGGCGCCGAGGCTTTCCATTGCCGCGATGGTGTTTTCCAGCACTCCGGTGAAAGCGCCTTTCCAGCCGGCATGGGCGGCGCCGATAATGCGCGCCTCGGCGTCGGCGAAGAGGACCGGTCCGCAGTCGGCGGTCGAGGCACCGACGGCAATGCCCGGCCGGTCGGTGACAATGGCATCGGCCTTGGGCCGCTCGCCGGCAAAAGGCTCCCTGGCAATGACGACGTCCGGCGAATGAACCTGGTGAGCGGTTAGCAGATGGTTTGCAGGCACGCCCATCCATTCGGCGACCCGGCGGCGATTCTCGCGCACCAGCGTCTGGTCGTCGTTCGACCCGGTGCCGATATTGAGGCCCCGGTAGATGCCGCTGGAAATGCCGCCGACTCGCGTGAAGTAGCCGTGGCGGATACCTTGCGCCGTTTCCAGCAAGGGCGACCGAACGGGATCCGGTTTGGTCTGATTCAGCATGGCGGCTTTGTTGTCCGTATGGGCGATTTCGTCAAGCGAGTTGAAGGGCGCAGTTGAAGGCTGGTCAGTTTAAGGCTGGCGCAGTTGATGTCGGCCGCTAGTCAGAGACGGAAGAGTGGGAGAGGCGGCAACGAAAAGTCAATCCGTGCTTGGAAACGGCGGAACGGCAATGCCGGCGGGGAGGACGGCAAGCACCTTGAAGAGTTCGCCCATGGCCAGCGGGCCGGCGAGGCGCTCGACGTCGGCCGCGATCTTTTCGCGAGCTGCCTCATCGGCATTGGCGCCGAGCCGGCCAGCTCGTTCGAGAAGCCCCATCTTGAGCAGGAATTCACCTTGCGTTGAGAGGTGGGCATCGAGGCTGTGTGCCCGAACGGTTGCCGCGAGGGCACCGAAATCGACATGGGCTGTGAGATCGGCCTGCCCCGGATTGGCCAGCACGTCCTCATGACCGTGCTTGCGCAAGGCCTGCAAGGTGTCGCCGATCCCGGGCTGGAGGTGACCGTAGTCGAGAAACAGGCCGGCGCCGCCAAATCCGGCAAGTCGCCCGGCGATGGCCGCCATCAGGGCGGCGCGGGCTGGCGCCACCTCGACGATCGCACCTTCCGGCGCATTCTCGGCACCCTCCGGCAGCAGCATCGGGTCGAGCGAGCCGGCGCCGACAAAAAAGCGCAGCCGGTTCGCATCGTCGAGACCGATCATCCGCTCGCGCCAGCCGGCTCCGGCGCGGACGAACTGGCGGATGGGCACCGCGTCAAACAGCTCGTTACCAACAATCAGAAGCGGCGCCTGCGGTAGTGTGTCCACGGCCTCATGCCAGGCGACGGTGGCCGACGTCCCGGCAAGCGTTCGTTTCTGGACCTCGGTCAACCGCGGACTGGTCTCGATCAAGGCGAACGATGCGCTGGCGGTAAGCGTCGGATCGAGCCGCGAAAGTGTGCGCAGCATATCTCTCATCAGCGTGCCGCGGCCGGGGCCTATTTCGGCGATGGCGACCGGCGTCGGCCGGTCGATCGCCAGCCACGCCTGATAGAGCCAGATGGCGACCAGTTCGCCAAACATCTGGCTGATCTCCGGCGCGGTGACGAAGTCGCCGGCGGCGCCGAACGGCTCGCGTGTCGTATAATAGCCGTCCTGCGGATCGAACAGGCAGAGCGCCATGTATTCGCTGATGGGGATCGGTCCCACCGCACCGATCAGCTCGGCGATGCGGGTCTTCAGCCGCGTCATGCCGGCTGCGGTTTTGTCACCGGCTTGGCCGTTGCCATTGCCCAGATGCCGGCCAGCACCATCGGCAGTGACAGCACCATTCCCATGGTCAGCCAGCTCGTGCCAAGGAGGTAGCCAAGCTGCTGGTCGGGCTCGCGAAAGAATTCGATGAAGATGCGCGAGGCGCCATAGCCGGCGATGAAGGCGCCGCCGACGAAGCGCGGCGTCTTCAGCTTGAGCCGCGAATGGGTGAGGAAGCGCAGGATAAGGAACAACACCAGCCCTTCGAGCAGCGCCTCGTAGATCTGGCTCGGATGGCGTGCAAATGGACCGCCATTGGGGAATTCGAATGCCCATGGAACGTCGGTCGGCCGGCCCCATAGTTCGGAATTGATGAAGTTTGCCAGGCGAACGAGGCCAAGCCCCACCGGCACGCCGGCGGCAACCACGTCGAACAGCGACCATGTGCGGATGCCGCGAGACCGGGAAAACAGCGTCATTGCGACAATGACGCCGATCAGGCCGCCATGAAACGACATGCCGCCCTGCCAGACGGCGACGATATCGAGCGGATTGGCGATGTAGCGCGGCAGGTCGTAGAACAGCACGTAGCCGGTGCGTCCGCCGAGCACCACACCGATGGCTGCCCAGACGATGAAGTCGTCGAGGTCGACGGGCTTCATCGGCAGGGTGCCGTCGGGCCACAGTTTTGGGTTGGTGACGAGGCGCTTGGCATACCACCAGGCGAACAGAATGCCGACGATGTAGCCGACGCCGTACCAATGCACCGCCAGCGGTCCGATCCGGACGATGACCGGGTCGATGTTGGGAAAGGGCAGGGCGGCCAGCGGCAGCAAATATTCGCTCAACAGGGTCTCCGGGTTCCCAATCAGGTTCGGGCGCGGACCATGCGGCAGGCTTTTGGCGGGGTCAAGGCAAGCATATGCTTGCATTCCGAATCGCGCGCCACTACGTCAATTCGACCAAGCGAGGATTTGCCATGGCGACCGGACCGAACCGCATTCTCGATGAATTCGCCAAGCTGATGACCGATGCAGCCGGTGCCGCGCAAGGCGTGCGGCGCGAGGTGGAGACCGCCTTCAGGGGCCAGGCCGAGCGCATACTCAACTCCATGGACGTGGTGCAGCGCGAGGAATTCGAGGCCGCTCGCGACATGGCGGCGAAGGCCAGGGAAGAAAACACCCGCCTCGCCGCTCGCATCGAGGCGCTCGAGGCCAGGCTTGCCGAATTGACCGGTCAACCAGCGCCTGCGGCTGCGTCAAAGCCGCGTGCAAAAAAATAACAAGAAATAAATCGTTAAACTTTTCCACAAAGCCGGATCGCAAAAAGCGCTTTGTCGTGAATCGCTTACCGGTACTGCGTGAATCTTTGTGACAGCGCCTTTCCACATGCGAATGACGCAGTGCGAAAAATTTGGCTGGTCACGCGACTCCCGATCAATAGACTGAATTTGTTGCATGATTCGGAGCAGGGTCATGCGCCGGGCGGTGGGGTCCGGTCCGGGGTCTTTGCGTTGACGAAGTCCTGGCCGTCCGAGTTCTAGGCAGAATTGTTCGAGTGTGCCTCTCCCGCGGAGCGTGTGGTGGCGCTCCCAGAACGACAGGAAGCATTTCATGGAACTTCTCGAACTCGAATTCTCCCGCGAAATCCATCCGGTGGATGTTATCGAGCAGGTGGCGCACAATAACGATTGGTCCTTCGAGCGGGCCGGCGACGACGAGATCTCGATCTCGGTTGCCGGAAGCTGGACCGACTACCACGTTTCATTCTCCTGGATGGAGGACTACGAGGCGCTGCACCTGGCCTGCGCCTTCGACATCAAGGTCCCGGAGGCGCGCGCGCTCGAGGTGATGCGGCTGCTTTCGCTGATCAACGAGCAGATGCTGTTTGGCCATTTCGATCTCTGGGAGCAGGAAGGCGCCATCATGTTCCGCCAGTCGCTGCTGCTGGCTGGTGGGGTCGAGCCGTCGAGCCAGCAGGTCGAGGTGCTGCTGTCGTCGGCGCTGGAGGCCTGCGAATGCTATTTCCAGGCGTTCCAGTTCGTCGTCTGGTCGGGAACTTCGGCCAAGGATGCGTTGGCCGGCGTGCTGTTCGAAACTTACGGAAACGCCTGACCGTCGATGGTTTCGAGCAACGCGCGAAAACCCGAGATCAGCTTTGCCGATTTCGACCGCGTCGACATCCGCGCCGGCACGATCGTCGAGGCAGAGCCTTTTCCCGAGGCGCGCAAGCCGGCGATCAAGTTGAAAATCGATTTCGGTCCCGTGATCGGAGTGAAGAAATCCTCGGCCCAGATCACGAAATACTATTTGCCCGAAGCCCTGATCGGCCGGCAGGTGTTCGCTGTGGTCAATTTCCCGCCGCGTCAGATCGGGCCATTCATGTCGGAAGTGCTGACGCTCGGCTTTCCCGATGAAGAGGGCGCGGTGGTGCTTGGGGCAATCGAACGCAAAGTGCCGGACGGCGGCAGGTTGTTCTAGCTGCGCTGTTGTTCACGCAGCCAGTTTACGCCTGGTACCCAGCGCTTCTTCGACCGTTTCCATGAACATTTCCGCGCAGGCCTTCCAGCTGTAGCGCATTGCGCGTTGCCGCGCCTCGGCGCGGTCTACGTGAAGGGCGGCGAGCGCTGCTTGCCGCAGGTCGTCCGACACCGCGCCGCCGATGCCGTCACCCACAATATCGATGGGTCCGGTGACGGGATAGGCTGCGACCGGCGTGCCGCTGGCCAGCGCCTCGATGATGACGTTGCCGAACGTGTCGGTACGGCTGGGGAAGACGAAAGCATCGGCCGAGGCGTAGATCTCGGCCAGTTCGTCGTTCGGACGATGGCCAAGGAAATGGGCATCGGGATATCTGGCCTTCAGCTTCGCCAATTCCGGCCCTTCGCCTACGACCAACTTGCTGCCGGGCAGGTCGAGGTCTAGGAAGGCCGGCAGGTTCTTTTCGATCGCGACGCGGCCGACGCAGAGGAAGATCGGTCCGGGAAATCCCAGGTCCTTTCTTTTGTCCGGCCGAAAATGATCGGTGTCGACGCCGCGCGTCCACGGCCGGAGCTTGGTGAAGCCGCGCGCCGCAAGATCGTCGGCAAGCGACTGGGTGGCAACCAGCGTGCCCTGTCCTGAATTGTGGAAATCACGCAGCCAGCGATAGGCCCATGCTTCAGGCACCGGCAGGCGCGCGCTCAGATATTCCGGAAAACGTGTGTGATAGCTGGTCGTGAACGGGCGGCCGGCGTTGCGGCAGTAGCGCCGGGCCATAATGCCGAGCGGTCCTTCGGTGACGATATGGATGTGGTCCACCTTGCGTGCCTCGATCAGCTGCGCCACGCGGTGCGGCGTCGTCAGCGCCAGCCTGATATCGGGATAGGTCGGCAGAGGCAGGGTGCGAAAGATTTTCGGCGTCAGGAAGTCCGTCTCGATATCGAAGGATTTCAGGGTCTCCGAGAGACGCTCCAGCGTGTGGACGACGCCGTTGACTTGCGGGCGCCAGGCGTCGGTGACCATCAGGATGCGCATGGCGGTCCCTTGGCGGCAAGCTTGATTGCCTCGCCGCGACGCCTGAGCGGCGACCACGCCGCAGCTCGGGCGTCGCACCAGCGCACCCGGGCAGGCGCGGGGTCGAAATGAGGCCGCAGGGCCGAATCAATCAGGATCGCGCGCTTCATTGGCGCTCTTCACCATGGTTTCATGACGGGCCGATGAAGGCCGGGTGTCGCTGCCGTCAAGCGGGGACCTTGATCACCGCCCGAAGGCCGCCGAGCGGGCTGCGTTCGAGGACAATGTCGCCGCCATGGCTGCGGGCAATGTCTCGTGCGATGGAGAGGCCAAGGCCGGTGCCGCTGGCGTCGAGGTTGCGGGCCTCGTCCAGCCGCACGAACGGCTTGAATACATCCTCTCGCTTTTCGGGCGGAATTCCCGGGCCGTCATCGTCGATGGTGACGAGCAGCGAACCGCGCCCATGATTGGCATTGATCTCCACCGTCTTGGCATAGCGGAATGCATTGCCGACGACGTTGGACAGCAGCCGCGCAAAGGCATTGGGGCGCACGTGCACATGCGGATCGCCGACAAGCACGGTCGACAGCTTGCGCTTGCGCAGCGCGGCTTCCTCGCGAAGCTTGTCGAAGAAGGCTTCGAGATCGAACTGACCGGCATCTTCCGAAGCTTCGCCGCGTGCAAAGGCAAGGTAGCCTTCCAGCATCGACTGCATGTCGTCGATGTCCTGGTCGAGTGCCTGGGTATCGGCCGCCTTGGTCCCGGCAAGCGCCAATTGCAGCTTGAAGCGGGTGAGGATGGTCCTCAGATCGTGGCTGACGCCGCTCAGCATGGCGGTGCGCTGCTCGAGCTGGCGTTCGATGCGTTCGCGCATCTGGATGAAGGCAAAGCCGGCGCGGCGGACTTCCTCCGCGCCGCGCGGGCGAAAATCGCGCGGCATCGGCCGGCCCTTGCCGAAGCTCTCGGCCGCCTCGGCCAGCGTCAGAATCGGCCGGATCTGGTTGCGCAGGAAGGGAATGGCTATCATCAGCAGCACCAGCGAGGTGCCGACCATCCAGATCAGGAAAATATGGGTGTTCGATGCATAGGCCTGGCTGCGGCGCACGAAGACGCGCAGCACCTTGTTCTCGAGCTGGACGCGGACCTCGACGATATTGGAATTGCCGACCGTATCGATCCAGAACGGACGGTTGATCTGGCGGGTGATCTCGGACGAAAGGATCTCGTCGAGGATCGAGAAGAACGGCTTTGGCCCGGGAGGCGGCAGCGGGTCGGGCGGGAGCAGGTCGACCTTCAGCTGCATGCGATCCTGGGCGATGCGGATGACGTTGGCGTAGTCGGCGTCATGCGGATAGGTCTCTATCAGGTCGATGATGGCGGCGATGTCGCGCACCGTGGCCTGCGACAGGCGTTGCGTCACGGTCTGCCAGTGGCGCTCCATGAAGACAAAGGCGACGACCGACTGCAGCATGATCATTGGCGCGATGACGATGATCAGCGAGCGGGCATAGAGCCGCTTCGGCATGTAAAGCGACACCAGGCGCCAGAAACGGTTCCAGGCGCGCGGCACGGCCTTGAGCGCCCGCGTCGCGCGGGCGCTGAAGCCGCCATCTCCCGGCCGTTCGAGTTGCGTGGTCGCCATTCGTCCTTTCGCTCACCGGGACCCGGCAAAGGGCCGCTGTCGGCGGCATTCTATTCCACGCTGAGCCGATACCCAATACCGCGCACGGTCTGCAGCCAGACCGGATTGGACGGATCGCGTTCGATCTTGCGGCGCAGCCGGTTGATCTGGACGTCGATCGTGCGCTCGCCGACCTCGGATTCATCGCCGACAAGCTCATGCCGCGGTATCGTTTCGCCGGCACGCGCAGCGAAGATCGCCAGGATTTCCTGCTCGCGGTCGGTCAGCTTGAGCGCCTCGCCGCCGCGCTTCAGCTCACGCCTGGCGATCTGGAACGTATAGGGGCCAAAGACCAGCTGTTCGACCTTGGGCGTCGTCGCGGGGCCGCCGCGGCGCAGGATATTGTTGATGCGCAGGATCAGCTCGCGCGGGTCGAACGGTTTAGGCAGATAGTCGTCGGCACCGGCCTCGAGCCCGGTGATCCGGCTGTCGGTTTCGGACAGTGCGGTGAGCATCAGGATCGGCACGTTTTTCTCGGCCCGCAGCGCCTTGGTGAGATCGACGCCGCTTTCACCCGGCATCATGACGTCGAGCACGATCAGATCGAAGTCGAGGCCGGCGAGCTTGCGCCTCGCCTCGCCGGAATTTCCGGCGACGGTGACGCGAAAACCGTTTTCGGTCAGATACTGTTTCAGAAGATTGCGGATACGGGTGTCGTCGTCGACCACCAGCAGATGCGGCGCGTCGTCTTCCGGTGCTGTCGGATGATCAACCCTCTCAATGGTCTCCATGGCTTTTCCCTGACATCTTTGCGGGCACAATATCGATCTGCGCCCTTAGTTCCGGATTTACCATCGCTTCAAGGAACCGTTCGATAACGGCGCGTTCGGTGGCTCCGGAATCTTCCAATGCAGCATGGATGCGGCGCGACTGTGGCCGCGCCAGTGCCAGCGCCAGAGCACGGCCCTTGGCCGTCGGATAAAGCTCGCGCTGGCGGCGGTCTCGGGGGCCCTGCAATTGCACGATATGGTCGGTGTCGATCAGTTGCTTGAGCACGCGCGCCAGGCTCTGCTTGGTGATCTTGAGCACATCGAGGAGCTCGGCGACCGTCAGGCCGGGCCGGCGATTGACAAAATGCAACACCCGATGATGGGCGCGGCCAAAACCGTAATCGGCCAGGATCTGGTCCGGATCGGAGGTAAAGTCGCGATAGGCGAAGAAGAACAACTCGATGATGGCGAAATCGATGCCGTCCTCGTCGGTGATCGCCGTCCTGATCGGCTCTGCGGCTGCGTGGCTCGTCATCTTTTCTCCGTGTGAAGCAGGAAATTATGTCAGCACTATTGACGTATTTTCCGCGCGATGGTAATTTTTGGCAAGCTTTTCGGCGGATTGCGAACGAAAAGGCAAGCGAAGCCGTTTTTTCCGGAACTTCCTGAGTTTGCCAGACCTTAAATATCCGCCTACGCTTTGAGACAATGGCCGCCCGCAGCGGCCGAGGCGAAACACGCAACGACACAATGATGTGCGGGCTGCCGCCCGCGGGAGGTTACCATGGCATCCGTTCCCTTCGACCAACTGGACGGCTTTATCTGGATGAACGGCGAATTCGTCAAATGGGCCGACGCCAAGATCCACGTCTTGACCCACGGGCTGCACTACGCCAGCGCGGTATTCGAGGGCGAGCGCGCTTATGGGGGCGAAATTTTCAAGCTGACCGACCACACCGAACGCCTGCATGAATCGGCGCGCCTGCTTGGCTTCAAGATACCCTACTCGGTCGCCGAGATCGACGACGCCTGCCGCACGCTGTTGAAGAAGCAAGGTTTCCAGGACGCCTATGTCCGGCCGATCGCGTGGCGCGGCAGCGAACAGATGGGCGTTTCCGCACAGAACAGTCGGATCAACTGCGCCATCGCCATCTGGCAGTGGCCAAGCTATTTCGACCCGGCGCAGAAGCTCAAGGGGATCCGCCTCGACATGGCCGAATGGCGCCGCCCCGACCCGCGCACCGCACCGTCGAAATCGAAGGCGGCCGGCCTCTACATGATCTGCACCATGTCCAAGCATGCCGCCGAGGCCAAGGGCTATGCCGACGCCATGATGCTCGACTGGCGTGGCCAGGTGGCGGAAGCGACAGGCGCCAACATCTTCTTCGTCAAGGACGGCAAGATCCATACGCCCAAGCCTGATTGCTTCCTCGACGGCATCACCCGCCGCACGGTTATCGGCCTTGCCAAGGACCGCGGTTTGGAGGTGATCGAGCGCGCCATCATGCCGGATGAGCTTGAAGGCTTCCAGCAGTGCTTCCTCACCGGGACGGCAGCCGAGGTGACGCCGGTTTCGGAGATCGGTCCATACCGATTCGAGGTCGGCGAAATCGCCAAGACGCTGATGAATGACTATTCTGCGGCCGTTCAGCCCAAGCACGCAATCGCTGCAGAATAACGAAAGTCACAGCTTTTTTAACTAGTAAGGGCGGTTTTCGGGCCGCCCCTTTTATTTAAGCGCTTCTGCATTTGACTTTCACACAATTCGGCGTCTCATGATGGGGTCGGCCCGGGAGGCTGGCAGCTATGGAGGGACTGGAAATATGGATATGAACACGCTTCTTCCGATCATTATTCAGGTGATTACGGGTATCATCGGTGGTCAGGCGGTTGGCGCGGCTATCAAGACTGCGGCGATGGGGCAGCTTACCAAAATCCTGGGCGGCGCTGTCGGCGGCGTCGGCGGTGCGGCCATCCTCAACAGTCTGCTGGGTGGCTCGGTCGATCCGGCAGCCGCCGCCACGGCGGCAGGGGCCGGCAGCGCGTTGAACATTTCAAATATCGTTGGCGGTGCCGGCGGCGGCGCCATCCTGACCGGCATCATCGGTGCGGTCATGAACGCGATGAAGAAATAAGCTTTGACGTTTCAGGTTTTCAAATGGGCGGCTTCGGCCGCCCATTTCGTTTGCCGTTTGTGGGAGCGGTGGACGCCGTTCGCGTGTGTCTCTACATCAGGGCCTGGTTCAAGGTTGGAGCTCTCCTGACGCGTTCGAGGGGACGCGCAGCGCTCCGACAGCGTGAAAGGACGAATATGGGTCAGCTCAACGCCGGCATCGTGCCGGTCACGCCGTTCCAGCAGAACTGCACCATCCTCTTCGACATGGACGACAGGCAAGGCGTTGTCGTCGATCCGGGCGGCGACATCGACAAGGTGCTGGCGGCGCTCGAGGACAATGCGATCACTGCCGGCGCGATCTGGATTACGCACGGCCATATCGACCATGCCGGCGGGGCCATGGAACTGAAGGAGGCGCTCGGTATCGAGATCATCGGTCCGCATGCCGCCGACCGGCCGCTGCTCGCCAATCTCGAGAACCAGGCAAAGCGCTACGGCATCACCGATCCCGTGCGCAACTGTGTCCCCGACCGGTTCCTTGCCGAAGGCGAGACCGTTTCGTTCGGCTCGCACGTGTTCGAGGTGCTCCATTGTCCGGGCCATGCACCCGGCCACGTCGTCTACTATAGCCGGGCTGCGAAGTTCGCCCATGTCGGCGACGTGCTGTTCCGCGGTTCGGTCGGCCGCACCGATCTGCCGGGCGGCAACCACGCCGCGCTGATCGCCTCGATCAAGGAGAAGCTTTTGCCGTTGGGCGACGACATCGGCTTTATCTGCGGCCATGGTCCCGGCGGCCGTTTTGGTGAGGAGCGGCGGAGCAATCCTTTTCTGGTCTGAAACCGCTTGCCGGAAACAAAAAGCGCGGCCTGTGCGACCGCGCTTTTTTCCGACGGGAAACTGCCTTCGCTAATTGGCGGTGCAGAAATGCTGTTCGCCGTCATAGCCGGTGAACGTGCCGGTACGGGCGTTGAAGCTCCGGTAGCGGTCCGAGCAGTATTCGTACCAGCCGCGGGTCCACGGCTCCGCATAGCTTTCGGCATAGGCCACTCGCGGCTGCACGTAATAACGGCGCACCGGGGCAGGCCTGTAGTATTCATCATCATAGGCCGGGTCGTAATAGCGGGGCTGCGGGCTGGCGAGCGCACCGCCGATCAGGGCACCGGCCGCAAGGCCGAGCACGCCGGCCGCAACGGCGTCGCCGTTGCCGTGGTGCCGGCGGTGATGGCGCCATTCGTCGGCATTGGCCGCGGGCAAGGTCGCAAGCGTGGTCGCAACGACCGCGGCGGACAGGATGGCAGTCTTGAAAATTCGGTTCATGTCAGTCTCCTTCGTGCCGGCCCGGGTCGTTTCGGGGGATGCGGTCCGGCTTTAACGAAGATTAATATGCGACCGTGGCTGAACGGGGGCTGAACGAAATTTGGCCAGGCGGTTCATCTAACTGGGCGGTTCAAGCGTGCGGCAAATACCGCAGGCCAGACCGGCCCACGTCCATTCTGCCCGGGGGTGGTTCAGCCGATCGACAGGTTGACGGCTTTCGGACCCTTGCCGCGCTTGTCCGGCTCGGTGTCGAATGTCACTTTCTGCCCATCCTCGAGACCGGGAAGACCCGACGCCTGCACGGCCGAAATATGGACGAAGACATCCTTTGCCCCGTCGTCCGGCGTGATGAAGCCGAAGCCCTTGGCGTGATTGAAGAATTTGACGGTGCCGGTCTGCGGCATGGGAAGCTCCTTTGATCCCACAAGTCCAGTCTCGGGCCGGCAAATGCCCGGACGGAAATTTGTCCTTTATTTTAGTGCCATCGGCAAGAGAAAGTTTTGCGGGTGCCGGCAAGCATCCCGGAACACAAAAGGCGCGACGAAAACCGCCGCGCCTTTACAGAATTCAAGTTCACTCAAAAGCCTTGCAGCATCCTCACACCCCGAAAGGACGCGCGGAACGCCGCCGTTCAGGCGGCGCGGAGATTGACCGCTTTCGGACCCTTGCCCATACGGTCGGGCTCGACATCGAAGGTGACCTTCTGACCGTCGACGAGCGTGCGCAGCCCGGAAGCCTCGATCGCCGAGATGTGGACGAACACATCCTTGGCGCCGCCATCGGGCGTGATGAAGCCGAAGCCTTTGGTAGCGTTGAAGAATTTAACGGTGCCGGTCTGGGCCATTGGGGAAACTCCTTCACCCGTGTCAGTCTTGGTGGTTCCGCCCGCCGCCTGGCGCCGTGGGCAAGTCCCGGTGGTTGCTTCGGCAGTCATGCATTGGCGCATGGTAAAACCCCCCGCCGAAAACGGGGCTGTCAGAGATTCACAGTATCGGGGAAAGGTCGTCCAAAACGTTCCGCTCTCCGGGTCGCAAATGCCCGAACACAAAATTTATCGCACGGAAACGTGATGCTTGCAAGACACAGCCGCGGGCGGCCCCAACAGGCGCATCCCGACGCATCGCACCGATAGTCCGGGTTCGCTGCGCGGTCATCGGCCAGACTTCACCCAGGCATGGTCCAGCAAGCGGGGCAGGTGCTGTCTTGGCTTGCGCCGGCATACCGCTCTGGCTCGCCAGTTGCAAACAGGGGTTGCATCTGGCAGCGGAATGACGAGGATCGGCCTGACCCAGGCACCATTTGTGCGGGCCGGAGTTTCGAGGGAGAGAACATTCATGCGGTTTCTTGCGGCAATCTTTCCGCGGCAGGTTTTTTCCATCCTGTTCCTGTCGGCAATTCTCGCAGCCTGCACCGTCGTGGTGGATGATGAGGGGCCGGGGCCGCGCCCGCCACGGCCGGGGCCGCAATTCTGCACCAGGCAATATGACCCGGTCTGTGCCCGGCGCGGCGGCGACCGCCAGACCTTTGCCAATGCCTGCCTTGCCGAACGGGCCGGATACCGCATCATTCGCGAGGGCGAGTGCCGCGGCGGTGGTGGTGGCGGTGAGGAGCAGACATTCTGCACCCGCGAATACCGCCCCGTCTGTGCCCGTCGCCATGGCGAACTGCGCACATTCCCCAACGAATGCGAAGCCCGCGCGGCGGACTATCGCGTCGTCGATGACGGGTCCTGCTAGCGCACCGACCTACAGCCTGGCCGGATAAGCACCATCTGGGGGCCGGCGTACAGCTCAGCGCCGTTCCCTTGAAGATGCGCAGGCGACGCGGATCTGCGGCATCATCAGCATGTGAAGCAGCGTTGCGGCGCGTCGGCTCAGTTGGCCGGGTTGTCGACCGGTTCGAGATTGTCTTCCGTGGTGACCCGCTCATAGGTCTCCTGATCGCTGCGGATGCGATATTGCGGCGAGCCGTCCTTGACCGGCAGCCGGCTCTTGATCTGGAACAGCTCCGCGGTCTTTTGGGCAAGGCCGGTGCGGCTCTTCATGCGGACGGTCTGGCCGACGGTGAAGATATGCGCCGGCGTGTCCGTGCGCCGCGCATTCTGCTGGAAGCGGATCATGTGACATTCTCCTGGTCGTGCCGAAGCGCTGCGTCGAGCTCGGCATGGTCAATGGCGACAAGCTGGCTGGTCGCGCTTTTCACTGTCCTTGCCGGCAGATGGATGAAAGTGGCGACGCGGCGCCAGGCAGGCCAGGACATGCCGTCGATCAGTTCTTCGTCGTGGTCGATGTCATAGTCGCCGGCCGGCTGCGCGCCATCCAGCCCGCCAAGCACGAAAGGTGCCGCGAAATGCGCTATGGAATGGGTGGTGCGAGCAGACATTCTTGTGCCTCGAAGTTCTCGCTTGTGCCTTGAAGTTCTCGTGCCTTGAAGTTTCTTTCCGGCCTGCCCCGGAAGCGGAGCCTGCATTGCGGTACCAGGTGTCGGCGATTTGGATAAGTTTGGCGGGCCGAGAATCCCTGACACCGCGGGGCCAAGCATGACCCAAAACGGTTTTATACCATTAGTCTGAAAATACGGCTTATTCAAGAAGTTTTCGGCCTCTTACCCCTACCAACGTCAAATTACTTTTCTATAGTTATCCGCAGAACGATGATACGGTCCCGGTGCACCTCAAAAATTGTTTAAAGAACTTCCGAAAAAATTCCTCCGGCATTTGTATTTATCTAGCAATGGAAGGAAGAGAGTCATGAACTCCGCAAGAACACCGGATGTCCCGACAGTTGCAGTCAGTCCTGTCGCAAAGCCGATAAAGGTCTTGTCGCCGCGTCTCACGATAAGAAGCGACGAGGCGGCAAGGCGAAGGATTGCCGACACCGACGGCACGGCGCGGCGGGCGCGCCAGCTTGCCGAAAGCAACCGCCTGATTTGACGCGCAAGCCATGACGCTCAATTTTCCCAATCCCAGCCGCTCCTATGACCCGGCGGCCAAGCGCATTCGTTTCGTCGGCCATGACGGCATGCTCGAAGTCCCGTTCTTTGTCGAGGTCGCGGCACTTTCGGCGGCAAACCCGGCAGCAAGCGGAGCCGAGGCCGAATTTCTCAGCGCCTTCGACGCCAAGCGTTCGTCGATCCACGAGATTGCGCGCCAAGCCTACTCGCACGGCCGCAGGAACATGTATGTGCTGACGCCGGCCGACTTTCGGTAGCTCGGTGGGTTCCGAGGTTCGCTCCCTTGCGACCGCCTCTGCTCTTGCACGCGCCGCAGCGATGGCCTAGATCGCGGCAGGCGGACAACACGGCAGGTTTCCCATCAACAGAGATCCGAGACAACCGGCAGGCGCACGTTACGGCTCAGGCGGGCAGCCACCACTGGGGCTCGACCAGTACGTGCAGCAGGCGCTGCAGTTGCACCAGGCGGGGCGCCGGCAGGAAGCCGAGGCGCTTTACCGACAGGTGCTGGCGCAAAAGGCCAACCACCCGGCTGCTGCGCATTTCCTTGGGCTTCTGCTGCACCAGACCGGGCGCAGCGCCGAGGGGCTGGCGCTGATCGAACAATCGGTGCGTCTGCAACCGAACAACCCGGATTTCCTCAACAATCTCGGCACCGTGCTGCGCGACCTCGGCCGGGTCGCGGCCGCCGCCGATCTCTTCCGCAAGGTGGTGGCGATTCGGCCGGACCAGCTGGCGGCGCGTGACAATCTCGGCTCGTCGCTGAAGCAGCTCGGCCAATTCGAAGGCGCCGAGGATATTTATCGCGGCACGATCGGCCGTAACCCGTTCCATGTCCGCGCCCGCGTCGGGCTTGCCGAAACGCTGCAGGAAGCGGGCCGGCTGGATGAGGCACTGGCTGTTTTTCGCGAGGCGCTGACGATCCGGCCGAAGGATGCCGATCTTTTGCACGGCCTGGGTGTCGGGCTGATGGAAAAGGGCAATCTCGACGAGGCTGCGGATCTTTTCAGGCAGGCGCTGGCTGTGGACCCCGGCATGGCGAGGGCCTGGCTGATGCTTACCCAGGTCAAGCGCCAGAAGGAGCGCGATGCCGAGCTTGCCCGCATGGAGGCGGAGCACGCCAAGGCGCCGCAAGGCAGCCTGGCGCGCATGCAGCTTTCCTTCGGTCTCGGCAAGGCCAACGACGACCTCAGGGATTATGGCCGCGCCTTCGACTATTTCGCCGAAGGCAACGCGATCCGCCGACAGGGCATAGACTACGACGCCGGCAAGACGCGCGGCGAGTTCGAGGCGATGAAGGCGGTGTTCGACAAGGCCTTTTTTGAAAGGCACAGGCCAGGCGGGATAGCCGACGCCACGCCGATCTTCGTCGTCGGCATGCCGCGTTCCGGCACCACGCTGGTCGAGCAGATCATCGCCAGCCATCCGCAGGTCTATGGCGCCGGCGAGCTCAGCATTTTAAAGACGGCGGTCGGCAAGCAGTTTCCGCTCAGCATGAAGGGCGGCTTTCCCTGGGGCATCGCCGACATGCCCGACAAGGCCTATGCCGAGGCCGGCCAGGCCTATCTCGACATGCTGCACGCCCGCTATCCGGGTTTTCGGCACGTCACCGACAAGATGCCCGGCAATTTCCTCTTGGTCGGCTTCATCCATATGATGCTGCCGAAGGCCAAGATCATCCATTGCGCGCGCGATGCGGCGGCGACCTGCCTGTCGATCTATAAGGTGCACTTCCGCGGCGACAGCCATCGCTACGGCTACGATCTCGACGAGCTCGCCGATTTCCACAATCTGTACACCGACATCATGGCGCACTGGCACGCCGTGCTGCCTGATGTCGTGCACGACGTTCGCTACGAGGATTTCGTCGCCGACCAAGAAGGCCAGTCGCGGGCGCTGATCGCCCATCTCGGCCTGCCGTGGGACGACGCCGTGCTGTCGTTCCACCAGACCGACCGGCCGGTGCGAACGGCGTCGGCTGCGCAAGTGCGCCAGCCGATGTATCAGGGCTCGGTCGACCTGTGGAAGCGCTATGGCGACCGGCTGAAGCCGCTGCTCAATAAACTTGATCGAGGGGCGCCTACAGCTCGATGAAGGGCTGAAAACCGCCAAAGATCATGCGCTTGCCGTCGAACGGCATGGTCTCCCAGTCCTGCTTGAGACGAGGATCGGCCATCACCTTGGCCATCACCGCGTCGCGGCTCTGGCGCGATTCGTAGACCACCCATGAGAAGATGACGACCTCGTCGTCCTTGGCCTGTACGGCGCGCGGGAACGAGGTGAGCTCGCCATAAGGGACGTCGTCGCCGACGCATTCGACGTAGGCAAGAGCACCGTGCTCCTTCCAGACGGCGCCGCCGGTTTCCGCCAGCTTCTTGTAAGCATCGAGCTTTGCCTTCGGTACGGCAAGTACGAAACCGTCGACATAGGACATCTGATTTCCTCCATGCGATCGTTTTCCTCTCCCTCTGGAGCGGGAGAGGTGATTTCAGACACAGCCTGTGTGGAATGCTAAGCTGCTTTCACCGGTGCGTTCATTGCCCATTCGACGCCGAACGGATCACGCATATTGCCCCAGCGATCACCCCAGAACATCACTTGCAACGGCACGACTTCCTCGCAGCCCGCCTCGATGGCCCGCTGCCACCAGGCGTCGATGTCGTCGCTGCCGAGATGGAGCTGCATGGTGTAGCCCTGCGGCTTCACAGCGGCCATTCCATGCTCGGGATAGAAGTCGGAAAGCATCAGGGTCGAACCGTTGATGTGGAGATGGATATGCATGGTACGGCCCTGTTCGTCCGGCGGATAGGCAAAGACCTGCTCGGCACCGAAGGCCTTTCGGTAAAATTCGGCGGCTTTGAAAGCGCCATCCAACTGAAGGTAGGGCGTCAATCCGCCAAGCACTTTGACGGCGGGCTGGGTCTGCGGCTGGTCATTCATGTCATGCTCCTCTTTGCGTCTGGTTTGCCTTTGCGAACCACAGGACGAACGGAACGGCGACGATCCTACACGGCCGATGGTTTTTTGGATTCGAAATGGCGCCTGCCGCGACGGCCAACTGCCACCTTTCAACCTTCGATGCGAATCCGCGGGCTGTTTTGCGCGTCGACGACGATTTCCGGCCAGCCAATATCTTTGCGCAGCTCGATCGGCAATGAAAGGATGGCGCGTTCGCTGCGATAGCGGGCGCGAGCCGCCGAGTAACGCGTCACGGCGTGACCTATGGATGACAGAATAGACATGATGCTTTCTCCTCGATTGGCGCCGGCATCACCGTGTCGGCAACCCAAGGACGTGGCATGCGATCATCATCCGACAGGCGCCGGAATTTTTTTCCGCAAGCCTTCAGCCGCCGGCTTCGGCAACCTCCCGGAAGAACTCCTCCGGGCTGTCGATCTCGGTCAATCGCCGTTTCTCGATCAGCCAGATGCGGTTGCCAACCGCGCGGATGAAGGAGCGGTCGTGCGAGGCAAGCAGGCAGCTCGCTTGATGTTCCAGCAATTCCGCTTCCAGTGCTTCCTGACCATCGATATCGAGATGATTGGTCGGCTCGTCGAGTAAATAGAAATTGGGATTGGCGAGCCTCAGCGCCAGCATCATCAGCCGCGCCTTCTGTCCGCCCGACAGCACGCCGATCCTGCGCTCCTGCATGTCGATGCTGACGCCGGCGCCCGCCAGCAGCGAGCGGGCGCGCTGCTCGCCGACATCGAATCTGCGCGAGAGCATCGCCAGCGGCGTGTCGTCGCCGCCGATGCCCGACAATGCCTGGTCGCTATAGCCGAGCACCGTCGACGGCGGCACCTTCAGGCTTCGCGCCGCCGTTTCCGGCTCGACGATGGCGTTCCGGATCAGGCCGATCAGCCGTGACTTGCCGACGCCGTTACGGCCGAGCAGGATGATGCGGTCGCCTTGGCAGATGTGGCGCTTGCCGGTGCTGAACAGAACCGTGCCGTCAGGTGTTCCGACCACCAAATCGTCGAGCGTGATCAGCACCTTGGCATGGCTGCCGCGATTGGCGAGCTTGATCGCGCCCGCCGATCTTTCGCGGTGTGCCGGCGCTGCCGCTTCTTCCAGACGCTCTGCCCGCTGGTTGAGCTGCTTGGTCTTGACCGTCAAAAGGTCGCTGCCGGAATTGATGCCGATATTGTTGAGCTTGGTCGCTTGCCGGCGCAGCTGTTGCGCCACCTTCATGTCGCGCTGGAACTTGCGTTCGGTCGAGGTGTCGACCTCGTCCAGCGCAAGCCTCGCCCGCGAATAGGGCAGCGAAAACACCGGCGATTGTTCGGGGCGCAGGAACAGCGTGCGGTTGGTCGTAGCATCGAGAAAAGCGCGGTCGTGGCTGGCAATCACCACCGGCACCTCCCGCGGCAGCGCCTTCAGCCAGGTCTCGATCTGGCTGATCTTGCCGAGGTCGAGATGGTTGGTCGGCTCGTCGAGAAGCAGGACGTCGGGGTCGGTGACCCAGACGCGGGCGATCAACGCCAGCCTTTGCCAGCCGCCGCTCAGCGCCTGCATTGGCCGCCCGCGCATCGGTTCTGGCACGTCAAGCGAGTCAAGAACCACATCGACGCGCCATTGTTCGCTTTCGACCTGTCCGGCCGGCAAGGCATCAGCGACCACCTGCTGGAAGCTGCGCCCGGCCAGCGCTGCCGGGACGACTTGCTCGACATAGCCGACGCGCAGGCCGCGCGTACGGGTGATGTCGCCTGATGTCGGCTCCATCTCGCCGGTCAGGCACTTCAGCAAAGTGGATTTGCCGCGCCCATTGGCGGCGACGATGCCGAGCCGGTCGCCGGTGCCGATGGTGAGGTCGAGGTTGGAAAACAGCGGCGCATTCAGGGTGACGCCGAGGGATTTGAGGCTGATCAGGGCCATTTTGATTTCTCTGGTCTTGCCGGAGCCCGGCTCAATGCACTTTGACGGTGCACGTGCCAGCCATTAGGCTCGGCATTGCGCACCACGAAGGGCAGACCAAAAAATCGAAGCGGGGAAAAACCCGGACCGTCCCTGGTCAGCCCTGCAAGCTAGCTCGCAGGGCAAAGACAGGGCCGCGCTGACGGTGGTGAGAAAATAACACGCAGCCCTCCTTTCAAGACGTTCGAGTTGTAGAAACTGGCTACACCAAGGCTAGGGCCGATGGCAAGTGGCTAGGCTCCCCCTTCTCCACTTGTGGGAGAAGGTGGCCGCGAAGCGGTCGGATGAGGGGTGCTCCAGCTTGGCACCGACGGCGATCCGTCCAGCACCCCTCAACCGTCTCGGCGCTGCGCGCCGATCCACCTTCTCCCCCAGGGGGAGAAGGGAAGCTCGCTAGCGTCCCGGGCGCCCCGTCTTGCCGGGGCGGCGCTTTTCACGGCGGGCGTCGGCCGGGTCTTCGTAGGAGCCGATACCACTGCGCTGGCGGACAATGGGTTTGGCGGAATCGTTGCGTTCCTTTGCGCCCCCCTCTGCCCTGCCGCGCATCTCCCCCACACGGGGGGAGATCGGCTGTGGTTTCGCTGGCACCTTTCCTTCGACCGGCTTTTCCGTCCGCCGCACGGTCATCTCGTCGAGCGAGTTCTTCTTGAATAGCGGCTTGGTCGGTTCGCCCGGGATGCCGAAGTCGGAGCCGTGCGCCTCTTCGGCCGACTGCTTCTTGAACAGCGAACGCGACACTGCGCCGGCCGGGGTCGGCATATCCGTGCCCGGCCCCATGGCGTCGAGCGAGGGCTTCGAAAACAGCGGCTTCTTCACCGGCACGGCGCCGTCGGCGCCCATCTCGTCGAGTGCCGGCTTGCGGAAGAGGTTGGGCCGGGCCGCCTCTTCGGCCGAACGTGCCTCGTCGAGCTTGCGGAAACGCTCCTGTTCCTCCGATGTACGGTGTTTGGCCACGCCCTTGTTGTGCTTGCCCTTTTCGCGGCCCGAGACCGGGCTTTCCATGTCGGCATACTTGGCCAGCGGGTCGTCGGAGATGGACAGCTCCATCTCGCGCAGCCGTTTGATCTCGTCGCGAATGCGGGCGGCCTTCTCGAAATCGAGGTTGGCGGCGGCGTCGCGCATCTGCTTGTCCAGGGCGTCGAGATGCGCCTTCAGATTGTTGCCCATCATCGCGCCGGCGCTGTCGGTGAACTGCGAGATATCGGCGCGGACATGATCTTTTTCGTAGACCGAGTCCAGGATGTCCGAAATGCGCGACTTGACCGATTCCGGGGTGATGCCGTTGGCCGCGTTCCACTCCATCTGCTTTTCGCGACGGCGGTTGGTCTCGGCCATTGCCCGCTCCATCGAGCCGGTGATCTGGTCGGCATAGAGGATGACCTTGCCGTCGACGTTCCTGGCGGCGCGGCCGATGGTCTGGATCAGCGAGGTCTCGGAGCGGAGAAAACCTTCCTTGTCGGCATCGAGGATGGCGACGAAACCGCATTCGGGAATGTCGAGGCCTTCGCGCAGCAGGTTGATGCCGACCAGCACGTCGAAGGCGCCGAGGCGCAGGTCGCGCAGGATCTCGATACGCTCCAGCGTGTCGATGTCTGAGTGCATGTAGCGCACACGAATGCCCTGCTCGTGCAGATACTCGGTCAGGTCCTCGGCCATGCGTTTGGTCAGCACGGTGACCAGCGTGCGGTAGCCGGCCCTGGTGGTCTCGCGGATTTCGCCCACGACATCGTCGACCTGCGTCTTGGCCGGGCGCACCTCGACCGGCGGATCGATCAGGCCGGTCGGGCGGATGACCTGTTCGGCGAAGACACCGCCGGACTGCTCCATCTCCCAACCGCCGGGCGTTGCGGAAACCGCAACGGAAAGCGGGCGCATGGCGTCCCACTCCTCGAAGCGCAGCGGCCGGTTGTCCATGCAGGACGGCAGGCGGAACCCGTACTCGGCCAGCGTCGCCTTACGGCGAAAGTCGCCGCGATACATGCCGCCGATCTGCGGTATGGTGACGTGGCTTTCGTCGACAAAGACCAAAGCGTTGTCGGGGATGTATTCGAACAAGGTCGGCGGCGGATCGCCCGGCTGGCGGCCGGTCAGATAGCGCGAGTAATTCTCGATGCCGGCGCAGGAGCCCGTCGCTTCCAGCATCTCCAGGTCGAAGCGGGTGCGCTGCTCAAGCCGCTGCGCCTCGAGCAACCGACCGGCCCGTTCGAGTTCGACCAGCCTGTGCTTGAGCTCTTCCTTGATCGACTTGATGGCCTGGTTCAAGGTCGGGCGTGGCGTCACATAGTGCGAATTGGCATAGATCTTGACGCTCTTCAGCTCGCCGGTCTTTTGGCCCGTCAGAGGGTCGAATTCGGTGATCGCCTCGATCTCGTCGCCGAACAGCGAGATGCGCCAGGCGCGGTCCTCGAGGTGGGCCGGGAAGATCTCGATCGTGTCGCCGCGCACCCGGAACGAGCCGCGGACGAAGTTGATGTCCTGGCGCTTGTATTGCTGGGCGACGAGGTCGGCGAGCAGCGCGCGCTGGTCGAGCCGGTCGCCGATCTGCATCTGGAAGGTCATCGCCGTATAGGTCTCGACCGAGCCGATACCGTAGATGCAGGACACCGAGGCGACGATGATGACGTCGTCGCGCTCGAGCAGCGAGCGCGTCGCCGAATGGCGCATGCGGTCGATCTGCTCGTTGATCGAGGATTCCTTCTCGATGTAGGTGTCGGTCCGGGGCACATAGGCCTCAGGCTGGTAATAGTCGTAGTAGCTGACGAAATACTCGACGGCGTTTTCCGGGAAGAATTTCTTGAATTCGGAATAGAGCTGCGCGGCCAACGTCTTGTTGGGCGCCAGGATCAGAGCGGGGCGCTGCGTCTCCTCGATCACCTTGGCCATGGTGAAGGTCTTGCCCGAGCCCGTGACGCCGAGCAGAACCTGGGTGCGGTCGTTGCTGTTGACGCCCTCGACGAGATCCTTGATCGCCGTCGGCTGGTCGCCGGCGGGCTCGAAATCCGAGACCATCTTGATGGCGATGCCGCCTTCGGATTTTTCCGGCCGGTCGGGACGGTGCGGCGTCCACAGCACGCCGTCCTTGTGCAGCGGATTGCCGGATTCGATCAGCGCCGACAGCGCCGCGACGGTGGCGGTGACGCCGCCCGAAGCCATGGTCTCGGCCTCTTCCAGGGAGACATCGAGGCCGGCGACAGGGTTGAGACCGGCCGCGGTGCGCTCCCGCGCCGAAGCCGCGCCGCCCATCGAGGTACCGCGTGCCGTACGGCCGGGGGAAGAGGAGCGCTCGGGGATTTTCTTGGCAGACTTGGCGCCTTCCCTCCCCCTCGAGGGGAGGGTGGCGGCGGAGCCGCCGGGTGGGGTCGGTGCGGCAGTACTCGACGTTCCTTTGCGTCCCGCGCTGCCTCCGGCGACCCCCTCTGTCGCCTTCGGCGACATCTCCCCCTCGAGGGGGGAGATTTGGCGCCCTTCCTTCTCGGCTTCCTGCTCTATCTGCTCGGCCCAGTCGGCGATCGAGCCGGTCAGCGGGGCGCCGGTGAACTCGGTCTGCGGCGCCTCGGCAAAGCCGCCCTTGTACAGGGGCTCCGAGGCATCGAGGAAATCGGTCAGCGGACTGAGCCGCTTGGGCGGTGAAGCGCGCTCGTCATTCGCCGGCGGAGGCGTTTTCTTGTCGGGGAGTCGGGCCATGGACCGAATATGGGAGGTATCGGCCAAAATGGAAAGAGCGGAGTGGCCGGTGGCGCGAGGCGCAATTTGGCTCCTGACAGCAGGCTGTCAGGAGTAGCGTCTAAGCACGCCCTCAGTTGAACCAAAGCGCGAACGTCAGAAACCCGGCGCCGCCGAATTGGCGCTGGATCTGGTCGAACTCCTCGCTGGTGAGAATCTTCCCGCGTTCTAGATAGGGCGCGATGGCCGGGCCGGTGATCGACAGCACCAGGTCGAAGGTTTTTGGCTCATCAAAGAAGCGCTTCATGTTGATGCCTTTGTCGGCGATGCGGAAATGCGGCAGCAAGGTGCGGCCTTCCAGCAGATCCTCGGCCATGGCCAAGGCAGCGAGCCAGGCCTGCACCTGCTGCTCGCCGACTTCGAGACCGGTCAGCGGGCTGGCGCCTTTCTGCTGCGGCCCGGGCAGCCATTCGCGGTCATTGTCGGTTTCGGCGCGGATGGCTTTCCAGTCCTCGCGCGACAGCCGGATCATTTCCATGAGATGGCGGCGTGCCGCTTGCCGGCGCTCAGGCTCGACCACTTGCCAGTTAATGAGATGCACCAGGGAGATGAAATCGGCGAGACGCCATTCGGACGACAGAATGCTGCCGCCCATGCCACCGTCCAGCGGAACGAGCGTGTCCTGCAGTGGCAGTTTTGCGCGCGGGAACAGCATGTGGAAGGAGCCGTCGAACGTGTTTCTGAAATCATGCGCCAGCCAGAAGTCGGCCTGCGCCATCAGGAACTCGGCATAGCCCTGCAGCCAGTAGCCGTCGGCCCGGTCGAAGCGGAAGGTGAGGGCTGGTGCGGCCGCGTCTGGCGCACCGCCGCGGCGTGACAGAGACGCCATGATCGCCGCGGCGCTTTCGTCCGGCGCGATCGTGCCGTCCTCGTTGAGGTCGATGCCGAGGCGGGTGAGGTCGATGACCATGCCGATGTCAGCGTCGGCGGGTACCGAACCCAGCGTGGCTGCGGATTTCTCCAGCCGGTCGCGGAAGGCGACGAGAATGGCGCGGAATTGTTCGTAGGTCAGCGGCTCGGGATTGGCATTGTCCGGCACCGGCAGCCGCATCAGCGGCAGCATGAAGGATTGCGGGCTGTCGAAACCGTGGCGGTGCAGGCCGCCGGCCAGTATCTCCAGCGCGGTGAAGAATTCGCCGGCGCCGGCGGCATAGGCGGCTGCCGGATCGCCCGGCGCGGCGGCTTCCAGAGCGGCAAGAGCGCTGTCGCGCTCAGTCACGGTTTTTGCCTCGAACAGGGCCGCCGGTTCGGGAGCCGCGGCGCTGGGTAACGCCAGCCGCAGGAGAAGAATGATGGCGCACGCCACCAGCCTGGAAAAACGCTTCATCGTGATCGCCCCTTTTGTCGCTCCGCAGTGGATCATACACGCATTTGGTTCGCTGCGCCTGTGGCCCTGTGGTTCACCCACAACAGTCGACGCTTCAATCAATCCGGCGGACGGTCTACACAAGGCAAAACGATTGGGCGTCGCGTGTCGAACTATCCGCTTTCCTACAAACTGTCCTGGCTGCCACGCTTCCTCCGGCCTTCGCTCGACGGCGACGCGCGCGGCTTTGCGCCTGCGGCAGCGACCCTGATCGAGCCGCCGCCGGCGCGGACGGTGCGGCTGGCTTTCGTCGGCGATATCTCGGCGGTGGCCAATCGCCGCGCGCCGGACTGCGATCCGGCGATTGCGGCACTGCTTGCCTCGGCCGATCTGGTGGTCGGCAATTGCGAAAGCCCGGTGGTGGAGCGGCCGAGCGCTGTTTTGGGCACCAGGCTTGGCACGCACCACGCGATGAGCGAGCGGTTCCTTGCCGAGGCGCTGGCCGCCGCCGGCATTTCGCGTGAAAAACTGGTGCTGTCGCTGGCCAACAACCATGTGCTCGACCAGGGTATTGCCGGCTTCGACGAGACCGTCGCCGCGCTGGAGCAATTAGGCATCCGCACGATCGGCACTGCGGCTCCGGTCGAGCGGTTTGCGGTTGGTTCGCTGACCATAGGCCTTGCCGCCTTTACCTTGTGGCGCAATACCGACGAGGCTCAGTTCGCGGGCCGAGTCTCGATGCAAGCCGATCCGACGCAATGGCCGCACGCTGCCGCTTCGGGTGTCGACCTCCTCTGCGCGGTGCCGCATTGGGATTGGGAATTCCGGCATTTTCCACGTGCGAAGACGCGGGCAATGGCGCGACTTCTGGCCGAACATGGCATCGGCCTGATCGCCGGACATCATGCCCATGTCGTGCAGCCGATCGAGCGGATCGGCAAGACACTCGTTGCCTATGGGCTCGGCGATTTCATCGGCACCGCCTTCGCGCGGCAGCCATGGCCCGGCCGCATCGGCGCCATTCTCGTCGTCGACATCAGCGACGATCCCGGCACGCGCGGGGCCATCGCCGCCTACCGGCTGCATGCCTTCATGCGGCTGCGCGCCGGCGATCACGAGCGGCTGGTCCCGGTTGAAACGCTGGCGGGAAAATCCAGGCAAAGGGTTCTAGCCCGCCTCGATGCGGTCTTCGGTGCCGTGCGCTGACGCGGTCCACCAAACCGGCTATCATGCCCAGCGCGGCCAGGCTTGTGGCGGCGGGTGGGTGATGGAAACTGCGGATTTCATGCCGAGCGAAGCGGTGATCGCCGGCCTCAGGAAGAACATCGAGGCCTATGAGGCGCAACGAGCTTCGGCCCATCGCCGGACGCGCTGGCGGGTGCCACTTTTCATCGGGCTGGTGCTGGTGTTCGTGGCGCTTGTGGCCTGGCTCTTCAACGGGGTTGCCGACCCCAACGAGCAGTGGTTCTCGACCCCGCATGTGTTCCTCTATATCGGCGGATTCCTGGCGGCGATCCTGCTCTATTTCCAGGCGATCAAGCCGGCGAGCAAATTGCAGCAGTCGTTTCGCAGCACGCTGTTGCCGATCATCTTCGGCTTCATCGAGGACATGCGGTACCGGCACAACGTCAAGCCGAATTCGTTCGACCGGTTGCCGCGCGAGACGGTTGGTCCGTTCAACCGGCAATCTTTCGATGATGTTTTTTCCGGCCGTTATGAGGGGTTTGCGTTCGAGCTTTACGAAGCAGATCTCCGGGAAGGGACGGGCAAGAGCACGACGGCGGTGTTCAAGGGCGTCATCGTCGCCTTCGAGACAATCGTGCCGTTCCCCGGCATATTGGTGGCCGCGCGCCGGACCAACAAGGCCGTCGGCTTCTTCCGCGGCATCTTCGGCAGCAAGATGCAGGAACTATCCAGCGGCATGCCGGAGCTCGATGCCGCCTACGAGTTCCGCACCGACAATATCGAGGCGGCGCGGCCGCTGGTGACCGGCCGGCTGGCGCAGGCGCTCGAATGGCTTGGCGAAACATGGCCGAAGGAACCGGCACGCGTCGCGCTCAACGGCAGCGACGGCTTTCTGCTGCTTCCGCAGACGAAGAACTTCTTCGAGCTGCCGGACATCTCTGTGCCGCTCGACTATGTCAAGCATGTTGCGCCGATCATCGCCGACATGGCCACGATCCTGGCGACCGCGGCGCTGGTGCGCAAGATTGGGGCGCAGGACGAGGAGGCGGGGTAGCGGCTAAAGCGCCTCGCGCTCGGACATTAGCAGTCGAAGCCGTAATTGTCGCGGAGATAGTCCGCGTCTTCCTTCGACATCTTCTTGAGCATCACACAGACGGTAAAGCTGCCCACCTGATGGCCGTTCTTGGTGTATCCCCAGTCCGAAATTTCGTCCCGGGTGAATTCGATCTCCTGGCCGGCGACGACGTTGTGCACTGCCTGCGGCTCGTTTGCTAAGATTCCGGCAAATCCGCTCGCCGTTCGGTGAAAGGGAATGATCCAGAAATGTTCCGTCGCGGTTCCGTCTTCGATCCTTACCTTCAATTTGAACGTGGCTGTTCCGGACGGCGGCGCCTCGGACAGGATCAGGAAGTCATCCAGGCTGGCGCGGGCCTGCTCAATCGCCGCCGCCATCTCCGGATCGTCCCTTGCCACACCGAGGACTCCCTTCTCACCGCTTTGGGCGTCGGCTGATGCCGGAGCAAACGCAAGCAACAGGGCAAGCGCGATACGGGCTGCAAGCTTCATGATGCGACTGCTTTCGACATTTTCGCCAGACAAACCGGATCATCGTTCGCCGAACGTCTGATTGGCAACTGGTTTTTGTCTCCATCAGGCGCTATTCCTGGGGCAGTGGGGTGGGGCTATGGTCGAAGAACGCAAGGGGTTTCGCCTGTCGCGGCGGCTGCTGCTGGGTACGACCGTGGTCGGCGGCGCGATGCTCTGGGGCGGCACGACCGTGGCGCGGCTGGCGCGCGGTCCGTCGGGGCAGAAGAATTCCGGGCGCATCGCCGACATTGACGGAATCGACCTGGCGCAGAAGCCGCTGGAGGGCCCGCCAGCCTACGATCCGGCGCTGCCATGGCTGACCAAGGGCGGCAACATCAACGATGCCAGCGGCCTGTCGATGACACCGGTCTACGGCGTTATCGAAGTCAGCAAGGAAGACCACATCGCGAGCGCGCTGGCCTTTGCCCGCGCCAATGGCCTGAAGGTCTCGGTCGCGGCGGTGCGCCATTCGATGGGCGGCCACGCCTTCGACGACAACGCGCTGGTCCTCGACATGCGTAAATTCAACAAGGTCAGTATCGACCCGGCTGCAAAGACGATGACCTTGCAGCCGGGCGCGCGCTGGCACGACATCCAGAACCTTTTGCACCCGCGCTTCGCGGTGAAGGCGATGCAGTCGACCGACATCTTTTCGGTCGGCGGATCGCTGTCGGTCAACGCGCATGGCATGGACCACCAGGCCGGCTCGGTCGCCGGTTCGATCCGATCGATGCGGGTGATGCTGGCGGACGGTTCGGTGACGACCTGCTCACCGGCCGAAAATACCGAGCTGTTCCGCCACGTCGTCGGCGGCTACGGCCTGTTCGGCGTGGTGCTGGAGGCGACACTCGACATCGTCGACAACGCCGTCTACCGGACCTCGCGCGAGATCATCAAATCGGACGATTTCCCGACGTTCTTCGCCGAGGTTCTGGCGCCAAACAGGGCGATCGGTCTGTTTTATGGGCATCTGTCGACTGCGCCGGGCAATTTCCTCGAGGATATGATCGTCTACCGCTATGATAAGGTCGCCGACCAGCCGCCGGCCGACCAGCCGGCAATCGGTGAACCGGGTTCGGTCGGGCTCAAGCGGGTGATCATTAACCTGGCGAAATGGGGCAGCCTGTTCCAGGAGCTGAAATGGTTCACCGAAAAGACGCTGGAGCCGCAATTCGAGAGCTGCACGGTGGCGCGGACGACGGCAATGGGCGAGGGCGAGGCCTGCCTGGTCACCCGCAACAACCCGATGCACGATTCAGTGCCCTATCTGTTCAACGATCTGCTCGACGAGACCGACATCCTGCACGAGTATTTCATCCCGCGGGCGGCCTATAACCCGTTCATCGCGGAAGCGCGCGAGATCCTGCGCAACCAGACCCTGCCGGTGCTCAACGCGTCGGTACGCATCGTCCACAAGGAGGATGTGGCGCTGAATTATGCGCCGGAGCCGGCCTATTCGCTGGTGCTCTACATCAATCAGCCGACAAACGCTGACGGCAATGCCAGGATGCGGGCGCTGACAAGGGCGCTGATCGACGTGACGATCAAGCATGGCGGGCGTTTTTTCCTGCCCTACCAGCTCCACTACACAGGCAAGGAGCTGCTTGCCTCCTATCCGGAACTGCCGTCCTTCCTGGCGAAGAAGCTGCAATACGATCCTGGCGAGCTGTTTTCGTCGATTTTTTATCGCGCCGTCAAGGCACTGATCGGCACGGCCTGAAGCGGCGGCTACAGACCGTCAGGCAGCTTCGCCGCCAGCCAGTTCGCCGAACGCCTGGCGAAGCCGATTGTTGCCGATGCGGCGCGGCCGAGATCGGTCTTGACCACGGCGTACCCGGTCTTCGTGCGATAGAGCAGGGCGCTGCCGCCATCGACCGCCGCTTCGTAGGCGACCGGCCGGACGGCTTCTGTTTCCGTCGCGGTCACTTGCGTTCCGACCGCTGCACTGGGCCGATGGCTCAGTTCCGGTGGCAGCGGGTCTGTCGCGGCCGTACTGGCCGTCGTCAATTCAGGCTCGGAAGCGGTCGCAGCGAGCTGCGATGACGAAGACGAGTTCTGTGTCCGGCAGATGCCGGAGACCAGCGGATAGTCGAAATTGCGCTCGTGCAGCATCTGGCTTTTCATCGCCGCTTCGCATTCGGCGATGGTCGACCATTTGGCGGGCGTGTCGCCGATATATTCGCAAAGCCTGGCGTCGCAATCGCAGCCGACGATGGTCATGGCGACAAGGGCGGTCTTGATCACGGTCTTGTCCCTCCGAGTTGCCTGGCACATGTGCGCAAGACAACGTGTCTACGGCATCATCAATCGTTGCGGAACAAGGCGGGATTTGGCCGCGATTGTGGAATGAGCGTGGCGGAGCATCACGCAACGTCCTGCCGAGGCCGGCTGTGACCGAAAGGCCTCAGTAATCGTAGACATGCTCGAGCCTGGCGCCCGCCGTCATCAGCGCCGGCAGCACGATGTGCAGCTTGCGCACGGCGACGGTCAGGCCGGTGCGGCGCGTCGAAGGTTCCGCCGGAAGCGGGTAGCTGAACAAGGTGCGTGCACCTTCGGGAACATTGATCTCGTCATTGGAAAGCATGGTGACCATGATCTCGTCATTGCCGCCGATCTCGACGAAGGAGACGCCCTTGCCGATCAGGCGCGGGATCATGTCGGTGAACACCTGATAGCGTCTGGTGACGAAGATCGCGCCGTCGGCGCCGAGATCGCGCTCCAGCAAGGTGTCGGGTTCGTTGCGCGTCATCTCGCCGACCGGACCCTTGGCCCAGACGTGAATGTCGAGCAAGGCGGGATCGGTGGTGGCGGCGAGCGCCGACTTGATCAGATCGGCATAGCCCTGCTTGATCGTGTCGGCGAGGCCGAAGGCGAGCTTGCGTTCGCTGGTGCGGACGGCGCTGTCGTCCGCTGCCGGCTGGACGGCAAACAGGCCGGCACGCTTTTCGGCATAGGGAAACTGGTACCACGGCACCTGGTCGAGAAAACCGGCATAATCGGCCGCCACCTTGGCCTGGTAGATGTCGACGGCGGTGCGCTTGCCGGCTGTCGCTTCGGTGACGCGGCCGATCGTATTTTCATAGGCCCACTGGATGGCGTGCTCGATCGTGTGGCTGGTGCCGATGACCACCAGCATCTGGTGGTTGTCGAGGTTGAACTTGTAGGTGGAGCTGGCGCGGATGACCATCGCATAGTCCTGCCAGAAGCGGCCGATATAGGAGAGATAGGGAAAACCGCTCGGCTGGTTCTTGTCGACGAAGCCGGCATATTCGCGGGCGGCGTAGACGATGGCCCATTCCGGATAGGTAAGAAAGGTCGATTCCTCCGGCCGCTGGTAGCCGGGGATCTCGGCACGGACCTTGTCGGCCAGCGCCTTTGGCGGGGCACCCTCGGCGACGCCCGGCAATGGCGTTGTGTCCAGCGACGGCGTCGTGAGAAAGCCGTAGGCCAGCCCGGCGGTCGGGATCAACACGACAATGACGACGAGCCAGAGGATCGCCTTGATGATGCGCTTCAGCCAGCGGAACAGGAACATGGCCGGTCAGGCCGTGGCGAAATGGTCGTACACACGTTTCGACAGCCAGAACCCGACGTAGACGGCGAAGCCGCCGATGAAGATGTGCGGCAGG
Source organism: Mesorhizobium sp. M1169 (assembly GCF_040318345.1). NCBI lineage: Bacteria > Pseudomonadati > Pseudomonadota > Alphaproteobacteria > Hyphomicrobiales > Phyllobacteriaceae > Mesorhizobium > Mesorhizobium sp. M1169. Next base: position 43,606 of record NZ_JAMYME010000017.1, on the reverse strand, counting down.
TTGGCGAAGAAGCGGGCCGGGAATTCGATGTCGTTCAGGGAGCGGAAGCCGTTGATGAAGATGCCGCCATCGAGGCAGCCGGAACCGGTGACCAGGCCGAGCACGCCGTCGAACAGATAGACCGAGCCGAACAGCTTGAAATAGAACACCGCCTGGCGGTGCGAGATGAAGGCGGCGGCCAGCGCCCAGACGCCGGAGAAGGCGTGCAGCAAATCGTCGTACCATTGCAGCGAGAACAGGCCGAACAGATTGCCGCCGGCGTCGTTGAAAGCCGGCACATAGCCGATGGCAACAACGCCGAAGAACAGGAAAGCATAGGCAACAGCAAGCTTCTGGATGAGCGTCATGAAATGTCCCCCTGCCGTCAGCCCCTTTAAACGGCCCCCGACGACAAATGGATAGTAGCTGATTTTGGCGCAGCGTGAAGCGTCGCCGGCAAAATCGTCAGGCGGGGCCACAAAGACAGTCGGCGCCGGGATTTCTCCCAGCGCCTCCCTGTCAGATCAGGACACGGTCGCGGCAGCAACTCCCGAAAGATGTCGCGCCATGCCGGCCTTGATTTTGACGGTCCTGCCAGTCGCCACCCGAGGGCAGCGTCCGTTCCGGACCACGCCGGTCTCCACTCTTGCGAGCTTTGCCCAGCGCGCCATCGAAGGTTTTTGCCGTCCTTCATGGCAGCATCGGTCCGCCGTCGGCGTTCGCACGCTTTCCGCGGCCCCGTAGGTCTCGGCGTCCATCCCTCCAACAAGCAAGCCTGTTCTCGTTCAGGGCCGTACGGGCCTCAGGAAATCCGCCGTTCCGCTTTGCCTTTCGGCGTGGCGATCGGTAGCCGCCTGAGATGGATTTTAACGTACGTCGGATAAGCGTTTGGCGGAACTGCCGCATGCCTGTGGATAGCGGGATTATCGGGGACTGACCCTGCCAAAATAGCGACTTTCCGATCTCTGCCGCCGCCGGTCGGGATTTGCCGCCTCGATGCCGAAGCCGCATTGTCGGGTAATCGACCCTTGCCCCGCAGGCCGGCGCGGGCTTCAATGCCGGCAAATGATTGGAAGGCGTGTTCGATGGCCTTGGGGAGGCAGGCTTGAAGGTCGCGGTGGTTCTCAATCCGATCGCCGGCGGCGGCAGGCTCAAGCGGCATTGGCCCGAGGTTGCGGCTTCGCTGAAAAGACATTTCGGTGATTTCGAGCTGCGTGAAACGCAGGCCGAGGGGGATGCCGAACGGCTGGCGCTCGACCTTGCCGCCATCGGCTTCGAGCTGGTGATCGCGGCCGGCGGCGACGGCACCGCCAGCGAAGTCGCCGACGGGCTGCTGAAGGCTTTCCGGGAAAGCGGCCGGACGGCCGAACTCGGGCTGCTGCCTTGCGGCACCGGCATCGACTTTGCCCGCGGGCTCGGCCTGTCGAACAATGTCGATCTGACGCTGAAGCGGATTGCCGAGGCAAAGCCGCGCAAGGTCGATGCCGGCTGCATCAGCTATGTCGACGACCATGGCGCACTGGCCAGCCGCCATTTCATCAACATCGCCAGCCTCGGGCTTTCCGGCGCTACCGACCGTGCCGTCAACGCCGACAGGCGCAAGGGCAAGGTTTCGGCCAAGGCACTGTTCTACTGGCGCACGGTCTGGGAATTCCTCCGCTATCGGTTCCAGGAGGTTGTGATCACCATCGACGACGGTGCCCCGGTTGAGGCGCGCATGGCATTGGTGGCGGTGGCCAACGGCAAATTCTTCGGCGGCGGCATGATGATCGCGCCCGACGCCGAGCTTAACGACGGCGAGTTCGACATCGTCATCCTGCGCGCCGCCGGCAAGCTGAAGCTGATCTGGGACATCCGCCTGCTCTATGGCGGGCGGCACCGCAACCATCCTGCGATCACCATCCTGCGCGGCAAGAAAGTGGTTGTCGAGCCGCTCGGCGATGTGCAAAAGAACGCCGCGCTGATCGACGTAGACGGCGAATCGCCGGGTCGCATACCAGCGACTTTCGAGATCCTGCCCGGCGCATTGACGCTGAGATATTGAATCAAGGTGTTGAGACTTTGAATCCGGTCGTTACCGCTTTGATTCCGGAGATACATTCAGCGCTTTGAAATTGCTGATATTCTGCCTGATGTCAGACACCCCGGTCGGGCCAGTTGGAACGGACATGAATGTTCTCGACCATTGAATACACCGACAGTCATTTTGACGGGGTTGATACGCTTTGGCGGGACGCATTCCCCGATGACAGCCCTTGGAACGCGGCTCATATTTCGATCCCCGAGAAGCTGAGATATCAGCCGAACCTCTTTTTGGTTGTGCTTGAATCTGGCCGGGTCGTCGGTTCGATCATGGCTGGATACGATGGCCACCGGGGCTGGATTTCCCGGATCGCCGTCCTGCAATCCCATCGCCACAAGGGGATCGGCGAGGCCCTCATCCACGAAGCCGAAAAACGGCTCGCCGCCCTTGGCTGCGTAAAGATCAACCTCCAAGTTGTCGCTTCCAACTCAGCGGGCCTCGGATTCTACCGCAAGTGCGGGTATGAGGTCGAGCAGCGCGTGAGCATGAGCAAACTGCTCTCCAAGGCCTGAGCTGGCACGGACGGTGACGGCAAAGCCGTTGTGGATCAGGTTGGCGGCGAGCTGGCCGCCGAGATGGCCAAGACCGACGAAGGCATAGCTCTGACGCGCGCTCACGGCATCAACGGCGTCTGCAGCATCTGCAAATGCAGGTCCTTGCCGGTCCAGGGATGCGCCTCGCAGACGGCTTCGTCGAGTTCGACACCGAGGCCTGGCTCCTTCGACGGGATGACGTTGCCGTCCCGCCATTCGATCTTCTTCTTGAGCAACTTCGCGTGAAAACCGTCCCACTGTTTCAGCGATTCCAGAATGAGGAAATTGGGCAGCGTCACCGCAAGCTGGATGTTGGCGGCGCCGACGATCGGCCCGCAGTAGCAGTGCGGCGCGACCTGGATGTGGTAGGCTTCAGCCATGGCGGCGATCTTTTTGGTTTCGAGAATGCCGCCGGAGCGGCCAAGGTCGGGCTGAAGAATGGTCGCCGCACGGTTCTCGATGACGCGGGCGAACTCAAATTTGGTTGTTAGCCGCTCGCCGGTGGCAATCGGGATCGAGGTCGCGCGGGCGACCTGCGCCATCACCTCGGGCATGTCGGGCGGCACCGGCTCCTCGAACCACAGCGGATCATAGGGCTCGATGGCGCGGGCGAGGCGCAGCGCGCCCGATGCGGTGAACTGGCCGTGCGTACCGAACAGGATGTCGGCCCTGGTGCCGACCGCCTCGCGGATCGCCTTAACCATGCGGGCGGAGAGGTCGATGTCGACGAGGCGCGGCTGGTGGCCGTCGAAGGCGGTGTAGGGGCCGGCTGGGTCAAGCTTGACCGCATTGAAACCCTGCTCGACATATTCGAGCGCGCAGGCGGCGGCCAGATCTGGGTCGTTGTAGACGTTCTTGCCGCGGGCGTCCTCCGAATGGACGCTGCCGCTGTGCGGGTAGAGGTAGGTATAGGAACGCAGCGTTTCGTGTACCTGGCCGCCAAGCAGCTTGTAGACCGGCTTGCCGGCCTCCTTGCCGATAATGTCCCAGCAGGCGATTTCCAGCGCCGAGAAACAGCCCATGCCCGACACGTCGGGCCTCTGGGTGAAGCCGGATGAATAGGCGCGGCGGAAGAAGGTCTCGATATCGTGCGGGTCGCGGCCGATCAGATAACGCTCGGCCATGTCCTCGACCATTTTCGCCGTGACATGGGCCGAGAAGGTGGCGTTGTAGGCCTCGCCATAGCCGACGACGCCGCCATCGGTGGTGAGCTTGACGAAGATGAAATACTTGCCGCCGATGCCGGGCGGCGGATTGCCGACCACCCAGGTCTTGATGTCGGTGATTTTCATTTCTGATCCTCCAGAACCAGTTCGGCGCCCTTCCATCCGGTCATGATCGCGGCGGTGTTGGTGTTGCCGGTTATGTTGTCGGGAAAGATCGAGGCATCGATGACGCGCAACGCCTGGATGCCGTGTACCTTGAGGCGCGGATCGACGACGGCGTGCGCCGCGTCCGGCCCCATGCGGCAGGTCGAGACCGGGTGATAGACGGTGCCCGAGCGCTTCCTGAAATCCTGAATGAGATCCGCGTCGGAGGTGATCGAGGGACCGGGCAAAACCTCTTCCTCGATGATCTCGGCCATCGCCGGCATCGAGGCGATCTTCCTGACGAATTTCACCGCCGCCAGCATTTCAGCGACGTCCGCCTCGGTCGAAAAGGCATTGGCGACGATTTTGGGATAATCGCGCGGATTGGCGGAACGGATCATGATTTCGCCGCGGCTCGACGGACGGCAATTGGACAGCCCGATGGAAAAGCCCGGCCATGGATCGGGCGTCAGGATCGGGCGTTCGCCGCTCTTCGGAATGACGGTTGAAAACGCCTGGAAATAGAGCTGCATGTTGGGCCGTGCCGTGGCCGGATCGGTGCGAAAGAAGCCGCCGGCATTGTTCATCGACAGCGACAGCGGGCCTGAGCGCAAAAACACGTATTGCATGCCGACCAGCAGCTTGCCCCACCACGGGCGCAGGATCTGGTTGAGCGTCGGCAGCCTGCCCTTGAACGTGTAGTTGATGCCGACATGGTCCTGCAGGTTTGCCCCGACATTCTCGTTGGCGTGAACGACGGGAATGCCGAGCGCACCAAGAAGCGCCGACGGGCCGACACCGGAAAGCTGTAGCAATTGGGGCGAATTGACCGAGCCGCCCGACAGGATGATCTCGCGGCCGGCGCGGGCGGTTTTCGTCGCGCCATTCTGGAGATATTCGATGCCGACGGCGCGTTTGCCCTCGAACAGGATTTTTGTCGCCAGGGCGTTGATCTCGACGCGGACATTTTTGCGCTTCATCGCCGGGCGCAGGAAGGCGCGCGCCGCCGACATGCGGCGGCCGTTCCTGGTGGTGATCTGGTAGATGCCGACGCCTTCCTGCGAGGCGCCGTTGAAATCCGGGTTGAGCGGCAGGCCGGCCTGGTTGGCGGCGGCGAGATAGCGCTTGGTGAGCGGATGGACGGAGGTCGAGCAGTCGGTGACATGCAGCGGCCCGCCGACGCCGCGCCATTGGTCGGCGCCGGCCTGGTTATCCTCCAGCGCCTTGAAGGCGGGCAGCAGGTCATCGAAGCCCCAGCCGGGATTGCCGGCCGCTGCCCAAGCGTCGAAATCCTCGCGCGCGCCCCTGATCCAGACCATGGCGTTGATCGAGCTCGAGCCGCCGAGCAGCTTGCCGCGCGGCCAGTGGTCGGCATTGCCGGCGAGGCCGGGATCCGGCTCGGCCTTGTAGTTCCAGTTGACCGCCGGGTCGAAGAAGGTCTTGCCGTAGCCGAGCGGCATCTGCACGTAGAAGCGACGGTCGCTGCCGCCGGCCTCGAGCACCAGCACCGAGAAGCGGCCCGAGGCTGACAGTCTTTCGGCCAGGACCGAGCCGGCCGAACCGGAGCCAACGATGATGAAGTCATAGGTCTGCATGGTGGATGGGCCGGCTCCGGAATTCAGCTCTAGCCTAGACTTGAGCGCGGCGCGGCGTCGCCGGGTCTTCCGGCATCCGATGTGAAAAAAGCGACTGGCAACTTCGTTTGAATTTCGACTTTCAGCGCCAAGAAGATTGATGAAGACCTAACTTGCCCACGCATCGAGTTGATTGAGGACAGCAATGGCTGGATAGGATTTCCGGTTGGGATAAGCACGCCTGTAATAGGCATTCCAATAGCTTGTGGCCTTGCTGCGCATTGCACGCATTACGTCTCGGTTCTGTCGGACAAAACTGGCATAGGCTGAAGCGTCCAGATCAGGTACTGCGGCGTAGATGTCTTCGGCGATTTCGACGACATATTCGCCCAACAGCAGAACGACGAAGGCGATGCTCCAACTTTCGTTCAGCGACAGGATCACCTTGGCTGATTTCTGCCGCAAAAAGCCATCTGTCGATCGTGTCAGCAGGCAATGCGACGGAAATGAAAAGCCAAGGTGATGCTCTCGCACGCTTGGCAGAAAATGTAACCGATAAGGAATATAGATGACCGCTCCATCAGAAATGAGATGTCGGGACGTCGTTCGGTAAGTGTCGTCGACAAAGGGCGTCAGCTCCTCCTCTGCCATGGTGGTCAACATGCTGAATGGGAAAGCTGACTTCGCAGCGCCCGAGAACGGCTTGCGTCGTGTGAACCAATCCACGTTGTGCCTCTGACCAAAAGTTGAAAACGATCCGGCTTCATTTCGAAGTGCCTGAGCTTCCTCGCAAGCGATCCAAGCATTACAGGCGATGATCGGCAATCTGCTTGAAATCATAGCGCATGATCGGGCGGGTCGGCGTTCTGCGAGCGACGACCCTGAACCCGGCGCGCGCGAAGGTGGAGGCATATCCGCTGCCGGAAGCACTCGGCGATACGTCGGCCTCGAAAGGATAGGCTTCGAGCGCAGGCACATTTGCGCGCCTTGCGATTTCCAGAGCCTCTCCAATCAGCTGGGATGTTACGCCTCGCCTGCGGTATCTTTTTCGCACGTAGAGGCAGGACAAAGACCAGACCGGCTTGTCATCCACGCGCTTGAGCTGCCACAGCCGATCGAGCCAGGGCAGGGCATCTCGCGGTGTCACCTGGCACCAGCCGACAGCTGTATCGCCGTCGAAAGCGAGCAAACCCGGAGGCGGACCATGCTGGACGGCCTGCCGGAACGCTGCCTTGTTTTCCTCGCCGGGTCGCTTTCGATAAGAACTGCCGATCCGTCCGTACATACACCAACAGCGACTGCAGACGGCGCTGTCACCGAACAGGTCCTCGAGCGCCGGCCACAGATCGGGCGTTAATGGGCGAAAGCCAAGTTCCATGTCAGCCGTCATCCGCTATTGATATTGCCCAGTCTAGCCTGCACTGCGCGCTAGCGCATCATAGGTTGCGGTCCATGCGGGGATGTTCAAACCGGGGTTTCACTCAGCATCCCTGTCGTGCTCCATCTCAGCGCAGAAAACCAAGCACGGCCTCCATGAACTCGGTGGGGTACTCGACATTCGACAAGTGGACCGCGGGCAGGACAACCAGTTTCGCGCCGGGCACCGTCGCCGCGATCAACTCGCTATGGCTGGCGGCTGTCACAGTGTCGTGCCGGCCGGCGATCACCAACGTTGGCCTGGAAATCAGCGCTACGGTTCGGCGAAGGTCCGCATCGCGAACCGCCGCGAACAGACCAGCCAAGCCTTGCCGGTCGATGGCCAGCAGCATGGCGCGAAATTCTTCGATGACGGGCTCGTTGGCCGCCAGCATACGCGCAGGAAACCAGTTGCCCAGGAACATCTCGGCGGTTTCGGACATATCCGGCGCCTGCAGCACGGCGGCAATCCGCTCGTCAAACTGCTTTGCCGGTCCGAGGTAGGACGAGGTGTTGCTCAGGATCAAGCGCTCGATCCGCTCGGGCGCGTGGATGCCGAGCCACTGCCCGACGAAGCCGCCCAACGACAGACCGAGGAAGTGTACGCGTTCAATGCCCAGGGTGTCGAGCAACTCGATCACGTCGCGGCCAAGCCGGTCGAGCGAATAAGCGCCGGCCGGAACGCTCGACCCTCCGTGGCCGCGAAAATCATAGCGCAGAACACGGAAATGGTTCGACAGCTCGCCGACCTGCATGTCCCACATCCGCAGCGTCGTGGCGATGGAATTCGACAGCATCAGCACGGGCTTCCCGGCGTCGCCGTCGATGCGGTAGGCGATGCGTGTGCCATCGCCGACGGTCACGAAATCCAGCTCATTCATGGTGAATACACCTTCCTTCTTGGAGCGTTGAATGTGGCAAAGCCTAGCTGCGGCGCGCTTTTGAGGATATTACAAAGATAGGACTATCTCTGTAATAGAAGCTGACATGGCCGAATTCACTTTGCACGACCTGCAATGCTTCGATGCGGTGGTCCGCTGCGGCGGCTTTCAGCCTGCGGCGGCCATGCTGCATCGCTCGCACCCGGCTGTGTTCGCAGCCGTTGCAAAGCTGGAGCGGCAACTCGACCTCGTTCTCCTGGATCGCAGCGGCTATCGCGTGCGCCCCACCGAGGCAGGGCTGTCGTTCCATCGCAGGGCACAATCGCTGCTGCGCGAGCTCGAGGGCTTGCGGCTTCATGCTGCTCAGCTGTCAATGGGCGAAGAAAGCGAGATCCATGTGGTGATCGGCGACCTTTGCCCGCGTCCGCAGGCATTGGGCATGCTCGGACGGTTCTTCGCCCAGTGTCCGGGCACACGCCTGCATCTGCACTTCGAGGCGGTGGGCGGCCCGTGGGAGCGCCTCTTCGATGACGAAGCCGATTTGATCCTGCACTGGATCGACAAGACCGATCCGCGGGTGGAATGGATCGATCTGTGCAAGGTGCCCTTCGTCCCAGTAGTGGCGTCGGGCTTTCTACCGGAGCGGATCAAGCACCCCATCACGCCGGATCAGATGCACGCGTTCACCCAATGTGTCATGCGCGACACGGCCCGCCATTCACCGCAACAAGACTACTTCATGATCGAGGGTGCGCCGCAATGCATGGTGGCCGACCAGGGGATGAAGAAGGAAATCATCCTGCAGGGCCTCGCGTGGGGCCACATGCCCCGCTTCCTGATCGAGGATGAGCTGCGCGACGGACGCCTGCAATCCGTTGCCGGCCGTCATCTGCCAGGCCGCACCGAGGAGTTGGTGGTGGCGCGCCGCCGCGACCGGCCGCACGGGCCGATCTCGAACCGTCTGTGGGATCATATCGAGCAAGAGGCGCCGACGTTGCGCCGAGCGCGCGAACCCCGGCAACCTGTCCAGTAGGCGGCCAAGCCGGGGCTCAGCGAGGCCGTTCGGAGGGCCAACCACCTGCTGCTCTTCACTGACGTAATCCACGCCTCCGCGCTGCAATTTGCGCATCCGGAATGGGCAATCGCCTTCGACGTGGACCAGGAGGCCGCAAATCGCCACACGCAAGAAGGTGCTCGACATGGTGTCGGCGGATGGCCTGCTCGTCGCAGGCATGCACCTGCGCTTTCCAGGCAGGTCATGTTATCCGCGAGGGCAACGCCTATGCCTACGTCCCGCTCCGCACAGCATCTTTTCAACACTGTCGACCGATAGCCGAACTTCAGGCCGCGACCTGTCCAGTGGCGCGTTGACCTGTCCGTGCCATGACGATACGGGATCGGGCCAATCGGCTTCGAGAGGATTGGCCAAATGGTGCATTACGCGGACGGGCGGCCGATCGGCGATCTGACGCTCAGGACGCTGGCCATGCCTTCCGACGCCAATGCGGCAGGCGACATTTTTGGCGGCTGGGTGATGGCGCAGATGGATCTCGCCTGCGGCATCCGCGCCGCCGAGCGCGCCAAGGGCCGCGTGGTGACGGCGGCGGTGAAGGAAATGTCCTTCGCCAAGCCGATGAAGATCGGCGACACGCTGTGCATCTATACGCATGTCGAACGCGTCGGCCGCACCTCGATGACGCTCAAGGTCGAGGCCTGGGCGCAGCGCTATCTCTCCGACCTGATGGAGAAGGTCACCCATGCCGACTTCGTCATGGTGGCGCTGGACGGCGAAGGCAAGCCGAAGGCGGTTCCGGCCGAAGGCTGACCCGGCCTGATTCCAGAAGACGGATTTAAACAGCCGTCTCTCCCGCGCGGGGGATGCGGACAGCGATCCCGCGTGGTCTTTGGCTAACGGGTTTCCCGCATGCGCGCCTGCAGCGCGACCGACGGGATATTGGGAGGAAAGACAATGCGTCAACACATGCTGAACGCTGCCCTGGCGGGTGCCTTTGCAGCCTTGCTCTGCCTGTCGTCCGCAAGCGCTTTTGCCGAGGTCAAAAAAGGCGATCCAGGTGCCACCTGCACGTCGGAAAACCGCACCATCAACGGGCAAGCGGCCAAGTGCGAGATCTGCTCGGCGACGAAATGCGACACCAGCGGCACGACGGTGAGCAATTGCCGCAAGGAGACGACCACGACCTGCACGATTGGCGGCAGGGTGGTCAGTCCCAACCCGAAATGGAACCGGATCGAGAAGCTGCCGAAGACCAAGATGCAGTTACAGCAGTAGCGCTCATCCGGAGGCTCCCGGGCAGGTTCAAACCTTTGCAGCACAAGGGTTCAGCTGTGCATGGCGTCGAACTTCTCGCGCGCCGCCTTGACGCGCTCGGTGTTCTTGCGTGCCCATTCGCCGAGCGCATCGACCGGCACCAGCAGTTCGTAGCCAAGATCGGTCAATTCGTAGTCGACCCGCGGCGGGATGGTCGGGAACACGGTGCGTGTAACGAAGCCGTCGCGCTCGAGCCCGCGCAAGGTCGTGGTCAGCATCTTTTGCGAAATCCCGCCGACCGCGCTGCGCAACTCGTTGAAACGCAGCGGCCCGTTGCCAAGCTTGCCGACCACGAGCACCGTCCATTTGTCGCCGACGCGCTGCAGGATTTCCGAGATGGCGCGGCAGTCCTCGGTGCGGTGCGGGTGCCTTGGTAACAAAAAAGTGCCTCCTTGCACATTGAGCGGCCAGTTACTCATATAGCTCAGGTATCTAAACGATACCAGTATTCCTGTAAGGAGAGCCCCTCTATGTCAAAACCCAAAATTGCCATCGTCATTGGTTCGACCCGCGCCGCGCGCTTTGCCGACGTCCCGGCCGAATGGATTGCCAAGATCGCCAAGTCGCACGCCGACATCGACGTCGAAGTCGTCGACCTGCGCGATTTCCCGCTGCCGTTCTTCGATGAGGTCGCATCCTCCGCCTGGGCGCCGTCGCAGAACGAAGTGGCGCAGCGCTGGCAAAAGAAGGTCGCCGGATTCGACGGCTTCATCTTCACCGCCGCCGAATACAATCATGGCCCGACGGCCGTGCTGAAGAACGCCATCGACTACGCCGCCAACGAGTGGAACAAGAAGCCGGCCGGCTTCGTCGGCTATGGCAGCGTCGGTGGCGCGCGCGCGGTCGAGCAGCTGAGGCTGCATGCGGTCGAGTTGCAGATGGCGCCGGTGAAGTCCGCCGTACACATCTCCTGGGCCGATTTCCTTGCGGTCAAGCAAGGCGACAAGAAGCTCGATGAGTTCGAGCACCTCAACCAGGCGGCAACCGCGCTGGTCAACGACATTGCATGGTGGGCCAGGGTGCTGAAGACGGCGCGTCAGGCCGATGCCGTCGCCGAGGAAGTCAAGGCGGCCTGAGCACAGGTTCGAACAGTCCTCCCAAGGATTAATTCTCCCAAGCATTGGGGCGGCGCATGCGCCGCCCCTTTTGTTTACACGGCATGGGCGTCCTGCGCTTGCCGTGGTCTGATGATGCAATCGGCAAGGCGGTCCATCTCATTCAGCTCGTCGGCGTGATGCTGGCCCCACTGGCAAAGTGCCAGCAGGATCGGTTCGAGGCTGAGGCCGAGCCGCGTCGCCGAATATTCGACGCGCGAAGGTATCTCGGCAAAGATCTCGCGGCGGACGAGGCCGTGCTCTTCCATTTCGCGAAGCTGCTGGATCAGCACTTTCTGGGTGATATCGGGCATCAGCGCCTGCAGCGCCGACAGCCGCCGGGGCGCGTCGAAGAGATGGTACAGGATGACCGCCTTCCAGCGCCCCGAAATCACTTTCAGCGCGCGCTCCGCCGGCAGCATCGGCAGTCTCTTGATCGGCTTGGCCATGGTCACCTCCCGGTCAGCAGCGGACAAATTGGTGTGTAGTCGAAGCCAGGCAGATAGTGGCAAACAGCGGCCGATGCCAACAGCTATCGGTGCATGCGATGAGAGCCATTCAACTGAGCCGCTTCGGCGGGCCCGACGTTCTCGACATAGTCACGGTGCCGAAGCCTGAGCCGCAAGCCGGCGAGGTCCTGGTCCGCGTTCATGCGGCCGGGGTGAATTTCTTCGAAGTGCTGATGCGCGCGGATCGCTATGCGGTGACGCCGCAACTGCCGATGATCCCTGGCGTCGAGGCCGCCGGGATCGTGGAGGCGCTTGGGCAGGGGGTGGACGCTTCCTTGCTCGGCACGCGCGTCGCCGCGCCGTTGTTCGCCTCGAGCCGCCCGTTTGGCGGCTATGCCGAGTATGTGACGATCGACGCAAGCCTGGCCGTGCCCTTGCCGGATTCGCTCTCGTTCGAAAACGCGACGGCATTGATGGTGCAAGGACTGACGGCATTGTATCTATCGCGGCAAAGCCCGCCCGCCGGCAGATCGGTGCTGGTCGCCGCTGCCGCGGGCGGCGTCGGTTCGTTGCTCGTCCAGCTTGCCAAGCGCGCCGGCGCAGGCCGTGTCATCGCGGCAGCCGGCAGCAAGGCCAAGCTCGACCTTGCTTTGTCGCTGGGAGCCGATGCTGCCGTCGACTACAGCAACACGGATTGGCCGGTGCACGTCCGGGCGGCGACAGACGGCGCCGGCGTTGACATCATCTACGACATTGTCGGCGGCCCGCTGACGGCGGTTGCGCTGGAGGCTCTGGCACCTCGCGGAGAGTTGGTGTTTGCAGCACTCGGCAGATACGCGCTCGGCGCCCCGGAGATGGAGGCGATGATCGGCCGCAACCAGTCGCTGAAGGGTTTTGCCCTGCTGCCGTTGCTGTCTACGGACGGGCTCCGTGACGGCCTTTTGGAGCTGTTCGATCTGGCCGCTGGTGGTCAGCTTGTGGTGACCAAAGGTGGCCGCTTCCCGCTCGACCAGGCCAGCCACGCACATCGCCTGCTGGAGGAGCGCGGCGCGACCGGCAAAGTTGTCTTGATACCTTAGTAGGTGCTCGGCAAGGAGCCGAGGATCCGGGCTTGTGCCGTTCCGGCCGTCAACGAACCCGGTAGAACGGATTAGGCAGCAGGAACAGCTTCTCGGCATGCCCACCGAACAGGTCGGATGGCTGGTCACCGACATTGGCAATTATTGTGTAGCCGGCCTTTTCGATTTCGGCCCTTATGGGTGCCTTGAAATCTGCGGCGGAACCGTATTTGGCCCCAGGCTGGACCATGTAAAGGTGCTCGTAGCCGGCATAGCCGGCCGACTGCAGGTTCTGTTCGGTTGCCTGACGCTGGTCCTCCGGACGTCCGGTGATGAAGAACACCGCGACTTTCGCCGTTCGCGCCTGCCGGAAAACCTCCAGCACCGGGTCGATCGCCGGATCCTTCGCAAGCTGATCCCAGGCGGCCCAGCCACAGGGACCGTCGATTGCGATGTCGCAGGCGCCGCCGATAGGGCGGCCGAAATTGTCACGTGTGATCACTTCCCAGTTGGCCAAAGCCGTCTCGTCGATATCGAGCACCAGTGCGGGGCGAGGCACCTCCATTGCGCGCTTGACGACCCAGTCGCCTGCCTGCTTCGCCACAGCGGCAAGGTCGCGATCATAGTCGCCGGAATCATGATAATTAGCAGCCGCCAGCATCGCATCGCCGACATTGGCCGGCTGGGACGGGCTTGTGAGAAGGAGCGAGTCGGAACGTGCCGGCGCAGGAACATTTGTGCCAATCATCAGCACGATTGCCCCGACACGCGCAATTCTATTCCAGCCAATCGCCCGCATCACGGGACTTTGCGGTCACGGGAAGTCGGCTGTCAAGCGAGGTCTTCCACAGGTCCGCGAACCTGCGACGCTGAATTGGACATTCCAGATGCCGAATGTCTCTATGGGTTGGTGCAACACGATTTCCGCCGTCGCGGTCTTTCCCTCCGACAGGTGACGCACCGCCGAAACCGCCAGCAGAAGTGCGTCACCCGAAATCATAGCCACCGCGGCCTTAGCCGTGTCCTACGCCGCCTGAACGATCTCGACCAGTTCAACGTCGAACACCAGATCCCGTCCGGCCAACGGATGATTGCCGTCGAGCTTGACGCTGGTGTCGTCCACGCCGACGACTGTTACCGGCATCGGGCGCCCTTCCGGGGTTCTGACCTGCAGTCGAGCGCCGATATCGACATTGATGTTGTCTGGTACGCGGGCGCGATCGACGGTCATGACCGCTTCGGGGCGGTGGGGGCCATAGGCGGCCTCGGCGGGAATGGTGACGGTGCTTTTCGCGCCCACCTCCATACCCTCGACATGGGTTTCGAGACCGGCGATCACTTGTCCTTCACCCAACGTGAATTGCAGCGGTTCGTTGCCGGAAGAATCGAATTGGGTGCCGTCTGCCAGGCGTCCATTGTAATTGATGCGCACGGTGTCGCCATTCTTGGCCTGTGTCATGATAGCCATCCTTTGAAAGTTTCGAGGGGCCGGCCAAAGCTCACGGTCCCGTCCTCGATCATCCACGCACTTAGGTGCGCGGCGCGAAACGCTAAAACTAGGGACCTGGCTGCCGATGTAAACCCCGATTGCGCGACGCCGGCATGACCCGCCGGCGTTCGTCGCCTTCGGCAGCAGTGCACCGGTCTAGCAGTCATGCCGGCTCAACCCATTCAGGCAGCGTGCAAATGGCGGCTAGATCAGGTTATGGCCACCATCGATGCGGATCGTCTCGCCGGTCGTGAAGTCGCTTTCCATGAGGTAGAGGTAGGCGGCGGCGACGTCCGCAGCGGTCGGAATTTTTCTCGATGGCAACCGGGCAGCCATGTCGGCAAAGAAGCTGGATTTGGCTTCTCCAACAATGTCCCACATCGGTGTGTCGACCCATCCGGGCGACACGACATTGACGCGCGTCGGGGCCAGTTCGAGCGCCAGGGCGCGGGCGAAGTAGCTGAACGAACCGGCAATCGCAGAGACGACCGAGCCTCCCGGCACCGGCGGCCGATCCTTATTTATTCCCGAGGTGAAGGTCATCGAGCCGCCGGCTTTCAGGGTGCGCACAGCGTGCTTGGAGAGCAAGACGGCGCCAATCAGCTTGTTGTCGACGAAGCCTCGCACAGCCTCCATGTCGGTACTGCCGATGGGATCGCCGGGCGGCAGTGTTCCGGCGGTCGATACGAGGTGATCGAAGGGACCGACCTCGTCGAACAGGCGAGCGACGTCCGCTTCGTCGGTCATGTCGGCGACCACGCTTGTCACGCGGCCCGCATTGAGCGTCCGTTCGGCAGCCAGCAGTTTCTCGGGCGAGCGTCCGACGATCACGACCTTCGCTCCGCCGTTGAGAGCAGCTTCCGCGACGCCGAGACCGATGCCGGAACTACCGCCGACGACGATGACTTTCCTGTCCACGAGCGATGTCATGAGGGTTCTCCGTTCGTTGCGATTGCGGTGAGGGTCAGGCCTTGCCGGCATATGCGGCTTCGAGGTCGGCGATGATGATCTTGCGCATCCCGTACATCGCCTGCCGGACGCGGTTGGCCTTTTCGCGGTCCGGATCGGCACTGAGCCGCGGCAGGATTTCCGGGATGACCTGCCAGTAGACGCCGTATCTGTCGGTGAGCCAGCCGCAGGGTTGTGCCCTGCCGCCGCCGGCGGTGAGCGCCTCATAGTAGTAGTCGGTCTCGGCCTGGTCCCTGGTCTCGATGTAGAGCGAGAGCCGCTCGTTGAAAGGCGGCTGCGGCCCGGCGTTGAGCGCTGTAAGGTGCAGACCCTCGAGCTCGAAATCGAAGGTGGCATGCGGGACCGTCTTGTTGGTTCCGGACACCCAGTCGGTGTATTGGACGGTCTGGAGCGCTTTGCTGTTCTTGAAGACCGAGAGATAGAAATCGCGGGCTTGCTCCGCGTCGGTGTTGAACCAGAGGAATGGGTGGATGGTGGCCATGTCCGTTCTCCATTAATTCCTTGCGACAGCGATCTTTTGCGAAGAGCCTGTCCGCTGTTGCTTTCGTTCAGGCTAGCGGTAGTCCGACGGCCGATAGACCGAGCCGTCCCAGTCGCGGGCAAATCCGAGGTCTTCGAGCCGGCGGGTCGAGAAGCGTGCAATCTGCCGCTCGGTCCGGCGCCGGCTGCTCGAGGCGAGGATGCGGCCAGCCATGCCGGTCAGGACGTCGACGATGGGTTCAACTTGTTTGGCGTTCATGGTGCTCTCCCAGAGTGGCGGCAGTTTTGGTTTCAGCAGTTGCCCCGCGACTTTTGTCAGCGAGAGTATCAGTCACATCAAACTCGCCTTTTGCAGCGGCGGTGAATGACTGATTACGCAAGCAAACATGCCGGCTTCTGGCCTGGACGACAAACGACTTATCGGCGACAATGTGTGAGCGATGCTCACACATAGGTATCGGTCCATGCCCCGGAAGCTGCCTCCCCTCACCACCTTGCCAAGTTTCGAGGCCGCGGCGCGCCTGTTGAGTTTCTCCAAGGCGGCAGAGGAACTTCATGTCACCCACGGTGCGATCAGCCGGGCGATCAAGAATCTTGAGGATCAGCTCGGTGTGCAGCTGTTCGAGCGCGGTACGCGTTCGGTGAGTCTGACAGCCGTCGGCGAGCCCTATGCGCGGGCGGTGCGCGAGGCGCTCGCCCAGTTGGCCACCGCCACCGCTGCAGCAACAGCCCGCTATTCGAGCTCGACATTGAACGTCAGCACCTCCGATGGCTTCGCGGGCAGATGGCTGGTGCCGCGCCTCTATCGCTTTCACCGTGCGCATGGCGACGTCGATGTGCGGGTTTCGACAAGCGGGAAGCTGACCAACTTCCTCGGCGACGGCATCGATGTCGCCGTCCGTTATGGCAACGGAAACTATCCGGGGCTCACGTCAGAGTTCCTCACCGGCGAGGAGGTGTTTCCAGTGTGCAGCCCAAAGCTCCTTGAGGGTGCACATCCGCTCCGCACGCCTCAGGACCTCAAACACCACACGCTGATCCGCGACAGCTTTCCGATCGACTGGGCGACCTGGCTGGCAAGCGCCGGGGTCGAGGGCGTGGACCCGCAGAGCGGGATTACCTTCGACTCTGCCACCTTTGCCATGGAGTCGGCCGCACAAGGCGAGGGCGTGGTGCTCGGCCGGACCATGCTCGTTGCGGCCGACCTTGCCGCCGGGCGGCTCGTCCGCCCCTTCGGCCACGCCCTGAAATCCCCCTCCAGCTTCTATTTCGTCTACCCGCCGGAGGCGATCCGTCAGCGCAAAGTCAAGGCTTTCAGGGATTGGCTGCTCTCAGAAGTCACGCCGCAAATGGACTGACGGGAAGGCCGGACCGGGTGATGCACCGACTTCCGCGTCGGGCCACCCCCGAACTGTCAGCCGCGCCGCGCCGCCTCGATCGCTGCAACGTCGATTTTCTTCATCTCCATCATCGCCTCGAATGCGCGCTTTGCTTCATCGCCGCCGGCGGCCATCGCTTCGGTCAGCACGCGCGGCGTGATTTGCCAGGAGATGCCCCATTTGTCCTTGCACCAGCCGCAGGCACTTTCCTGGCCGCCATTGCCGACGATTGCGTTCCAATAGCGGTCGGTCTCCTGCTGATCGTCGGTGGCGATCTGGAAGGAGAAGGCTTCGTTGTGTTTAAACGCGGGCCCGCCATTGAGGCCGAGACAGGGGATGCCGGCGACCGTGAACTCGACCGTCAGCACGTCGCCTGCCTTGCCGGACGGGTAGTCGCTGGGAGCGCGGTGGACGGATTTCACCGAACTGTCGGGAAAAATCTCGGAATAGAAGCGGGCCGCAGCCTCGGCGTCCTTGTCGTACCAAAGGCAGATCGTGTTCTTGGCGATTGTCATTGCTGGTCCCTTTGCTTTCGAAATCAATCTGGGCTTTTGAAATCAACCCGGGTTTTTCACAGCTGGCCTCGGCGTTGCACCGGACATGGAAATGCGCTCGTGCCATCGACGTTCCGACAGCAGCAGCTGCCCGGAATCAAGGTACCACGGCTGGTGCTTTCAGGACCAGATACGGGCAGTGACTCGAACCGGCGATGGTCCGCCTGGTCCGACCGGCGGCTTCACTCTTTGCGTAGGGCAGCGCCGCTTTGCTCAAGGTCGCGCTGGCTTTCCGTTGGCGCGCCGTTGCCTCAGAAGGCGCATGAGCAAGTTCCGTCTGTCCTTGCGCGGGACGAGTTCGATATCGCTGACAAGTTTTGCGCCGCCCTTGTGCCGCTCCAATGTGATCTTGCGGCTGTGGAAGGCCTCCAGCTCGGCGCGGTGCGCTACGCTTATGATGGTGACCTTCGGCAATTCGCGAATAATCATCTCCATCATCTTGTCCTGGCTCTTCTCATCGAGTGCCGACGTTGCCTCGTCCAGCACGATGATATCGGGGCGGTGCAGCAGAAGACGCGCAAAGGCGAGGCGCTGCTTTTCGCCACCCGACAAGGTCTGGTCCCATGGCGCGTCCTCCTCGATCCGGTCGTTGAGGTAGTCGAGCCCCACCTTGTCGAGGGCAGCCTTGATCTTATCCAGCGTCCAGTTGTCGGCGGCGCCTGGATAGGCGACAGCGCGGCGAAGCGTCCCGGTCGGGATGTAGGGCCGTTGCGGCAACATGAACAACCGTCTGTCGGCGCGGATGTTGACGCTGCCGCTACCCCATGGCCACAGACCCGCGACGGCCCGCACCAGCGTACTCTTGCCCGAGCCGGATTCGCCGGCGACGAGCACCCGCTCGCCTGGTTCGATCACGACCTCGGTTTCCTTGACCACGGCGGTGCCGTCGTCGAGCGACACGGAGAGATTGTTCAGGCTGAGCATCGCATTGCCGCCGGTCTCGCCGCGCTTTATGCGTCCCAGCGTGTTGCTCTGTTCCGCCCGCTCGAGCCCGTCGAGCGACATCATCAGCGAAGCGATGCGTCGAGCACAGGCGTTCCAATCGGCGAGACGGGGATAGTTGTCGACCAGCCATCCGAACGCGCCCTGCACGATGGCAAAGGCCGAGGCAGCCTGCATGACCTGTCCAAGTGTCATGCTGCCTTCGAGGAACTTTGGAGCGCAAAGCAAGACCGGCACGACAGGCGCAAACAGGCTCGACCCCTGAGACACCAGCGCCGTGCGCATGTGCTGGCCTGCAAGGAGCGCCCATTGCCTGAGCACATGGGCAAATGTCTTGTCCATGCCGCTGCGCTCCTCCTCCTCGCCGCCGAGCAATGCGATGCTCTCGCCGTTTTCCCGCACGCGCGTCAGCGTGTAGCGGAACTCGGCTTCCGCCTGATTTTTTTCCTCGGAGAGGTGGACGAAATGACGGCCAATGACCGCCATCGAAGTGGACGTGATCGCGGAATAGAGCACTGCGGTGATGACCAGGAAGCCGGGAATGGTGACGGTCGAACCTGCAATCGTCAGGGTCAGGGCGCCGCCGATCGTCCACAGCACCATGATGAAGGTCGAGGCCGACAGAAATGCGACGATGACACCGGCGATGAAATCGACGGGCGATTCGGTGGCAATCCGCAAATCCTCGGCGATGCGGGCTTCGGGGTTGCTATGATCGCCGCCGACGAGGTTAAGCTGATAGTAGCGGCCGCTTGCGAGCCAGCGCGCAATGACCGCGGTGGTGAGCCAGGACCGCCAGCGGCGCTGTATCCTCATGCGAAAGAAGACCTGTGCCACCACAAGGCTGGCGCTTCCGAGCACGAGTGGCAGGAATACGGCGCTCAGCCAATATACGGTGTGGGCATTGCGTTGCTCAATGGCGTCGAAAATTGCGCGGTTCCAGACATTGATCCCATACTGGAAGCCGACATTGGCGATGATCAGGACCAGCAGCCCGATCGTCAACGGCCAGGCGACCCTGTCGCCGCTGCCGCCCCAGTAACCGCGCGCGCTGATCCAGAAGCGCTTAAGCAGGTATCTCTTGCGCGCCCGCTCGGCCTCTTCAGGTGTCAGCTCAGGATCGGGTTCGGTGACGTCCGGCGGCGGCGCGGGCTGGCCGACGACCTCTGACGCGACTTCGACAGTCGATTGTTTCTCGCGGCGCGACTTCTCGGAATCGCGCGTTCGGGCGCCGTCAACCGATTTCAGCTTAAATTTAGCCTCGGGCATCCGGCGATAACGGCTTAAAAATCAGAAGGTTTCATAGCGTCAGCCGCCGAGTCTCGCGAACTGTAGCCTCAAGAAGTGGCGCCAACGTCAATTGAGCGCTGCCCATCCAGTCAAAAGGATGAGGGCCAACGTGACCAACGCTCCAGAGACGTACAGAATCGTCCCGAGACTATCTCCCTTGGCGGCGTTTCCGCCATTGGTTCTTGCCAGTCACGCCCTCAAAGTCGCCAACGGTGTCAGGCGGTCGCACCGGGGAAAAGGTCGTGGAACCGCCGCAAGTACAGCGGCCAGCCTTGATCGCTATCAACCCCCCCGCGCACGCCCTCCCAGCCTTCGCCATGGCGTTCGAGATTCCGGTGCTCGATCTCAACCCGGGTTCGGTTCTCCGTCTCAGCCGTGAACCGGACTTCCCATTCGCTGGTTTTGTTCAGGTCGCTCTCAATCTGCCACCGAGGGCTGATGTCCCAGCTCAGAATCAGCCGGCTGGGGGGATTGTAAGCCAACACACGAGCCCAGCGGCACTCGCTGCCGTCCACGCCGCGATCGTAAACGTGGCCCCCGACCCAGGGTTCGAAAATCGTCTCTGCGATCGGTACGGCAAGAAGATTGTGCTCGCGAGGTTTGAATTTCCCGAAATCCTCGATGAAGACCTTGAAGGCACGCGCGATAGGTGCCTCGACAACGACGAAATGCCTTACGGGCGCGGTTGCAGGAAGCTTGCTCATGGCTGGTCCTTCTTTGGGTGCTCGACGGCCAGTTTGTAGCTCGCCAGGGTCTTGCTCCAGAACTGATCGATTTCCGCGCGCAGACTTGCTAGGCCGTCCGGATCGATACGGTATATTCGTTCCTTGCCTGAGCGCGCGTCGGCCACAAGCCCGGCATCCTTGAGTACTTTCAAGTGCTGAGAGACCGCCGGCCTGGTTACAGGCAGCACACGAGCAAGTCCGCTGACCGAACAAGGCTGTTCGACCAACAATTCGAATATCGTGCGCCTCGTCGAGTCTCCGAGCGCTGTCCAATGTTTCGCGTTAGTGGCCACTAACGCGAACTTAAATCGATGGGCCTGCGCTGTCAACCTGGAGGGGTCGACGATGCGGAACCACAGCCCCGGTCGGACCCTGTCGGTTAACGGGAAAACTGTTGCTCGCGTTTTCGGAATTGCTCACGTGCCGTCGCTGGATTCCGGAACAAGGGTGCGATTTTGCCGTTGAGCCAGAAACTGGAAGCGACCCGCATGTCCGAATTGCCGAATGAAGAGATCGAAGGGCGGCTGAACGCCCAGCGCGAGACTCTGGCGCTGGTTGTTGCGCTGCTTGCCAGCAAGGATACGGCACCCGAGCGAATATGGGCCGAACTGGAGGCCCGTTTTCAGTTTCAGAACAGTCAGGAGGACCCTGGCGTCCTGCCAAGCCGCGCATTCGCCATCGAAGCTGCGAAGATGCGGGAGTTCAAGCTGATCGCCGAAGAGGCGCAGGCGCGCAATGCGGAATGGAACGGCAGGGACAAGCCACAGGGCGCCAGCTGAAACCCCGGAGAGTGGATGCAGGACCGGCTATTTTACGATGACTGAGCAAGCGTCAGCTTTGCTGCAAAAGTGTACGCGCCAACTCTTGCCATTCCTCGTCAAGCGTCAAGGTCGACGGCGCCGCGTTGCTGCGGCGATACCAATATTCCGCATTCGACTGGTCGCCTTCCTTGCGGTGGAGATAGGCATGCACGTGCATGCCCGCCGTATCGTCGCGCTGCTGCGCGCACTCGTGCGCCTTAGCCCAATCGCCCTTTGCATCCCACCACAGCGCCTGCAGGGCAGGGCTCAAGCCGGCTGGCGGCTGTGGTTTCGCAATCGATTCCCTGAAGGCTTGCAGATCCATCTTTCCACCTTAGCGACGGTGCAGGCGCCGATAATAACCGCGCCGGCAGCCGACCGCTAGCGCGCATCGGGCGGTATGGCCGAAATGGGTGTCGGCAGCGCTAAGCGCGGACGGCCGATAACCGCGCGGCCGGAGGCTTGATTCGATGGCGTGCATGAAATAGTGCGCGCCACGACACCATGATGCCTGGGACGACGAGGATGAGTAGCGAGCCGATGACAGCCTCCGACCAGCCGCGCCAATTCTACCACGGCACGCGGGCCGATCTTAAACCGGGAGACCTGATCGAAGCCGGTTACAGCTCCAACTACGGCGCGCGAAAGCAGGCAGCCTGGGTCTATCTAACCGGCACTCTGGATGATGGACCATCTCGAACGGCTGAGGGCACAAGGCATCGAGGCAATCGATTGATCGCTGAGTCCTGCGATTGCCAAGCTTGACCTGGCTGACGGTCGGCAGTCTCATTTCTGCGTCGCAGCCGCCGCAAAATACGGCTCCACGTCCGCAATGGGGCCGCGAGTTGTCGTTGCTTGCAGGGCTGGAGAGCGGATGCTCCTTTTCATCTGGCCGCGAACGTGATGATCTCTGGGCTCGAAGGGCCAAGTGGGCTGCCGTCAAAGTCGCCGAATTGCTGTTCGATCCGTAGCCCCGCGTTCCCCAGCAGGCTCGATAAGGCGTCCGTCTCGAGGAATCGCAAGGTGCTGCGACTAACTTGCGGAAGGCTCGGATGCTTTCCGCCGAACCTGTGGGTGAATGTCACCGTCTGTCCATCGAACGGCACGATCACCTCTGTTGTGATCTGCACCAGCGACCCGTCAGGCAGCTCAACGACGACCGCATTTTCGGGTGTCCAGTGCTCCCACGCCCGCACCGAAGGGTTCCGCGTTTCGAACGCGAAGCATCCGCCTGGGACAAGGGCGTGTCGGACAGCCGCCATGAAATCCCTCAGGTCTTCGTCGCTGACAAGGGCCTGGAATGCGTGCCCCGTCATCACAATGAGATCAAATTCGGCTGTCCAGCCGGCCGATTGGAGATCGCCGAGAACCCATTCGATATCCGCGCGCGTTCGTGCGCGATTCAACACGACGGGTGCTGGGTCGATGCCGCAGAGCCGCCCTGAATGTCCGGCCAGGCGTGCCTCGTGAAGGAGGGTGCCCGTTCCACATCCGACATCAAGCACCGCGTCTGCTGTTAGAATGCGGGGCAGGTAGAAATCATAGTCGTCGCGCGCAGATCTCGGGTGCCAGGCATCGTAGACGGCAGCGAGATACGGGTCGGCGAAAAGGTGGTCGACCATAGGCGGTATTCCCAATCAACTTTGACTGTGCGAGCGGTGTCGCCGCGAGCATATAGCCCATAAGTCGCGTCGATCGTTACCGCACGACCTCGCGGTGGCCGCCGGGCAGGCGGGTGGCGATGAGCTTGTCGATGCGGCGGCCGTCGAGGTCGACGACCTCGAAGCGCCAGCCTTGCGCGTCGACGCATTCGCCGGTCGCCGGCAGATGGTGCAAATGCGACAGCACATAGCCGGCGACGGTTTCGTAATCGCGGTTCTCAGGCAGGTCGATGCCGAGGACCTCCGCCATCTCGTCGGCCTGCATGTAGCCGGCGAGCAGCCATGAGCCGTCCTCGCGCTTGACGGCGTTTTCCTCTTCGCCGGCATCGAGATCGGAACGGAAGACGCCGGTGATCGCTTCCAGTATGTCGGCCGGGGTGACGATGCCTTCGAAATGGCCGTATTCGTCATGCACCAGCGCCATCGGCACGTCGGATTCTTTCAGCGTCGCAAGCACGTCCAGCGCGTCGGCCTGGTCATGCACGATCGGCGCGGCGCGCACGTGCCGGCGCGGGTCGAGAGCGCGGCCGCCGAGCATTGCGGCCAGCACGTCGCGGGTCTGGACGACGCCGATCATGGCGTCGACGCCGCCGTCGCCGGCCGGCAGGCGCGAATGCTGGGTGTCCATCAGCAGCTTCCTGATGGCCGCCTCGTCGGATTGCAGATTGATCCAGTCGACCTCGGTGCGCGGCGTCATCACCGCGCGCACGGCACGGTCGCCGAGCCGCATGACGCCGGCGATCATCCGCCGTTCGTCGGATTCGATGGTGCCGTGGTGCTCGGCTTCGGCGACCAGCATCTTGATCTCCTCGTCGGTAACCTTATCCTCGCTCTGACCGCGCTGGCCAAGCAGCCACAGGAGGGCGCGGCCGGAAAAATCGAGCAGGAAGACCAGCGGCGCCGAGACGCCGGCGAGGATGGTCATTGCCGGGGCGACCCTGACGGCTACCCGTTCGGGGTCGCGCAATGCGATCTGCTTGGGCACCAGTTCGCCGATGATCAGCGAGCCATAGGTGATGAGGGCGACGACGATGCCGACGCCGAGCGGATCGGCGAGGCTTTCGCGGATGCCGGCGGACGCCAGGGAGGTGGCCAGCCGCTCGCCGAGCGTGGCGCCGGAAAAGGCACCGGACAAGACGCCGACCAAAGTGATGCCGATCTGCACCGAGGACAGGAATTTTCCCGGATTGGCGCCGAGCGCCAGGGCCCGGCCGGCGCCCTTGACGTTGCGGTCGATCATCGTCTTGAGGCGCGCCGGCCGCGACGAGACGATGGCGAGCTCGGACATCGACAGAAGGCCGTTAATGCAGATGAGGACGACCACGATGGCAATTTCAGCATAAAGCATGCCGGGTCCATAGCATTGCCGCGCTGTTTTCGAAAATAGGACGGTCGCGCTTTTTAAATTTAGCGAGCCGGGCAATCAGGCGGCACTCCTGCCGCATCCCAGGACGGCGCGGCAAAATGCTCGATCAGGGCGTCGACGACGACGCGCACCTTTGGCGCGAGATTGCGTGTTACCGGCCAGATGGCATGCACCACGGTGTTTTCGACAAGACAGTCCGACAGAACCATTTCGAGCTCGCCGCGCCTGATGCTGTCGGCCGTCAGCCATGTCGGCAGATAGACGATGCCGCAGCCGGCCAGTACCGCATCGAGCATCGGTTCGCCGTGACCGAGCACCAGCCGCGCCTTGGGCGCGAATTTTTCGAGACGGCCGTCGGCATGCCTGACGGTCCAGGGATGGACCGTGCCGTCGCGGCCGTAGCCGATGAGGCTGTGCCTGCCCAGGTCCTCGATCGATTGCGGCCTGCCATGGGCGTCGAGATAGGCGGGGGCGGCGCAGACGCCCGAACGCTGGGCATAGATGCGGCGCGCGGCGAGCGACAAGCTGTCGTCGAGGTCGCCCATACGCACCGTCAGGTCGATGCCTTCCTCGATCAAGTCGACGCGCCGGTCGTTGAAGGAGATTTCCATCGTCAGATCCGGATATCTTTTGGAAATCTCGAACAGCACTGGGGCGACGCACCGGCGGCCGAAGGCCAGAGGCAGGTCGACACGAAGCCGGCCGGAAGGCACCTGCTTGCGGGAAGCGAGCAGCGACTGGGCGGCATCGATCTCGGCCAATGCCCTGACGCAGGCTTCGTAATAGCTCAGGCCCTCGCTGGTCGGGCTGAGGCTGCGGGTGGTGCGGTTGAGCAGGCGAACGCCTAATCGCTGTTCCAGCTGCGCGATCGACTTGCCGACCGCCGATTTCGTGACATGCAGCCGCGCGCCGGCGCCGGTGAAGCTGCCGGCCTCCACCGCGTGAACGAATGCGACGATGCCTTGCAAATTGGCTGATTCCAATGAAGCGCTCCTATTGTAGAGTTTTGCTCCTTAATCTGTTGCAGAACATGCCACATGGAAGCACTTTTCTCCATAGTGAAACGGCGTAAATGTCTCGCGCAATCATCAACCACGGAGCGCGAACCAAATGAGCACCGAAAACAGATCCTGGCAGATGAACGGTTTCGGCCTGTCCAGGTTGAAGCCGGCTGATGGAAAGCTGCCCCAACCCGGGCCGCATGATCTTCTGGTACGAGTCACAGCGGTATCGCTGAATTACAAGGACAGGATGATCGTCGATGGCGTGCTGATACCGGACCTCAGCTTTCCGTTCGTGCCGACATCGGACGCGGTAGGCGAAGTAGTCGCCACCGGCAGCGAAGTCAGCCGCTTCGGCATCGGGCAGCGCGTGCTCGGCCAGGTGATCGCCGACTGGCCGGACGGCGACGCCCCGCCGGTGCTGCACAAGCATACGCTTGGTTCGTCACTGCCCGGCATGCTGTCCGAGCATGTGCTTTTTCATGAGGATGCCGCCGTGGCGGCGCCGCCGCAGCTCAGCGACGTCGAGGCATCGACGCTGCCGATTGCGGCGCTGACGGCGTGGTTCGCGCTGGTCGAGGCGGCCAAGCCGATCCCGGGCGAAACCGTTCTCATCCAGGGCACCGGCGGCGTG
This sequence comes from Mesorhizobium sp. M1169, assembly GCF_040318345.1. Lineage (NCBI taxonomy): Bacteria > Pseudomonadati > Pseudomonadota > Alphaproteobacteria > Hyphomicrobiales > Phyllobacteriaceae > Mesorhizobium > Mesorhizobium sp. M1169. Next base: position 17,610 of record NZ_JAMYME010000017.1, on the reverse strand, counting down.
TCGCTGTTTGCGCTGCAATTTGCCGCCGCCTTCGGCCTGCGCGCCATCGTCACCTCGAGCAGCGACGAGAAGCTCGAACGGGCGAAGGCGCTCGGCGCCTGGCAAGGGATAAACTATCGCAGCCGGCCGGCGTGGGACGAGGCCGCGCGTGAGCTGACAAACGGCGCCGGCGTCAGCCACGTGCTGGAAATGGTCGGCGGCGACAATGCGCGACGCTCGCTCAACGCGCTGGGCGCCGACGGCCGGCTTTCGGTGATCGGCCTTCTCGGCAGCATGGAACTCAATTTTCCGGTCCTGCCGTTCATACGCAACCGGATCGTCGTACAAGGCATATCGATCGGCCACCGCCGCGCTTTCGAGCGAATGAACCAGGCGATCGAGACGCTCGCGATCAAGCCGGTGATCGACAAGGTGTTTGGCTTCGACGAGGTGCCGCAGGCATTTGAGCGTCTGGAGACAGGACCGTTCGGCAAGATCGTGATCACCGTGCCCTGAGCCCGTCGGGACGAAATGGCTGTCAGACGGGAAGGCCGATTGCGCGCCTACGGCAGTTGCAGCAGGACCCCGATGATGGCCTTGCCGTCGGTGAAATAGGGATCGCCTTCGCCGTTGCGCCCGGTCTTTGTGGCGCCGACGCCTGGTATCTCGCTGGTCGAGATCAGCATGCCGGCGGCGGAGAGGTCGCGCATCAGCCCGTCGCGCTCGGCGTCGACGTCGGGGCCGATATGATGGGTGATCGCGCCGGTGTCATGGCTGAGGCCGACGCCCCGGTCGAAGCTTGCCGAGCCGAGCCAGAGCGGCCGGCCGTCGTCTCCGGTCGCATCGGTCTGCCAGAAGCGGACGTGATGGCGCCGGTCGGCACTGTCGCCGACCGGCTTTTCGAAGGCGAGGTCCTGGGCGCGGCCTTCGAACAAAAGCCGGCTGACCGGCGCGTCGGGATAGGGGCGGTTGAACAGCACGCTTTCGCCGATCTCGATGGCGGTCTTCAGCGTGATGGCGTCTGCCGTATCCCAGCCGGCGACGGCAAAAGCATGGACAACCTCCTTCTTGGTGCCGACAAGGCCGACATTGATCGGATCGCCCGGAATGCCTTGCGGCGTGTGCGTCACCATCTCGAATTGCTGATTGCGAAAATTGCGGTCCCGTAATGTCCAGAACTCAGGCGCGGCGAAATAGGCGAGCGAAAGATAGGCGGCACAGCATGCCACCAGCCAGGTCGTTGCACGTCGTCGAAGGCTCCGTTGGCTCAAGAGGCACCACCCAAGCGTCTGCGCACCATCTTAACCGGCGCAGCAAGTCTTGGGCAGGGGCTGCAATCAGCGGCAGGCGCGATAGCCGTTCTTGCGGTTCTTGATGTCGAAATGGAAATGGTTGCGGTGGTCGTAGTTATAGCCGGGGCCGAGCACGGTGGTGAAATACTGGCAGCCGTCGGCGCGCACATTGTTGAGGAAGCCGCGCGTGCGGAAGGCGAACAGGCCGGGCTTGCGGACGTCGATGTCGTCGCCATTGTTAAGCTCGATGCTCATCACGTCGAGCGCATTGCCCTTGCCGTGTTCCGACAAAACACCTTCGCCGGCAATCCTGCGGCAGGAATAGCTCGAGCCCTGGTGGATGGTCTTGACGCCTGAAAAATAGCGCCAGCGGGCCGACGGCACGAGTTCGTTCCTGGTCCAGCCGGCAAAGCTGGCGGCCATGTCGCAGGTCAGCGTCGCGGCCGGCTTCATCTCGACGCTGCCGATGGCCGAGACCTTGACCGGATAGTCGATGCCGCACTGGCCTTCATGGATCGGCGCAACGTCGGTGTAGACAACGCCGAGGCGTTTCAGTTCCTTGCGGCAATCGATCTCTGTGGCCGGCATCTGTTCGGCCGGCGACATCGGGTTGTCCAGGCGCGGATAGGCGGCGGTCATATAGGGGTTGGATGGGACGAGGCGCTGCATACCCGAATATTGCGGCCCGGAATCTTGCGCGCCGGAATATTGCGGGTCCGAATTGGGCGGGACGGCAGCGGTCTGGCTGCCGACATCGACGGCCGGCTGCAGCGACAGCACGCTGCCGGTATTGCAGGCTGAGACCGCCGCCACGGCAAGCAGGGCGGCAAGCCTTCCGGCCATGCGCGCGCATTCTGTGTGCCGCGCAGCGGCAAGCGCAGCGCGAAATAGCCCGGCCATCGGAAGGGTTCCTGTCCCCAGATGGCACAGACTCTAAACCTGAAGAGTAAAGGAAAAATCAGCGGCGCCGTTCACGCCTGCGGCCAAATTGCGGCGCCCAGTACCGGCGGCCGGCGTCATTGGCAAAACGTGCCGCCATTGCGGCGCGGCTCGAGATCGAAATGGAGATGCAGCGAATGATCGGCATCGCTGCCGGGACCAAGCACGGTCTTGAACGGCCCGCAGGCCGCCTTGCGCACTGTGTCCAGGAATTTCGCGTCCTTTTCCGGCGGCGTTGGCCCGACATCGATCTCCTTGCCGTCGGAAAGCGTGAAGCTGGCGATGTCGAGCGCGTTGCCGAAGGCGTGCTCCGACAGTTTGCCGCCGGCGTGGCGCGGCCGGCAGACGAAGGCGGAGGCCTGGCCGATCGATTTGATATCCATGCCGAACTCGGCCTTTGCCGCAGGCTGGATGACCGAAGCAGCAAAGCGTGCGGCCGCTTCCGCCATCTGGCAATTGAGCTCTGGGTCCGGGCCGATGGCGATGGATTTGCCGAGCGTCTTCAGCACGATCGGGTAGGGGATCGAGCAACCGACCGCCGTATCATGCTCGGGCTTGCGCTCCTCGAAATCGACGCCCATCGACTTCAGCCGCCTGCGGCAGGCCAACTCCTCCGGCGGCATTTCTTTCCCGGCAATGGCGACCGATCGAGGATCTGGAAGGATTTTTTGCTCCGCCTTCTCGTCTGCCTCGGCCGGGTTTGGTGGCGCGACCGATGGGTTTGCCGGCGGCTCGGCCTGCGCCGGCTTTTCAGGCGGCTGCGGTGCGATCGCCGGTGGCTCCGGCTGCTCGGTCTTGGACTGGCCATTTTGGGGCTGATCGTTTTGAGGCTGACCGTTTTTGGGCCGCTCAGCCTCCGGAGCGGGGCGTGGTTCGGGGACCGGGATCTCGGTTGGCGATGGCGAAGTGGCTTCCCGGTTGGGCTGGGGAACCGGTGCGGTTTGCGGTAGTTCGGGCGCCTTGGCTAATGCAGGTCCCGCCAGCAGCGACGCCGCCGCAACGGCGAGCATCAGCCTGCACAATCCGGAAAAACCAAACGCCGCCATCAGCTCGCAACGGCCAGAATGCAGGGAAGTTGCCTTGGACGAAGGTTCGAGGCGATCACAATCGGTAACCGCGCCGTCACGCGCCGATCGCTTCCAGGCCTTCCTCGAGCCAGTCCGCCAGCAGCGGCATGCCGAGCAGATATTTTGCCGTGCGCTTGTTGGCGCGCTCGCGGGCGGCGGACAGCGCGTCCGTCCATTCCGTCGCGTCATAGTCGCCGCGGCCGACCCAGGCCAACGCAATCAGTTCGGCCGCTTCGTCGACATTGAGATCGTCGATAAGCTCGCGCAATTCTTCTTCGGTGAGATCTTCGGAGCTTTCCTCGGCAAGGCCGTCATGATGGTGGTTGTCGTGCGCGTTGCCGTCGAGCTCTACCTCGTGCTCGGCGCCGTCGGCATAGTCTTCGTTGACGGCGGCGCTGAGCGCCTTCGCCTTCAGGATGAACAGGCGCACGGTGTCGGGACCGATCGAAAGCTCCCAGTCTCGTTCAACGCGTTGCTGCACCGGCCGTCTCCCTGCTTCGTGCTCGGTCGGCCCGATGATAGCGGATTTGCAGCGCTCGTCACGTTATCTTGCGCGGCGGCGTTGATCGTGAGCATGATTTCCAATGTCCTCTCTTCCCGGGATAAGATGGCCTTGCTGGGAGAGATCGCGGTTTTGAGATAGGATGGCATTTTCCGGGGACGAAACGGCTTCGGCCCGGCGTTAGTGTTGCATTGTCAGGTTCAAAGGAGAGTGTAATGCGCAGACGACTGCTGATTCAGGTCATGGCCATCGCCGCCCTGCCGCTGATTGCGGCTCCGGCGTTTTCGGCTGGTGAAGGCGGAGGGGGCGGCAGCGATGGCGGCCAGAGCCAATGCAAGAAGGGGCAGGTCTGGGACAAGAAGCAGAAGAAATGTGTCTCGCCGAAGCAAGGCATGCTGGATGACGACAGCATCTATGATGCCGGCCGCGCGCTGGCGATGGATGGACGCTATGACGAGGCGATCGCCGTGCTCAGCCTCGCCGCCAACAAGCAGGACCCGCGCATCCTCAACTATCTCGGCTATTCGCACCGCCATTCCGGCCGCGTCACCGTCGGCCTCGGTTATTACGAGGAAGCGCTGCGCATCGACCCGAACTACACGCTGGTGCGCGAATATCTCGGCGAGGCGCACCTGCAGATCGGCGATCTTGCCGGCGCCCAGGAACAGCTCCGCGAGATCGAGAAGCGCACGGGCAAGGGGTCTCGCGAATACAGCATGCTGTCGGAGCAGATCGATCACTTCATGAGGAGCTGATCCGACTTCCGGAACGCTGCTCATAACCGGCTGCGAGCGATCGCAGCCGGTTTTTTGCTGTGCTCACATGCTGCTCCGAACTGGAATTTGGCATCACGGTACACGTGATGCGCTCCTTGACGTTAGGTCAGCCGCGCAATCGGTGGATGATTTTTCAAAAACCGACTTTTTGGACGTGAAAAACCCGCGAAGATTGCTATATCTTGCAAGATTGTGGTGAGACGGTTCCGTTAGCGAGGCTGCCGGACCGTTTTCTTTTTGTACCATCGACAAGGTCGCTCCCGATTGCGGGGGCGGCGGCAGGAAAGGTCAGGCATTATGAACAAGGTCCCGATGACAGGCGAGGGGTTCGCGTCATTGAAGGAAGAACTGCGCTGGCGCCAGCAACAGGAGCGGCCGCGTATCATCGAGGCGATTTCCGAAGCGCGCTCGCATGGCGACCTATCCGAAAATGCCGAATATCACGCGGCAAAAGAGGCACAGAGCCTCAATGAGGGCCGGGTCAACGAACTCGAGGACCTGATCGCGCGGGCCGAGGTGATCGACGTCACCAAGCTCAGCGGCGACAAGGTCAAGTTCGGCGCCACCGTGGTGCTGGTCGACGAAGATACCGAGGAGAAAAAGACCTACCAGATCGTCGGCGACCAGGAAGCGGACGTGAAATCCGGCCGCATCTCGATTTCGTCGCCGATCGCCCGCGCCCTGATCGGCAAGGAAGTCGGCGACGCCATCGAGGTCAACGCACCGGGCGGCGCCAGGGGCTACGAGATCGTCCAGGTGCAATTTATCTAGGGGATTGGCGCTGCTCTGCCTTCTCCCCCTGTGGGAGAAGGTGGCCTCGCGAAGCGAGGTCGGATGAGGGGTGTTCCAGCTTGGCTCCCTCCGCACTCCGTCCAACACCCCTCATCCGTCTCGGCGCTTCGCGCCGATCCACCTTCTCCCACAAGGGGAGAAGGGAAGGGGCAGCGCTGACCTTTCCGATTGAATTGATTGAGCAAATCAGCGGTCACCGGCCTGACCAAGCGTCTGGCGCTCCACAAGCCTCTCGGCTTCCGCCATCACCTCCGGCGGCGTGACACTGTGACCGGGCCTGGCCAGCAGCGTCGATGAGAATGGTCCGCGCGGACCGGTCAGGCCGGGCTCGGTAGCGAGGAATATCGCCACCGTCGGCAGGCCGAAAGCGCTGGCGAGATGGGTCAGGCCGGTGTCGGCGCCGATGACCAGCGCCGAGCCGCCGATGACGGCGGCGATCTCGGCAAGCGGCGATCTGGGAAACACCACGGTTTGCGAAACGGCGCCGGCGATCGCTTCGGCAACCGCCTTTTCCCGGTCGTTCGACCAAGTGGTGACCGGCGTTATTCCCTTGTCCACCAGCAGACGGGCGGTTTCGATCCAGTCCGCGACCGGCCATTTCTTGTCGTCGCGGCTGGTGCCATGCAGCAGGAAGGCGGTCTTTTCACCGACAAGAATGGATCTTCCGGCCGGCGGCGCGATGCCGGAGTCAAGCCGGGAAAAATCCGGCTCGTAGCCGAGCGCCAGCCCGAACAGGCGCCTCGTGCGCTCGATGGCATGCAGGCCGCGCGGCACGGCGTAGCGATGGCCATAAAACAGGCTCGCCGAAGGCTCGCGGGCGCTCGACCGATCGAACCCGGCGATCGGGGCTGCCGCCAGCCGCGCCACCAGCGCCGATTTCAGCAAGCCTTGTGCATCGAGGACGAGGTCGTAGCGGCAATCGCGCAAGGCGCGGCGCAAGCCGACCACTTCCCGCCATGTGCCGGGCTCGAGCAGCTTCCTGCGCCAGCGCCGGATCGCCACGCTGTGGATGGTTTGGATGGCTGGATGCAGCGCCACGATGCCGGCAAATGCCTCTTCGACACACCAGTCGAAGGAGATATCCGGCCGAGCGCGGCGCGCGTCCTCGATCGCCGGGAAGGTGTGGATGACATCGCCCATGGACGATGTCTTGACGATCAGCACTTTCATGCGGCGGCCGGCATTTCCAGCAGCCGCTCCGCCGCCGCCACGACGCGTTCGACCTCCAACGTCTTCAGGCAGTTGAGATGACCGAGCGGGCAGATTTTTTTGTGACAGGGCGAACAGGACAGGCCGAGCCAGACCAGTTCGCGGCGATCGGCGAGCGGCGGCGTGTTCTGCGGCGAGGTCGAGCCGTAGACGGCGACGACCGGCGTGCCGACGGCGGCGGCGACATGCATCAGCCCGCTGTCGTTGGAGACGGCAAGCCTCGCCGCGGCGATCAGGTCGATGGCATCCTCGAGCCGCGTCTGGCCGGCAAGATCGACGGCGCCCGGAGCCAGCGCGGCGATTTCAGCCGTCACCTCAGCGTCGTTCTTCGATCCGAACAGTACCACGCCAAACCCTTTCGCCATCATCTCGCGGGCGAGCCCGGCATAGTGTTCGCTCGGCCAGCGCTTGGCCGGACCGAATTCGGCGCCGGGCATGAGTGCCACGAATTTCCCCGCCGTCAGCCCGAAACGACCGAACAATGCTGCCTGGTTGGCTTGATCGACGGCAAGCTTCGGCGCCTGGAACGCGCCGCCACGTGCAAGGCTGAAATAGGCGTGCGCGGTGCGCCGTTTCAGGCGATCGGGCAAGGGCACGATGTCGGTCAGCAGCCCGTAGCGCATTTCCTTGAGATGGCCGACGCGGCGCGGAATGCCGGCAAAGAACGGGATCAGCGCCGATTTCCAGCTTCCCGGCAGGACAAAGGCCATGTCGTAGCGGCCGCGCAGCAGCCGGCCGAAGCGCCTTCGGATGCGGAATTCGAACGTGCCGGATTGCAGCGGCAGGTCGATCTGCTGGCGGATTTCGGGCATGCGCTTGACCAGCGGCGCTGCCCACGCCGGCGCCAGCACGTCGATGGCGGCATCCGGATGAAGCTCCCTCAGCGCCTGGAACAGGCACTGCGCCATCACCATGTCGCCCACCCAGCGTGGGCCGATCACGAGGATCGTTGGGCTTTCAGCCATTCGACATAGTCTCTGACGCCGGTTTCCACTGTGCGGAACTGGCCATTGTAACCGGCTGCGCGCAAGCGGGACATATCAGCTTGCGTAAAGCTCTGGTAGCTGCCCTTGAGGTGGTCGGGAAACTCGATGAATTCGATCTGGCCTTGGCCGAGCGTATCGATCACCGTTTCGGCAATGGCGCGGAACGGCTGGGCCTTGCCGGTGCCGCAGTTGAAGATGCCGCTCGAGCCGCGTTTCCACAGCCACAGATTGACGTCGGCGACATCGCCGACATGGATGAAGTCGCGGCTCTGCTCGCCGGGCCCGAAACCGCCATAGGCGCCGAACAGCTTGGGGTTCTGCCCTTGCTCGACCTGGTTGAACAGATGGAAGGCGACAGAGGCCATGGCGCCCTTATGCGCCTCGCGCGGTCCATAGACGTTGAAATAACGCAGGCCCGCGACCGGCGAGTGATCGGTATCGAAAACGGTGCGGCGGACATAGTCGTCGAACAGTTTTTTCGAATAGGCATAGACGTTCAGCGGCCGTTCGCATTGCGGCTCCTCGCGGAACTCGGCGCCGCTGCCATAGACCGAAGCGGACGAGGCATAGAGGAAGGGCAAGCGCAGGGCCAGGCAGGCGTGCAGCAGGCGCTTCGAATAGGCGTAGTTGACCTCCATCATGAACTTGCCGTTCCATTCGGTGGTGGTCGAGCAGGCGCCCTGGTGGAAGACGGCCTCGATGCGGCCGAGGTCACCGGCCTCCATCCGCGCCAGAAAATCGTCCTTGTCGAGATAGTCGGCGATCTCGAGATCGGCGAGGTTTGCGATCTTGTGGCCGTCGGTGAGGTCGTCGACGACGAGGATGTCGCTGAAACCCTCGGCGTTGAGCGCGGCGACGATGTTGGAACCGATCATGCCGGCGCCGCCCGTGACGATGATCATGAAAGCCTCTGGTACCTTGTGCCGGTTGTAGCCCTTGTGGGATTCTGGCCTTATAGGGGAGGCGGGCCGGGCTGTCGACAAAGCAGGTGGCGGGGCGGCCGGATGAGCGCCATAGTGGCGCCGCAAAGGTCACGTTTCAGTCGGCGTGCCGGCCGATCGGCGACAGGAGCAAGGTAATGCCGTCAACCGAACTGCTTGTCGCCTTTTTCGCCACCACGGCGATCTTCGCCTATATCCCCGGCCCCGCCATGCTCTATGCCGCCGCGCAAACCATGGCGCGCGGCCGCTGGTCCGGGCTGGTGGCGGCGCTTGGCATCCATCTTGGCGGCTACGTTCATGTCTTCGCCGCCGCCGTCGGCCTGTCGGTGCTTTTCCATGCCGTGCCGGTGCTTTACATGGCGGTCAAGCTGGTCGGTGCGCTGTATCTGGTCTGGCTCGGTGTTTCGCTGTTTCGCGCCAAGGCGCAAGGCGAGGTTGTCTTGCCGGGAATTCAGCCGAAATCCGCCCGCCGCGCCTTTTTCGAGAGCATTGCCGTCGAGGTGCTCAACCCGAAAACGGCGATTTTCTTCATGGCGTTCCTGCCGCAATTCATCGATGCCTCGGCAGCGTTTCCGGTCTGGCTGCAGTTCGTCGTGCTTGGAACGATCGTCAATTTGATGTTCTCGTCGGCCGACATTGTTTGCGTGATGCTGGCCGGCGCGGTGATCGCCAGGCTGCGGCAGTCGAGCCGGGCGCAGCGCCTGATGCGGCGCGCCGGCGGTGCGGTGCTTGTCGGACTGGGCGTGCATGTCGCGTTGCAGAAAAGCTGACGCATTATCGCGCCGCCGCGATCGGTCGAAGGCCTGCCGTTGCGTCGGCTGAAATTGCGGTATATCGGCATCGCCATGAACGGCCGGCCCTGCCAATCGAATCCCCCGTCACTGAAAATCGGCTCCCCCACGCGTTGACATGATCAAGCTGCCCTCTCCCGAACCTCTTCACCGCGCCATTTCGCGCTTCGGCGGCGCAACCGTGCTGGTGGTCGGCGATTTCATCCTCGACCGTTTCGTCAACGGCATGATCGAGCGCATTTCGCCGGAGGCGCCGATCCCCGTGCTGCACGGGCGCGGCGAAACGCTGGCGATGGGTGGCGCCGGCAATGTCGTCGCCAATATCGTTTCGCTCGGCGCTGCCGTCATGCCGGTCTCCGTGATCGGCGCTGACGAGGCCGGCAAAAACCTCATGCGCATGCTCGGCGACTTTGGCGTCGACACCGGCGGGCTGGCGCAGGATGCCGATCGCATGACGTCGTCGAAAAGCCGCTTCAGCGCGCTCAACCAGCAGGTGCTGCGTTTCGACGAAGAGGAAATCAAGCCGCTGGGCGATGCCGAGCGCGCGACATTGATCGGGCATTTTCGCCAAGCGCTGGCGGGCGCCGACATCGTCATTCTGTCCGACTATGGCAAGGGCGTGCTGCTCGACGGCGTCGCCGGCGAGCTAATCTCGATCTGCCGGCAAGCGGGCAAGCCGGTGCTGGTCGACCCGAAGGGCCGCGACTATGCGCGTTATGCCGGCGCGACGGCAATCACGCCCAACCGCAAGGAACTCGGCGAGGCGGTCGGCCGCGCAGTGTTTGCCGACGACGAAATCGAGGCGGCGGCACGCCAGCTGATTTCGGCGCACGGTTTCGATTTCGTCGTCGCGACGCGCAGCGAAAAGGGCATGAGCGTCATCGGTGCGGACGATGCCCGCCATATCGCCACGCAGGCGCGCGAAGTGTTCGACGTTTCGGGCGCCGGCGACACGGTAATCGCGACCTTCGCGCTGGCTCTTGCAGCAGGGGCTGATCGTGTCATGGCCGGATCGATCGCCAACGCCGCCGGCGGTGTTGTCGTCGGCAAGCGCGGCACGGCGCGGCTGACGATCGAGGAACTCACCGGTGCGCTGTTTCGCTCGCACGGTCCGGTCGCCCACCTGGATGCGATCCTCGATGCCGCCGCCGCCGCGCGGCTGGTGGCGGGCTGGAAAGACGAGGGCTTGAGCGTCGGCTTCACCAATGGCTGTTTCGATATCCTGCATGCCGGCCATGTCAGCCTGTTGCATGCGGCGCGCAGCCAGTGCGACCGGCTGGTGCTCGGCCTCAACAGCGATGCCTCGGTGCGCCGGCTGAAAGGGCCGGGGCGCCCGGTCAACGACCAGCATGACCGGGCCTGCGTGCTGGCAGCACTTGCCTCGGTCGACGCCGTCGTCATCTTCGAGGAGGATACGCCGCTTTCGCTGATCGAGGCGCTGAGCCCCGACATACTGGTCAAGGGCGCCGACTATACGGTCGATCAGGTGGTTGGCGCCGATGTCGTGCAGAAGGCCGGCGGGCGCGTCGTGCTGGTCGACCTCGTCGCCGGCAAGAGCACGACCGGCACTATCGGCAGATTGCGCGCCGGGAACTGAGGGTTTCATGTCCGAACTGAACGATTACCTGGCGCGCTCGGCGGCCGCGATTTCGGCGATGGTCGAGCGCGACCTGACCAGCGAGATGGAGCGGGCGGTCAGCGCCGTCGTCGCCGCGCTTTCGCAGGGCAAGGCGCTGCTGATAGCAGGCAATGGCGGTTCGGCCAGCGACGCCATCCATATCGCCGGCGAGCTGGTCGGCCGCTTCCTCAGGGAGCGCAAGGCCTATAACGTCATCGCGCTGCCGGCCAACGCGGCGGTGCTGACCGCCTGGGGCAATGATTACGGCTTCGACACGGTGTTTGCGCGCCAGGTCGAGGCGCATGGTTCGGCGGGCGCCGTGCTGCTCGCCATCTCGACCAGCGGCAATTCGCCAAGCATCCTCGCCGCCGCAGAGCAGGCGCGCATGATGGGCATGACGGTGATCAGCCTGACCGGCGACACCGGCGGCAAGCTGAAGCCGCTCTCCGACGTCCTGCTCAACGTACCCTCGACCTCGACGCCGATCATCCAGCAGGGGCATTTGTGCCTCTACCACCATTTGTGCGAAATGGTCGAAACGCGCCTCTGCGACGCAGGGTGATCCTCGAACTCTCAGGACCTGGATTCCTCGCCCTCCGCGAAGCGGGGGAGAGGTGGCCGGGCCGGGGGCCGGGGGGGGGGGGGGGAGGGCGCGGGTGCCGCGGCGTGGGGGGGGGGGGGGGCCCCCCCCCCCCCCCGGGGGGGGGGCCGGGGCCCCCCCCCCCCCCCCGGAGAGGGGGCTTCGTAGAGCGCGGTTCCCTCTCCGTCTCGGCTTCGCCGAGCCACCTCTCCCCACTTTCGTGGGGCGAGGAACCCAAGCTGGAATGAAGCCAATCTTCAACGCTGAAGGCAATTTTGTTCTTGCTTTGTGCCGGCAGCTATGCTACTAATTTCGGTATGGTGATGATTCCACCGACGATCCCGCCCGCCGAGGCGGGTTTTTTGTTTCCGGTTTTTTGTTTCGCAGCCGCTTTGCCTGCTCTCTTAAGCCGAAAACGCCACCAGCCCTTCGTCTTTGACCCGGCGGATGGTCAGCGCGGTTCGCACCGTATCGACATTGGGGGCCGAGGCCAGTTCCTCGATGACGAAGGTCTGGAAGGTGCCGAGATCGCTCGCCACGCAATGCAGCAGGAAATCGGACTCGCCCGACACCATCCAGGCGTCGCGCACGATCGGCCAGCCGCGGGTGCGCTCGGCGAAGGTCTTGAGTTCGGCGTCGGCCTGGTGATGCAGGCCGATCAGACAGAAGGCGACGACGTCGAGGCCGAGCGCCGGAGCGTTGAGCAAAGCGCGGTAACCGCGGATGATGCCGGCCTCTTCCAGCCTCCTGACGCGGCGCAGGCACGGCGGCGCCGAAATGCCGACGCGGCCCGACAGTTCGACATTGGTCATGCGTCCGTCCTGCTGAAGCTCGCGCAGGATCTTCCAGTCGATGGCATCGAGATCGGCCTTGATCGGCATGGTGGCTTCCGTGGTGACGCGAAAGAATCTTTCGCGACTTTGTAATTAAACGACTTTGCTGTCTATTCCATCCGCTGGATCGAGGATTTTCGCATCATCTTGCTGCGGGTTGCTTGTCGCTGTCGCCGGCGCCGAAGCTTTCCGGGGACGAACGGCAACTTGCCTTGCTGGCGTCGCAGGCAACACTTACATTACGCGCAACAATCGACGAGAGTTCATGCCACAATCCATGGCTGCTCCCCGCAGAGGTTTTTCATGATCACCAAGCACGCGCCTGTTCTCATCATCGGCTCCGGCCCCGCCGGCTATACGGCGGCGATCTATGCCGCCCGCGCCATGCTCAAGCCGATGCTGGTCGCCGGCCTGCAGCAAGGCGGGCAACTGATGATCACCACCGATGTCGAAAACTATCCGGGCTTCGCCGAACCGATCCAGGGTCCATGGCTGATGAGCGAGATGCTCAGGCAGGCCGAGCATGTCGGCACCGACATCGTCAACGACATCATCACCGAGGTCGACCTCAACGTGCGGCCGTTCCGCGCCAAGGGCGATTCCGGCACGATCTATACCGCCGACGCGCTGATCATCGCCACCGGAGCCCAGGCGAAATGGCTGGGCATCCCGAGCGAACACACCTTCATGGGTTTTGGCGTCTCGGCCTGCGCCACCTGCGACGGCTTCTTCTACCGCGGCAAGGATGTCGCGGTGATCGGCGGCGGCAATTCGGCGGTGGAGGAAGCGCTCTATCTCTCCAACCTGGCCAAGAGCGTCACCGTCATCCACAGGCGCAGCGATTTCCGCGCCGAGCGCATCCTGCGCGAGCGGCTGCTGCGGAAAGACAATGTCCGCATCATCTGGGACACGGTGGTCGACGAGATCACCGGCAGGCCCGGCAAGGCGCCGCTGCCGCCGTCGGTCGAAGGGCTGAAGCTGCGCAACGTGGTGACCGGGCAGGAGATGCATCTGGTGGTCGACGGCGTGTTCGTGGCGATCGGCCACGCGCCGGCGGTCGAGCTGTTTGCCGGCAAGCTGAAGCAGAAGCCGAACGGCTATCTGTGGACGGCGCCGGATTCGACCCGCACCGATATGCCGGGTGTGTTCGCCGCCGGCGACGTGACCGACGACATCTACCGCCAGGCGGTGACGGCGGCCGGTCTCGGCTGCATGGCCGCGCTCGAGGCGGAAAAATATCTGGCGGGGATCGAGGTTCACCGCGAAGCGGCGGAGTGATTGTTCGATAAGCGGCTGAGAAAAGCCGCGCAAAAGCCTGATTTTTCATTCAGACGCCGAAAACAGGCGGACGCCAGAAAACAGGACGAGGGGAAATCATGGCGTTGGATTGGGACAAGCTACGCGTGTTTCACGCCGCGGCGGAAGCGGGGTCGTTCACCCATGCCGCGGAAACACTGCATTTGTCGCAATCGGCGATCTCGCGGCAGGTCAGCGCGCTCGAGCATGACGTCGGCGTGCCGCTGTTCAATCGCCATGCCCGCGGCCTGGTGCTGACCGAGCAGGGCGAGATGCTGTTCCGCACGGCGCACGACGTGCTGATGAAGCTCGAAACCATCAAGTCGCGACTGACCGAAACCAAGGACCGGCCCTCCGGCGTGCTCAGGGTGACGACCACGGTCGGCCTCGGCGCTGGCTGGCTGACAGAGCGCGTGCAGGAATTCATCGAGCTCTATCCCGAGGTCAGCCTGCAGCTCATCCTGGCCAATGAGGAGCTCGATCTCACGATGCGCCAGGCCGACTGCGCCATCCGGCTGCGCCAGCCGCAGCAGCCGGACCTCATCCAGCGCCGCCTGTTCACCGTGCATTTCCATCTCTACGCGGCGCCATCCTATGTAAACAAATATGGCAAGCCGAATTCGATCGCCGAGCTGAAAACCCATCGCATCGTCACCTTCGGCGTGCCGGTGCCGGCGCATCTGTCGGAACTGAACTGGCTGGAGACGGTCGGCGATTTCGAAGGCGGGCAAAGGGTGCCGACGCTGCAGATCAACGACATATTGTCGATCAAGCGGGCGGTGCAGGGCGGCGCCGGCATCGCCATGCTGCCGGATTACGTGGTCAGCAAGGATTCCGGACTGGTGCAGTTGCTGCCCGAGACCGAAGTGCCGTCCTTCGATACCTATTTCGCCTATCCCGATGCGATGAAGAACCAGGCGAAGCTGCATGTCTTCCGCGATTTCATCATCGCCAAGGCGCGCAGCTGGTCGTTCTGATTTAATGCATGTCGCGCAAAAGCGTGCAGCGGTTTTGCGATAAGGACATGCATCAAACAAGAACCTAAAGCGCGTCGCATCAGGTCGGTCGAACGCAACGCGCTTTAGGAAGGCGTATCCGCCAGCGTGCTGGCGCCGTAGCGCAAACCGTCGACCAGCAGGGCAACCATGCGCCGCGCCTGGGCAGGGCCGCCGCCATGTGCCGGCATGGCAAGGCTGGCGGCCGCCCCTAACAGATCGCCCGGCTCGATATCGGCGCGCACCTCGCCGGCCGCGGCCGCCGCCTCCAGCAATGTTTGAAGCGCGGGCCGGAGCCGTTGGTTGAAATAGGCAGGCAAATTGTCGAATGCCGGATTGCCTGAGTACAAGGCTGCCGCGAGGCCGCGTTTTGCCGTGATGAAATCCACATAGCGCTGCATCCACAGGGCCAGCGCTTCACCGGGCTCATGCTTTCCGGCCAGGATCGGCGCGGCGTCCGCACAGGCGTCGACCTCGTTGCGGAAGACGGCCACGATCAGGTCCGAGCGCTGTGGAAAATGGCGGTAGACGGTGCCGACGCCGACGCCAGCCTTTTCCGCGATCTCTCGCACCGGAGCCTCCACGCCGGAGGTCGCGAACACCGCCATGGCCGCCCGGAGCAACGCGTCGATGTTGCGCCGTGCGTCGGCGCGCACCTGGCGATCCGCGCGGTCGCGGGATGCCAGACCATCGCCTTGATCCGTTTTGCCGTTCGGCGTTTTTTCGCCCATCAAATTTACCTCTTGCAAACGGAACCTTGTTCCGGATATATATGGAACGTGGTTCCGTTTGACTTGTATCTAGCACGGCAAAGCGGTGCTGGCCACACATCGGTTCACAAAAGGAGATTACCATGCAGGACAAACCCGTCGCCCTGGTCACCGGGGCCAACAAGGGCATCGGTCTTCAGATCGCCAAGGACCTCGCGGCGAACGGCCTTACCGTGCTCGTAGGATCGCGCAGGCTGGAGCATGCCGAGGCAGCCGCAAATAGCATCGGAGAGGATGCCCACGCCCTGCAGCTCGACGTCACCGATCAGGCGTCGATCGCCGCCGCGGCAGAGCGCATCCGCATCGAACTCGGCCGCCTCGACGTGCTGGTGAACAATGCCGGCATCTCCCATGCGGGAAAGCCGGGCAGGCCGCTCGAGGAGATCATCAATTCGGGCCGCCCGAGCATTGCCTCCCTCGACGACGTACGCGCGGTATTCGAGACGAACGTGTTTGGCATCGTTGCCGTTACGCAAGCGATGCTGCGGCTCCTTCGTGAGGCGCCGGCGGCGCGTATCGTCAACGTATCGAGCGGCGCCGGCTCGCTGACATTGAACGCGGATCCGGCCTTTCCGTACCGCACGTCGTTTGGCGCCGTTTACAACCCGTCAAAGACGGCCGTCAACGCGATGACGCTCGCCTTCGCCATCGAGCTCGAGGAGACCGGCATCAAGGTCAACGCTGCGTGCCCGGGCTACACCGCGACGGAGCTCAACAACTTCGAAGGTCCGCGCACAGTCGAACAGGCCGCGCGGGAGCCCGTGCGCCTCGCGCTTCTCGACGCGAACGGTCCGACGGGCACGTTCTCGAACGAGGACGGCCCGCTGCCGTGGTGACGTTGCGTTGGAGCCTGCTTCAGCCGCGCCAAGGCGTCAGGCGGGGCAGCCAGCCTGGTACGGCACGGCGGTAGGCCTCATATTCGTCACCGTAGCGGCGGGCAAGCGTCGGTTCCTCATATAGTCTCACGAAGGAGATCATGGCGACCGCGGCGATGACTAGATAGGCGGCGACCGTCCAGCTCGAAAACAGCAATGCCTGGCCGAGGACGATCGACAGCACGGCGACGTACATCGGATTGCGGACGTGGCGGTAGATGCCGCCGACGACCAGCCTCTCGGTCGGCGCGACCGGGGCGGGCGTACCCAGGCCCTCCAGGGCAAACCGGGCAAAGGCGTGCAGCAGTATGGCTGTGCCGGCGACAACCAGCAGCCAGCCCACAGGAACGAAACCGGGCAGTCTCGACCAGGGCAGGCGATAGCGATCGGTCAGCAGCCAAGGCAACAGTCCGGCGACCACGCCGGGCACTACAGCAAGGAAGATGACGCTGCCGGCGATCGCCGAAGTGGCTCGCATATAGCTCTCCTTACGGGCGCGGCCTTGAACGGTCTCCTGCAACGCGCTTCAGGTCTTGTCCGGCACGTAACCCAAGCCGCCGCACCTCAGGTCAAGCTCGATGGCGGGCTTTTGGGCGGCATGCACCAGCAAGGTCTGCCTGCCGAAAAAACAAACGCGTGCTGCACGATTCCACGTCATCCTGCGTTTTTCGACTTTCCGAGCAGGAATCGCTGCTGATTCGCGGCCGCGGATCGATTTTTGCCTTGCCGCAGGCTGTATTTCAGCGATTCAACTGGTCCTATTGCGCTTCGGGACGGATTAGACCACAGCCGGCGCCTTTTTGCATGTGAGTGTTGCAAAATAGATGCTTGTTTCTTGGGCATGAAGAGCACATATATAGATCATCTCCTGAGCGCGTTCTCCTCCCATTAGCGCTCTCGAGTGTTCCCCTCTGGAGGTTAGCCTTAACAGGCACTTCCAATCAAACTCAGCCGGGTCTTCATTGATCCGGCTTTTTTGTTGCCCGAAACCAACACATCGCCAGAAAATCGGCCGGAACGGTCGCGTAACAGTGACATGTAACCTCGGGTAACATGCCGCGGGCGCGCCAAATCGATTAAGCAGAGCATAGGACGCGGTGTGGCTCGTCCGGGGGATGGGGGCATCACTCGGACGACCCGGGCTCAGGCAGCTACCGCGTCCGAACCTTCCTCCGCCAAAACACCGGCGGCAAGCATGCGGCGGACCTGCCGTTTCGCCTCCCACGAAGACGGTCCGCAAGAAACGGCGCCCCGGGCATCCGGGCGGCGGTTGCGGTTGGGGCGCAAGGGCAGCGAAGGCGGCCGTGGCGTTGGGGTTGAGCGCGTCGGCGGGCCACCGGCCGGTGGGTTGCGGGGGCGTATACAACAA
>NZ_JAMYME010000016.1:0-123478 GCF_040318345.1 Mesorhizobium sp. M1169 | reverse complement strand
CACCACCGTGCCATGGCCGCTCGCCCCTCAGAGCAAGCCCCGTTCTCTCTCCAAAACTTTTTGCAGAACCTTCAGCACACTATCTCGCTTATTCGAAGTGGGGCGCAAAGCCCTATCCCAGGGATAGCTACCCACGGCTCAGGGCAGCCGCCGAGGATCGTCTGGAAATGAGGCGCGAGGCCGCCGCCGAAGAGCGCAAGGCCGCCGGCATGGCCGATGCGGCAGCAAGGGCGGAGGCTCAGAAATGGGCAAGGCGCTGATCCTCTGCGTGGTGCTCGCCGGCTGCACGACAACCGCGCCGGCCGGCAATCCGCGCCAGGTCTGGTGCGACCACAACCAGCCGCGCCGGCCATCGGCGGCCGTGGTCGCCGCCATGACCCGGCCCGAGCTCGACGAGATGAACGCCTTCAACGGGCAGGGCGCCAGATGGTGCGGGTGGACGCCATGATGCACGAATTGCTCGACGTCCTGGGCATCAAGGCGCCGGTGTTGGTCGCCGGCCTGTCCGGCCGCATTTTGCGGGCCTTGTCGCGCCACCGCTACAAGGTCCGCGAAATGGTGGCCTCGCCGATCTGCGGCGCGCTGGCGGCGGCCTATCTGACGCTGCCGGTCGTGCATTATTTCCGCGCCGCCGGCCTGCCCATTCCTTCTCCGGACGACGACACCACGACGCTGGCCGCGGCTTTTCTGATCGGCGTCTCGGCGATGTGGATCTCGGACATCGTCTTCGAGGTTATCGTGCGCCGGTTCGGGCCGGTGAAGGAGGAATAAGCCGCCCAAGCCCGACGAAATAGTGACGTTCAGTTGGAGCCCGCCGCGCCGAAAGGTGCGGCGGGCTTTTTGCATTTTTGCTCGCATTCTGTACGATCTTTCTTTCGCGACAGGGCGGCTCGATCCGGCGCTGCCCGACCAAGATGCGCGTTAGGCATGGGAGATGGTGTCATGCTTGCCAAGGTCCAGACACAAGCGGCAGTCCTGACAGCCGGGGCGCTTCTGTTTGCCGCAACGGCCGACGCGCGGCCGGACAGCCGCGCGATGACATGCGAACAGACGCAGCTTCTGATCCAGAGGCATCGCTCTGTCGTGCTCACCACCGGCCAGAACACCTACGACCGTTACGTCCGCCAATTCGGCAATGAATGCGACTGGCCGCAGGTGCCGCGCGCCGCGTATATCAAGACGCGTGACGGTCAATGTCTGGTCTATCGCTGCCAGGAGCCGCTCTTCGACCTCCCGAATTGAAAGCAGGCGGCGGCTCATTCCTCGTCGAAAGGGCCACCTTCGCGTGCGAGATCGCGCGAAATGACACGTTCATCCGTATCGTCCGGCAAGGCCTCGTCGCTGTCCTGGTAAGCGTTATCGTCGTCCTCCTCCGGCAGTTCGCCGCTCTTCTCGACGTCATAGCGAATATCGCCGTTTTGCGGCACGCCGTCAGGGAGGATTCTCCCGCTCCGGATGGCATCCCAGTCCTGCTGCTGGATCGTCGGGCTCTCCGTCTCGTCGTCGGTTCGTTCTTTGCTGCGCGGTTCCATCGCCGGTTCTCCATAATGTCAGCGGCCCTGAATTGGCTCAGTGATTGAACTCATAAGTCTGGCGGCCGGTTCCGGGCCGCCGCGGTCCGCGCGCGTTGCCGCACGACGGAACCAATCGCGCCGGCGCGCCTTCACATTCAGAAGATACTGGCGCGAAAGGAGCTCGACATGAGACCGCTCATTTTCTTGCCGTACATGCTAGGTGCGCTGCTGCTGGCGGTGCCGGCGGCCGCGCAGCCGGGCGAACAGGCGCAATCCGACCGCTGCAAAGTCGAGCCGCCGGACCAGAACAGCCAGCAGCAGAAGCCGGCCGGCAACAATTTGTCCGATACGCTCGAGCCATGCGGTGGGGTCCTGAAGCCGCCGCCAACGGGCGATCAGGGCATGGCGGCGCCACCGCCGGATGAGGGCAAGACCCCGGTGATCAAGCCCGGCGAGGTGCCGCCACAGCCGCCAAAGCAGTAGCAGCGACGAGCGGCAACTTCGCGCCGCTCGCGCCGGCAGGTTTGTTGCACTCGCTGAGGAACATTAGCTTGTCCTGAATGTTATTTCAGACGCAGTAGATATCACCCCCCTCCGGTATCGCTGCTGATCGGGAAACCGATCGGCCCGCGTCTTGCGACGCGGGCCACCGCAAGCTCATTCGCAGTCCATTCGCCGCATCGCGCGGGCACTTCACCGCTGTTCGATTAGCCGCCACTTACGGAACAACAAGGTGGCGTGGGCGTTTGCCTAGAGGGTTCGCCGCTTCGACCGGAATGCCGCGTCGCAATTGTAAGGGCGAGGCCCGTAACAACAGGAGTAGACGATGAAAATCCACCTTGTTCCTGCTGCGGCGGGATTGGCGTTGCTTGCCGGCGTCGGCGTGGCCACCGCGGACCAGGTGATTGTCACGCCCAAACAGCAGACGGTCATCCGCGAATACGTCCACAAGCACCCGCTGGCGTCGATCAGTCTTCTGGGGGTGGAGCTCAATATCGGTTCCACGTTGCCCGATACGGTCGAGCTGCAACCGATCGATGTTCCAGACGTGCGGTACAGATACGTCGTCGTCGGCAATCGCACCGTGCTCGTCGACCCAGACACCCGCAAGATCGTGCAGGTCATCGAGTGATCGGCGTTGCCAAACCGCGAACCGGATTTGGAAGGTCATGGCCTAAATTATCAAATGAGAGCTCCATCCCGAGCGATCGGGATGGAGCCGCTGTCGTCTCGAAACAAGGAAAGGAGCCATTCCCATGCTGCCGCATGTCGAGCCGGTCAACGTGGCCGCAGCCGTCGACAAACTGCTTGCTGAACGAGGCGATGGCCTGCTGTCGATGAAGGCGGCGATAGCACTGTTGCGCGAACGCACCGGAACCGAGCGCTCGGACGCGGACCTTGAAGGGCTGATCATCAAGAAGGCGGCGCTCCTCGGGGTCGCCGTCCTGTGTGACAGAGAGGTTCAATGACGGTGTCGCCTGCCGCTCAAGACGCCGGTCGAAATTTCAGCTAGAACAAGGTTGCTTACGCATCAACCGAGCCGACGGAGGTATCAGTGACGGACAGGCAGGAACGGATTCGCCAGCGAGCACACGCGATCTGGGAACAGGCAGGCAGGCCCGACGGGGCGCATCAGCAGCATTGGGATCAGGCTACCGCCGAAATCGACGCAGAAACCGCCGCGCCGGAGACCGCCAGCCGACCGAAGCCGAAAGCACGCCAGCCTAAGCCGGCCGCCAGCAAGGACGGAAGCAAATCCAAGGCGCGACCACGTAAAGCGTGAACGCAAGCGGATTTGATTCCAACGCTGGATCTCGCGGGTGGTCGGCCCATACATCGTTCCATGATCGGCAGCAAAACCAGTCCTGACCGGTCCTGCTGCCGCAAGCCCACGATGGCGAGCCCGATTGGCGCGGCTAACTACTTACCGCAATTGTTGTCGTTGACAGTCGGTGAAACCGTCCCGGCAGGCTTGTTGGATGCATCGGGTTGAGCTCCTTGCGGGGTTGCAGGGCAGTTTTCATCCGCATTGGAGTTCATGGTACCCGTCGTGCCCATCGTGCTGCGGGTCGTGCCAGGGTCAATACCGTTCGGCTTGGGCTGGACGACGATGCTCTTCTCGCTGCCAGGCGCATTGTTGTCCGACCCGGCGTTCTGGGCCATCGCCGCGGTCGCCAGACCGGCTGCAAGTATGGAAGCTGTCACGATTTTCGTAAGCATGTTGATCTCCATCATTGGGTTATCATCATGTGACGACTACAGAAAAAACAACCCGGGTGATGGAAAGGTTCCGGCAAAAATGACGCAGCACAGTGAAGCAAACCCGCGCAGCGCTGATCTTCTCGGCCCATTGTTCTATTGCCGTAGGTAGGTTTGATGTTGTGGTTTGCTGATTAGGAATTCGCCTTCTTTGGCCGCCGACCGTCGCAACGTTCGTCTGTTGCGGCGCCATCAGCTGAGTCTCGCATCGCTTCAATTGGTAGAGACCATCCCAAGTAAAACTTTCGGAAAATTTCACTACAAATTTCACGCGGCTGTTATTTGAAAATATACCATGAGGCCAGCGAGCTGATCGGCAACGAAACCGATCATCTTCTTGCAAATTAGTAGGTATGCAACCGGCGACGTCGCGGGCTGTTCAGCGCAACTACAGCAAGGAGAGTGTTATGACCACCTTAATCAAAACAATCACCGATGCGGTGGCAGGCAGCGCAGTTATTTTCATGCTCTCGATGCCCGTGAATGCCGCGGACGGAATTGCCGTTGGTGTTGGAACATCCATCGGCGGCAACGGCGGCATCAAAGCCGGCCTCGGCGCGACGGTTGGCGGTCGCGGCGGCATCAACGCCGGTGCCGGCGCAACGGTTGGCGGCAGCGGCGGCATCAAGGCAGGCCTCGGTGCGTCGTTGGGCGGCAGTAGCGGCATCAACGCCGGTGCCGGCGCGACGGTTGGCGGTTCCAGCGGAATCGCGGCGGGCGCCGGCGCATCGGTCGGGGGCAGAAGCGGCATCAACGCCGGTGCCGGCGCGACGATCGGCGGTTCCGGTGGCATTGCTGCCGGCGCGGGGGTAGGTATCGGCAGCGGCGTTAGGGCTGGCGCGGGGGTCGGGATCGGCAGCGGCATCAATGTCGGCGCCGGTGTCGGGATCGGCGGTGGTACCAATCCGAGCAATCCGTCCAACCCGGGCAGCCCTTCCAATCCCAGCAACCCCAGCAATCCCAGCTTGCCTCAGGTCGTTGCCGACATGTCGGGCGACAAGTTGGCCAGGATGAAGAAGCGCTGCGTTGACGTGCTCAGCAGCGAAGGCACTTACGACAGCGATCTGCGCCAATTGTGCCTGCTGATCGCCCGCCGCTAAGGCGAATACATCGGATGAATGTCGGACCAGGCCGAGAGGCCTTCGTCCACCAAAGCTCCAGCAGTCCAAAGCCCGCCATTGCGGCGGGCTTTTTTCCGAGCACGTGGCGGCAGCATGGCGGGGGCTCACACGCGCTCAGTGTGTTTGACGGCCAGGATCCGGCGAAGCGGACGCTTCGTCTTCCAAGGCGTCCCAGCCCGGCGCGGGACTGCTTTGCATCAGTTCGGGGCACGCAAACTCCGTCAGATCGGTTTCCGCGAAGCCGTCGAACTCGATAGCCGCCCCGTAGAGCTGGGCTGCTTGCATGACGAGCCATTCGATGTCTTCGCGCGCAACATTCTCGGCGAGGTTCTGCAGTCGCGCCGCTTCGGCGACAGCAGTCAGATTGATGGCAATCCCGGACCGCAATACAGCCCGAACTCGGGAACTGACGTCTTCGTGCAGGCGAACCGAAAATCCGTAGCGCATGGAAAACCTTCCCTTCAGGAGCGGTTTGTCCCTCATGTTCCACGATGCGCCCAGGATTCGCGATTGGCAAGCGAAATTCCTTAAAAACTCGTTTTATGTCAAATAGTTAGCGTATTTTGTTGATTGCCTATCTGATGCTTGATCCGCTTCATCTGACTTCTGCATGACTCGCTGATCCGAAGGCCTTGACGCATTCTGCTCACGTACCTAACTCTACAGAAAATTAGGAACACACTAACTCAGCTGCATTTAGGCTGGTGTGACAGGAGGCCGAGATGTCCGAACTGGAACGCCCGGAACGATTGCAGATCATGCTGACCGTCGATGAACTGGCGGCGTTGGAGAACTGGCGCTTCGACAAGCACATGCCGAGCCGGTCGGCCGCGGTACGTGAGCTTTTGAGGCGAGGTCTCACAGCCGATGGTTTCCTGACGGCGGCGCATGGGACCAAGTCGCGCGATTTCGGCATTCTGCCGCATTCTGCAGATGGTGACCGCAGCGCGGCCGACGGACCGTCCCAGAAGGAATAGCGCCGAAGGAATAGCGCCGTTTCCGCCGCGGATCGCCCGCTCTGCGACCGTGCTTCGCGTCTCTCTTGCTTCGCGATGAGCTGTGAACGTCTGGTCTGCTGACGGCTGCGAAGTAGAAGAGATCCAAAGCTCTGTCTTGCCAGACGCTCCGTAATCAGGGAGTGCTTGATCGGCATAGTGCGGGCTCGGGAATATTGCCGATGACGCTGGAATTGACGGCCGGCGACCAGTCGATGCTGCATGGCGAGCAAGGCTCGGCAGCGGCTGCCGCCATGACGATCCTGGTTGCCTTTTCGAAGGCGGTCGGCGCGCGCAAGTTGCTGGACATTGCCGGTGCCCATATAGACGGCTGCCTCTATCACGGCCAGGCCAGCCTCGATTTCGTCGAAAGGCTGATCGAGGGCGGCGGCCGCGTTCGGGTGCCGACGACGCTGAATGTCGGTTCGTTCGACCTCATCCATCCCGGATTGGTGAAGATGCCGGTGTCGCAAGAAACGCCGGCGCGACGCCTGATGAAGGCGCATCTGGAACTCGGCTGCCAGGCGACCTTCACCTGCGCACCCTATCAGACCCGGTTCCGGCCAAGGTTCGGCGAGCAGATCGCCTGGGGTGAATCCAACGCCATCGTCTTTGCCAATTCGGTGATCGGCGCGCGGACCAACCGCTATGGCGATTTTATCGATTTGTGCTGCGCAATTACCGGGCGCGCGCCGGCATGGGGGCTGCATCTGAGTGAAAATCGACGAGGCCAGGTCCTGTTCGAGCTGACTGACGCTGCTTTCGAGCCAAGCGACGCTCTGTTTGTCGGCGTCGGGCTGATCATCGGGCAAAGGGCTGGCGACCGCATCCCTGTCATATCGGGCCTGCCGCAGCCGCGCGACGAGGACCAATTGAAGGCGCTGGGGGCGGCGGCGGCAACGACGGGTGCCGTGGCGCTGTTTCATGCCGTCGGCATCACGCCGGAGGCGAAGACGCCGGATGAGGCGTTGCACGGCCTGGCGCCGGAGGAAAAAATCCGGATCTCTCGCGCTGACATCCACCATGCGCTGGCCAGGCTGTCGAGCGTTCCCGACGGCGTGCAGCTCGCAGCCGTGTCGTTAGGCACGCCGCATTTCTCCCATGAAGAGTGGATGCGCCTGTTGCCGCTGCTGCGCGAAGTCGGTCCAGGCAAAGGTGTCCCGATCTATGTCAACACAGGGCGCGCGACGCTGACGCGGCTGCAGGACGAAGGCGCACTGGCCGGCATGGAAGCCTTCGGCCTTGTCCCGGTCACCGACACCTGCACCTATGTCACGTCGATCCTCGAGCGTCTCGATGGCGTGGTGATGACCAATTCGGGCAAATGGGCGCATTACGCACCTGGCAATATCGGTGTCTCGGTGGCCTTCGGTGACATGGAAGACTGCGTCCGCTCCGCTGCGGCCGGCCGCGTCGTGCGAGGCGCGCCATGAAGACGCCGGCCAGAACCGGTACATTCCACCTTTCCGGCTCGGCACAAGGCCCAGCGCTGGTGCTTTCGCAGGCGCTCAGCTTCTGGGGCGGGATCGACGTCGAAACGGGCGACATCATCGACCATTCGCATCCGGACCTGGGCGGCAATATCGCCCGCAAGATCCTGGTGATGCCGAGCGGGCGAGGGTCGTCGTCCTCGTCTTCGGTTCTGGCCGAAGCGATCCGCAGAGGCACGGCGCCGGCCGGCATTATCCTGGAGCGGCCGGACCCGATCCTTGCCGTCGGCGCCATCGTTGCCGAATTCCTCTACGAAATCAGCATGCCGCTGGTTGTCTGCGACGTGTCAGGCATTGTCTCCGGCGACCGGATCGCAATCGGTCTGGGCGAAGATGCGCAAGCGATGGTGAGCAAGCTCTAGCCGGCCATCAGTCCCGCCGCGCCCCGCCGCCAGTAGGCTGCCGCCAGTGTTTCGTTGCGGCCGAGCGCCAGCGTGCCGCGCCAGTGTTCGCGCACCGTCGTGGCGGCTGCCGCTTCGGCCGCAAACCAGCCGAATGCCGAACCGGTCGGCCATGCGACTGACCGGATGGCGCGCGCCAGCCTGTCGTCGAGCCCGGCTGGCACCCCATTTCTCGGCAGCCAGTGCACCTCTATTCCGGTTGCGTTGTCGACGACCTGCCGTTCGCCATCGTCGGCGATCTCTATGAAGGCCACGCCTTTGGTCTCGGCGGGCAGCGTCTCCAGCATGCGAGCCAGCGCCGGCAGGCCGGTTTCGTCGGCGCCCATGAGATACCAGGACGCCGGTCGCACCCGACGGCCGACCGGCCCCATCATGCCGATCTTCATGCCGGGCGCCGCCTGCATGGCCCAGCGGGCGCCGACGCTGTCGCCGGGGTGGATGAGGAAGTCGACCTCGATGATGCCCATTTCGACGTCGAGGGCCCGGATGGTGTAGACGCGCGCTGCCGGGCGCCTGTCGTCCGAGGGCCATGCCGGGAGGCCATTGCTGCCGAGCACGGGCCAGAGCGGATCGGGGACGTCCCTGGTCGGAAACAGCATGCGGATATGCATGCCGCCGAATTTCGCAAAACGAGAGAGATCCTCGCCGGCGAAGCGGATGCGGCGCATATGCCGCGTCAGGTCGCCGACCTGGGTGACGACCATCTCACGGAACTGCGCGAGGCGGGTTTCTTCGGCGAGATCGCCGGTCCAGACGATCTCGGGACTTTCTTCCTTGGCATATACCTCTACGGCAGTGGCCAGCAGGTCCTTGATGCGGGCCAGCCCATCGCGGTCGGCGGCGTTGGCCCGCATCACCAGCCGCTCCATGTCAAGGGACGCGTCGCCGAAGGCGAAGCGGAAGTCGAGCCGCTGCCCCTCCCGCGAGGCATCGGCATCGAAGCTCTGCAGCCTGTCGCTGATGCGGTCGATGTAATGCGGCAGGTTGCGCAGGTTCAAGCGCGCTTCGCAGGCCAGTCCGCTCACTGAAGCTTCCCTCATTCTCAACCTCCGATCCTGCCTGTGAGCGCCACCTTGAAGGTGCGGCCCTTGCCCTGTTCCGTCGCCGCCGTCGTCGACCAGGCGCTTTGCGGGTCGGTGTAGGCGGTGTTGAAGACGTTATCGACGCTGAAATCGAGCTTGGCGTAGTCGTTGATGCGCCAGTTGGCAAAGACGTTGACCAGGTCGAAGCCGTCATCGACCACGACCGGCGCGTCGGGATTGGTGCGGCTTGTCCGGGTGATCTTGCCGACGCTGAGATATTGCGCACCGACGGTGAGCTGGTCTTCCAGCATGCGGAAGCCGACGGTCGCCGAGAAGCGGTCGAGCGGCGTGTTGTTCAGCGTCTGGCCGGAATAGACGCCGCTAACGACCTTGGCGTCGATCAGGGCGCCGGCGAGGTTCGCGAACCCCCAGCCATAGTCGTAGACGGCTTCGGCCTCGATGCCCTTCAGCCGCGCGTCGCCGATGTTGATCGCCATCCGCGGCAAAACGGTGAGGTCGACGTCGATATAGTCTTCGACGGCGGTGTGGAAGACGTTGACCTTGGCACGAAACAGGTCGCCCGCGGCCAGCACATCGTCATATCTCAGATTGATCCCGGCTTCCCAGTTCTTCGCCGTTTCGGGCTGCAGAAGCAGGTTAGGCTGGTAACTGTCGCCGCCGCCATGCGCGCCGCCGCCGCGATAGACGTCCTGCAGGCCTGGTGCCCGGTAGCCTTCCGAATAGGTGCCGTAGAGCTGGAAGCCATCCAACGGCGTCACGCCGACGGTGAGGCGAGGCGACCAGCGATCGCCCGAAATCGAGGCTTCCGCCGGCGGCACGGTCTTCGTTTTGCCGTCGAGCTGGTAGCCGTCATAGCGCATGGCGGCGATGAGCTGCAGCCAGTCGCTGTAGTCGCCCTGCCATTGCAGGAAGCCGCCATAACCCTGCTGCTCGCCCGAACCGAAATGCGCGGCCTCCGACGTGGCCTCCAGATAGTAGTAGTCGAGACCGTAGGTGAGGGTATGTGCCAACTCCCAGGCGTCGAAACGCGAGGAGTTCTTCAGGTTGAAGCCGGTCGTGGCGACGTCGTAATAGCGGAAGTTGCCGATCGCCGTTGCCGGCCAGACCTGCGTCTGCTCGGCGCGCGTGCGGTTATGGTATGCGTTGACACTGAGGTCGATCAGTTCGTTGTCGTCCGGCCTCCACATATAAGCAGCCGTGTAGGTCTGGTTGGTCGTGTCGGTGTCGTAGCGGCTCAGTGTTGGCGAGGTCGAGCCGCTCGATCCGGTGATCTGGTCATTGTAGCGCTGCAGGATCGCGCCGAGCTTGAGCTCGTGGCCGTCGGCCGGCCGCAGGGTCGCCTTCATATAGCCGCTGGTGATGCTCTCGCCGGTCCATGGCACGGCGTCGCCATTGCCATCGGTGTAGCTGTCGCGGTCGCGATAAATGAGGTTGCCGATGATGTCGGCGTCGTCGCTGAAACGGTAGGCGCCGGTGGTGCTGGTGGTGAAGCCGTCGCCATTATCCTCATTGCCCAGCTTCTCGCTCAGCGCCCAGCGCTCCTCCTGCTTGAGGAAATCGCCGGCATCCCTGGTTTCGAAGGAGACAACGCCGCCGATGCCGCCCGAGCCATAGGCGTTCGAGACCGGGCCGCGAATGACGGTCGCTTCCTTGATTAGTTCCGGCTCGACATAGAACGAGCCCGAGCCGTGGCCGACGCGCCAGTAATCCTGGCGGGCGCCGTCGAGCGTCACCACCACGCGGCCATATTGTTCGAGGCCGCGAATGTTGATGGCGGTTGCCGGATCGTCGCCGTTCATCGAAGCGGCAACGCCGGGCGTGGTGCGGAACATGTCGGCGGCGGTGTCAGGCTGGATGCGTTCGAGCTCTTCCTGATCGACGGCGCTGATGGCGGCCATCGATTCGATAATCGCCGTCTTGATCATCGTCGCCGAGATGGTGATCAGGTCGAGCACGGTCGGCTCGTTCTGCCCAGTTCTAGCCTGCTGGGCGACCTTGACCGGCCGGTCGGCCTTGGCGGCGGCGCCGTTCTTCTCCGGCTTCTGCGCGGCGGCCAGCGGCGCGGCACACAGGCCGAGCGCGAAGGCGAGCGCGGTGCTCGCCATCAAGGTCTTGTTGCTTGTCTGTTTCATGCGTGCAGCCCCGGGAAAAGCAAAGATTGCTGGCGGCGGCCGTTGGCCCTGGCTGGCATGATGGAGAAGCCTCGACACACGGGCCGGGCAGGGATACTTATTAAAACATGATGATAATAGTCAATTTAATTTTGCAGGTCTGAGCCTGATCGAAGATTCTCGGTCGGACCCTTGATCTGGCCGCCAAAATCTCGCCCGAGCGATTATGAATTTGTGACGCACCCGTGCTTCTTCACCTGGTTCAGATCTCCGGGATGCTTTCCCTGAAGATCACTTGCAGCCGTGGCTGGTGCAGTTCGTAAGGCAAGCCCCTGACCGCATGGGTCAAGGTGTTGAGCGCCTCGCGGGCCTCTACGCGCGGGTTCTGGTCGATGACCGCGTCCAGCGTGCCGTCGAGCAGAAGCTCCTTGGTGCCTTCCGTCACCTCATGGCCGAGAAAGACCGTCGACAGCGCGCGCCCGCGCTCCTTGAGTGCGCGGGCGATGCCGGTGTTGCCGGCGCCGACATTGTAGATGGCGGCCAGGTCCGGGTGCCGGTCCAGCAGGGCGGAGGCCTCCGAATAGGCCTTCTCCCGGTCGTCGAGCATCTCGCGCATCTCGACGATCTGCAGATTGGGCGATTCTTCCGCCAGTATGTGGCGGAAGCCCATCTCGCGCTCTTCGTGGCCGCGGTAGGAGAGCGAACCGGCGAACAGCGCGACCTTGCCCGGACGCCCTGCGCCCATGAAGCGGTTGAGCAGGTAGCCGGCGAGCCGGCCGGCGGCGCGGTTGTCGATGCCGATATAGGCAACCCTCGGCACATGCAGGATGTCGGAAGCGATGGTGACGACCCTGACGCCGCTGGTCGAAAGCGAGCGGATCGCCTCGCGGACCGTCGGATGGTCGAGTGCGATCACACCGACGCCCTGCGTCTGCCCGTGCAGTTCCTGCAGCAGACGCGCAAGCCGGTCCGGATTGAAACCTTCGATAGTAGCGACACGGACGTCGAGGTCGGGCCGCGCCTGCGCCTGCGCCTCGATCTGGCGGTGCAGCATCTTGATGAAGGAATTGGTGCCGGCGGGCAGGGCGAAATCCAGCCGTATGACCTCGCCAGTAACCGCGTTGAGCGAGCTCGGATTATTCGAATTTTCAGCGATATAGCCAAGCCGCTGTGCCGTTTCGAGCACGACCTCACGGGTGCGCGCCCTGACCCCGGCGCGGTTGTTGAGCACACGGTCGACCGTGGCGGCCGAAACGCCGGCCTCCCGGGCTATGTCTGTCAGGGTGGACCGCACTGTCGATCACCTCATTCCAAAACGCGCCAGGGGCGCATCGAGATCACGCATTTCATGGGTCCACCGTCGGAGAGCGGCTTCATCGCCGTCCGCGATTCTGATGGGAAATGATGTAACCGGCCTTGGCCGATGCGCAAGCCGTTGCGCTACACCAGAGTGCCCAAGCAGACCAAAGCGGGGAGGTGGGCAGCCGGGCTCCCTCAAATTCAAGCACCGGCTTCAGTATGAGAGCCTTTACAAACGCCATTCTTCCCCTCCCGTGAGATGTTATGATGTATTTTGATTATTTATGATGTTGACAGGCTTCGTATAGTGCCGTCAATATCCATCATAAGGGCCGTGGAGGAAACAAGGCCCTGAGGGAGGAGTTCCAATGTCGAATTTGATCCGCGTGTCGCGGCGCCGTTTGCTGGCGTCCGGTGGAAAGGCGGCAGTCCTTGTTGCCGCCGCAGGTATTGCACCGAAATTCATTCGCCCGAGCCGTGCCTATGCGGCCGATGCCCTGGCGCCCGGCATGATCGGCGGCCCGACGGGTTTCGACGGTTCGGAGCGCTATCAATATGGTGCCGATACGCCGGAGGGCCGCGCCATCGAGGCGGCCAAGGCGATGAAGGGCGCCGGCAAGGCGCCGGCCAAGATCGTACTTGGCCTGTCCGACGGCTCGATCGGCCAGTTGACCCAGCCGTTTCCGGCCGGCGCGCCGTCGATCAAGGATCTCTGGGAGAAGGAAACCGGCATTCCGTTGGAAATCGTCGGTGTGCCAAACGGCCAGGAATTCACCAAGACGATGCAGGACATCTCCACCAAGGGTGGGGCGTATGACATCTACGCGGTCGAATGGAACCGTCTTGGCGACCTTGCCGAAACCGGCGGCATCCTCAAGCTCGACGACTTCGTCGCGCAATACAAGCCGGAATGGGACGATCCCGAGCGCGGCTATGTCGACGGCGCCAAGGGCGTCTCGCTGCTCAACCAGTATCGCGGCTCGACCTACGGCGTGTCGCTGGATGGCGATTTCCAGACCTGGGTCTACCGCACCGATCTGTTCGGCGACGCAGCCGAGAAGAAGGCTTTCTCCGACAAATACGGCTATGAACTGGCGGCGCCGAAGACCTGGAAGCAGCATGACGAGATCGCGGCTTTCTTCCAGCGCCCGGACAAGGGCCTGTTCGGCTCGACCGATCTGCGCAACCAGGGCTGGGGCTACACCAACTGGTATCAGCGTTATGTCTCAATGGCTTCGCCCAATCAGTTCTTGTTCGACGATACCGGTAAGCCGCTGATCAATTCGGAGCAAGGTATCGCGGCGACCAGCGAGTACATCGCGTCGCTTTCGCACCATTCGCCGGATGCGATCTCCTGGGGCTGGCCGGAGCAGTACGGCAATTTCGCCAAGGGCGGCGCGGCCATGACCTGTGCCTTCTCCAATCTGCCGAAATTCCTCGACAATGCCGGCAACAAGGATTCAGCTGTCACCGGCAAGATCGGCTCGATGCTGCCGCCCGGCCGCGAAATCGACGGCAAGCTGGTCAGCCGGTCGGTGCTGTGGCTCAATCTGTCGGCGTCGGTGTCCTCGCAAGCCAAGAATCCGGAGGCCTGCTACCTGTTCCTGCAGTGGCTGGGCTCAAGCCGCATCTACGCCTGGATGACTGCCAATCCGGGCGGCTACTTCGATCCGTTCCGGCTATCGGATTTCTCGGATCCGCTGGTTCGCCAGACCTACCACGCCTACCACATGGACGTGGTGCGCGAGACGGTCGCCCGCACCGTGCCCACCATCAACTATCCCGGCGCCACCGCCTTCCACAACGCGCTGGACGAGAACCTCGTCGCCGCGCTGACCAAGGCCAAGACAGCCGAGCAGGCGATGGCCGACACCGAGGCCGAGTGGAAGAAGATTGCCCGCCGCACCGGCGAGGAGAAGCTTCTCGAAGCGATCAAGACCAACAAGGAGGCCTGGCCGACCGTCCTCGATCCGATCGCCTGATCCTTCCAAGGATCCTACCAAGAAGGGGAGGAGCGGTCGCTCTTCCCCTCGGCAACGAAGGACCCAGCAAAGCCGCAAGATGAAGCGTTCAGTTCCTTTCGAGATATTCCGCTATGCCGCGATCCTTGCGGCGATGGCGGTGACGCTGGTGCCGATCCTGTGGATGGTGTCGATGGCGTTCAAGCCGATCGCCGAATGGTCGGCGACCGGCGCCGACCTGACATGGTGGCCGAAGAACCCGACACTCAGCAATTTCCGCTTCGTCTTCGGTGAGTCGACCAACAATATGATCGTCGCCCTCGACCGCACAGCTTTGAAGCCGATCCTGTCGTCGCTGCTGTCGGCCACATTCGGTACGGCAATCGCCATGTCGGCGGGCACCGCGGCGGCCTACGGTCTGTCGCGCTTCGGCTCGGGCCAGAACCTGCCGCTGGCGCTGATCCAGCTTCGCCTGTTTCCGCCGATGGCGGTCATGACCCCGGTGATGATCATGTGGGCCTTCCTCAACTTCACCGACAGCTGGTGGGGGCTGTCGTTGATCTACGGCATCGTCACGCTGCCTTTCGCCTTCTGGCTGATGAAGACCTTCTTCGACGACATGCCGCGCGAGATCGAGGAGGCGGCGCTGGTCGAGGGCTGCTCGCGGTGGCGCGTCTTCACGCGCATCACGCTGCCGATGATGCGCGCGCCGCTGGCCAGTGCCGCGCTGTTCGTCTTCATTCTCAACTGGTCGGACTATCTGATTGCGCTGCTTCTGACGACGCGCGAATGGGTGACGGTCCCTGTCTACATGGCCTCGCTGTCCTCCTCGATGACCGGCCAACTCTACGGCGCCAAGGCGGCGCTCGGCCTGATAGCCGCAGTGCCGCCTGTCATCATGGGCATCGCCATCCAGCGCCATCTGGTGCGCGGGCTGACCTTCGGGGCGCTCAAGCAATGAGCACGGTGACTGCGACGATTTCGGAGGGCGACATGCAAGCCTCCAAAGCGGCGTCGGTGCTGCCGGACGAGGGCGCAAAGCTCGGATTCCGGCTGACGCTGCCGGCGCAGATCCTGGTGCTGTTCATCGCCGTCTTCCCGCTCCTGATGCAGCTATACATCAGCCTGACCGACTGGTCGCCGCTGTCGGGCACCGGCTGGTGGAACGCCTGGTCGATGTGGAACAGTTTCGCCAACTACACCGACCTTGCCGCCGATGCGCGCTTCTGGAGCGCGCTGAAGCGCACGGCCATCGTCATGATCGTCTGCGTGCCGGCGGAGTTCCTGCTCGGCTTGGCGCTCGCGACACTGTTTGCCGACGAGTTCCCCGGCAAGCGGATCTTCTACTCGATCCTCTTGATGCCGATGATGGTGGTGCCGGCGGTGGCCGGCTACATGTTCTTCATGCTGTTTCAGTCGGGCGGCCCGGTCAACGACATCCTGTCGGCGATCTCAGGCTTTCCCGTCACCATCGCCTGGCTGTCGGACCCGACGCTGGCGCTCATCGCCGTCATGGTCGCCGATATCTGGCAGTGGACGCCGCTGATGTTCCTGATCCTGCTTGCCGGCCTGGTCGGCGTGCCTGAGGACCAGATCAAGGCGGCGACGCTGCTCGGTGCCAACCCTTGGCAGCGATTCATCACCATCGTGCTGCCGAAGATGAAGACGATCATCATCATCGCGCTGGCGATCAGGGTGATCGAGAACTTCAAGATCTTCGACACGCTCTACATCATGACCGGCGGCGGTCCTGGCGTCGCTACCGAAACCATCTCCGTTTACATCTACAAGCTCACCACCCAGGACCTGATCTGGGGCTATGTGGCGGCAATCGCGCTGGCCATATTGATCGTGCTGTCCATCGCCGCGGTGTTTGCCATGAAACGCATGGCTCGGGTACGCGAGGTGGCGGCCTGATGAGCACCATCCATCTGCAGAACCTGGTCAAGAAATTTGGCGATTTCACCGCGCTGAAGACGATGGATCTGGCCATTGCCGATGGCGAGTTCATGGCGCTGCTGGGGCCGTCCGGCTGCGGCAAGTCGACGACGATGAACATGATCGCCGGCATGGAAGAGCCGACCAGCGGCAAGATCCTGTTCGGCGAGCGCGACATGGCCGGCGTGCCGATGGGGCGGCGCGGCGTCGGCTTCGTCTTCCAGAACTATGCGATCTTCACTCATATGAGCGTGCGGCAGAACCTCGCCTACGGGCCGAAAATGCGCGGCGCACCAAAGGCCGAGATCGGCCGCCGTGTCGGCGCCATTGCCGAGATGCTGCAACTGACGCCGCTGCTCGACCGCAAGGCGGACAGGCTGTCGGTCAACATATTGCAGCGAGTGGCGATCGGCCGTTCGGCGATCATGGAGCCGGCGATCTTCCTGCTCGACGAGCCGCTTTCCAATGTCGATGCCGCATTCCGGGCGGTGATGCGGACCGAACTGAAGCAGTTGCAGCGGCAGTTCCGGCAGACCATGGTCTACGTCACCCACGACCAGCTCGAAGCGATGACCATGGCCGACCGCATCGCGGTGATGGACCATGGCGTGCTGCAGCAAGTCGGCACGCCGCTGGAAGTCTACAACGATCCGGCCAATGTCTTCGTCGCCCGCTTCATCGGCGCGCCGGGCATGAACCTGCTCAAGGGCTGGCCGGCGGAAAGCGACCGTGGCCTGGTCGTCGATCTCGGCCCGCTCGGCGTGACACCGCCGCTGCCGGTCGAGATCGCCGATGCCGTACGCAGGATGCGCGGCGAGGTGTTTTATGGCTTTCGACCGGAGCAGGTGACGCTGGCTGAAGACGGCCGTGGCCTGTCCATGCCGGTGAGTTTCGTCGAGCGGATCGGCGCGCGCACCATCATCCACCTTGGCGACGGCGAGACTGCGGTGAAGGCGGTGTTCGACAATGATGTCGGGCTGGCGATCGGGCAGACAACCGTCGTCGCACCTGCGGTGGAGGCGGTGCGCGTCTTCGACGCCGTCACCGGCCTCGCCTTGAGAGCGGGCTGAGACCATGGCCGATATCGCCTTCCGCAATGTGACCAAACGCTACGGCAACACGCTCGCCGTCGACGACGCCTCGTTCACTGTCAACGACAATGAGTTCTTCTGCTTCTTCGGGCCGCCGCTGTCGGGCAAGTCGACGATACTGCGTCTGGTGCTCGGGCTGGAAACCCCGGACGCGGGCGAGATCCTGATCGGCGGAAAGCCGGTCAACACGGTGTCGCCGGCCGAGCGCAACGTCGCCATGGTGTTCCAGAATTTGGCGCTGTTTCCGCATATGAGCGCGCGCGCCAACATCCGCTTTCCGCTGGTCGAACGCCGGGTCGCCGAAGCCGAGATCGAAAAGCGCGTCGCCGACGTCGCGGCCAAGCTGCATATCGGCCATATCCTGCACAAGCCGCCGGCACAGCTTTCAGGCGGCGAGCGGCAGCGCGTGGCGATCGCCCGTGCGCTGGTGCGCGACCCGGCCGCCTATCTGATGGACGACCCGATTTCGGCGCTCGACGCCCGGCTGCGCGAGGAAACGCGGGTCGAGCTGAAGCGCATCCAGCGCGAGCTCGGCAAGACGCTGATCTATGTCACGCACGACCAGGAAGAAGCGATGTCGGTCGCCGACCGAATGGCCATTCTGGAGAACGGCAAGATCAGGCAGATCGGCGCGCCGGCCGAGATCTATGACCGGCCGGCCAGCACCTATGTGGCGCGGCTGCTCGGGTCGCCGATGATGAACATATTGAAGTCGGTGCACGGCGCGGAAGGCGTAGAGGCGGCGGAAGGCACAGTCCGCATCGCGGATGCCGGCGCCCCGGCCGATGCCGTGGAAATTGGACTCAGGCCGGAAGACATCAAGGTCAAGGCCTGGTCGGAGGGGGGCGCGGGCCGCCCGGCGCGAGTGTTCGAGGTCGAGCCGCTCGGCGGCTACACCGTTGTGACGCTCGCCGCCGGGCAGGCGCGTCTGCGGGCGCTGTTGCGCGGCCAGCCAGACATCAGGCCGGACGCGATGGTGGCGATATCCTGCGAGCCGGGCAGGGTGCATTATTTCGGACAGAGCGGGGGAGCGCTGGCACGATGACGGCGGCGGCAAGGAACGAGCTTCGGGAGGAACATATGGCAAGCCAAGAAATGGTGGGCAACGGCTTCGAGCCGGACGTTGAAGTCCGTACCAGGGAATACAGGATCGGCTGCGTCGGCGCCGGCATGATCATGGCCGAATGTCACCTTGCCGCCTATAAGGAAGCCGGTTTCCCCGTGGTGGCGATTGCCTCGCGGACCAAGGCCAGCGCCGAGAAGGTCGCCAAACGCTGGGATATCCCAACCGTCCACGACACGCCGGAACAGCTCATCGAGGACAAGAACGTCGAGATCATCGACCTTGCCTTTCCGCCCGACCAGCAGCCGGCGCTGATCCGCCATGCGCTGAAGCAAGCACATATCAAGGCGATCCTGGCGCAGAAGCCATTGGCGCTGTCCCTTGAAGAGGCCGTCAAACTCCGCGACGAGGCGGCCAAGGCAGGCAAGATCCTCTCGGTCAACCAGAACATGCGTTACGACCAGTCGATGCGCGTCTTGAAGCAGATCATCGACAGCGGCGCGCTCGGCGACATCGTTTTCGCCCAGATCGACATGCATGCGATCCCGCACTGGCAGAGCTTCCTCGAGGACTATGACCGGCTGACGCTCGCCAATATGAGCGTCCACCATCTCGACGTATTGCGCTTCCTGTTCGGCGATCCCCTGGAGATCACCACCCTGACCCGCAAGGACCCGCGCACCCGCTTCGACCATTCGGACGGCATCACCGTGTCGACGATCAAGTTCCCGTCCGGCGTGCTCGCCGTATCGCTGGAGGATGTCTGGTCCGGGCCGCGCCAGGAGGGCTACAAGGACGACCAGCACATCAATTGGCGCGTCGACGGCACCAAGGGCGTCGCCAAGGGTACCATCGGCTGGCCGACTGGCGCTGCCTCGACGCTGACCTATGCCTCGACCGAGACCACCGGTGGTGAATGGGTGACACCCAGCTGGGACACGATGTGGTTCCCGCATGCTTTTATCGGCGTCATGGAGCAGCTCCAGCACGCGGTCAAGACGGGCGAGCCGCCGGCGCTGTCGGTCGCCGACAACGTCAAGACTATGGCGCTGGTCGAAGCCGGCTATCGTTCGATCGACAAGGGCCGGACAGTCAAACTTTCCGAAATATCAACTGACTGAATCACTTACAGGGAGGACTTCACACCATGATGCAGGCAGGTATTTTCACGGGTTATTTCCCGTATTGCCTCAAGGAGACCGCGCAGAAGATCCGTGCGCTCGATTTCAACACCGTGCAGCTCGACCTGCATTTCAGGGATATCGACCTTTCCGCCGGACAGATCACCAAGGACAAGGCCAAGACTGTCCGCGATACGTTCCGCGACCACAATCTGCCGATCTGCTGCGTATCGGGCTACACCAACATCATCCATCCGGATATGGGCGAGCGCGAGAGGCGCGTCGGCTATTTGAAGGAGATCATCCGCAACGCACGCCATTTCGGCACCCCTTACGTGATCTCGGAAACCGGTACCTACAACACCGAGTCCGACTGGGTGCATCACCCGAAGAACAAGACCGAGGAAGGTTTTGAGGAATGCCGCAAGGTCATCGCCGACCTTGCCCAGACCGCCTATGACCACGGCGCGGTCTTCCTGCTCGAGACCTATGTCAACAATGTCGTCGGCTCGGTCGAGGAGACGGTGAGGATGTTCGCGCAGGTCGACCACCCAGGCCTCGGCCTGCTGATGGACCCGACCAACTATTTCGAAACGCACAACATCGACAGGATGGACCAGATCCTGAACCAGGTGTTCGACACGCTGACCGACAAGATCAAGATAGCCCACGCCAAGGACGTCAAACGCTCCGGCGGCGACAAGTCGGAGAAGCACGCCGACATCGGCGACGAGGACGCGCTGGAGAGCCACACTTTCCGCGGCGTCGGCGAGATCGAGCTGCCGGCGCCCGGTCTCGGTTCGCTGAACTACGACCTCTATCTCAAGCGGCTGGCCGAAAAGCACCCGAACATCCCGGTCATCATCGAGCATCTTTCGGAAGACGACGTGCCGCGCGCCAAGAAATTCCTCGACGGGAAATTCCGCGCCAACGGACTGTGATGGCGCGGTTCGGCTACGAAACAAGGGAGGAAGAGAAATGTTGAAATTCGCGTTGAAAATCGCTGCCGCGGCGACCGTTCTCGCCGGTGTGGCGCTGGGTACGCCGGCGCTGGCGCAGGACGCTCAGAAGACGTTCTACCTGCTGTCGCATGGCGGCCCGTCGGATGCCTTCTGGATCGACTGGAATGCCGGCGCCACCAAGGCCTGCGACCAGCTCAAGGTGACCTGCAAGATCTCGTTCAGCGGTGGCGACATGGCGGCGCAGAAGGAGGCCTTCAACTCGGCACTCGCCGCCAAGCCGGACGGCATCGCCACGACCTCGGCGCAGCCCGGCCTGTGGACCGAGGAGGTCAAGGCAGCCAAGGCGGCCGGTATCCCGATCGTGTTCTTCAACACCGACGATCCGGCAACCGGCCGGCAGGCATATGTCGGCGCCGATCTCAAGGAGGCCGGTGTCATCTGGGCGAAATATCTGGTCGACCACAAGATGGTGAAGCAGGGCGACAAGGTGTTCCTGCCGGTCGAAGTGCCGGGCGCCAGCTACCAGCAGCTCGAGACCGAAGGCATCGCCAGCGTCTTCGATCCGCTCGGCATCAAATATGATGTGGTCGATTGCGGCACCGATCCGGCCGGCATCATCGCCAAGATGACCGACTACATGGTCGCCAACAACCCGCCGGCGATCATCGCGCTCGGCGATTCCGTCGCGGCCAGCGTCAAGCGGGTGTTCGACGGCGCCGGCGTGCCGGCCGGCAAAATCCCGGTCGTCGGCTGGGGCAATTCGAAGGAAACGGCCGAGTCAGTGAAGTCCGGCTTCATCAACGCGGCTGCCTGGCAGTTCCCGTCAGCGCAGGGCTTCATGCCGGTGGCGCTGCTCGGGTTGGCCGCCGCTGGCGAACCGATCGGCTACGACATCCACACGTTCAGCCTCTACGACGCGTCGAGCGTCGAACCGATCCTGAAACTCTACAACAAGTGATTGGAACTGACGCTCGCCGCGCAGGCGGCGGGCGTCACCCTGAGATATGGTCGAAACAGTCATGACAATTGCCGCAGAAGAGGAAATGCCGCGTGCCAAACGCAGGTCGAGCCTGATGCGCTCGCCACAGTTCTCTTCGCTCGTCATCCTGATTGTCCTGCTGGCGGTGTTCGCGATCGCCGACGCCAATTTCCTGTCGCCGCTCAACATCTCCAACATGATGGCGTTCCTGCCCGAGCTCGGCATCATCGCCCTCGGCATGACGCTGCTTCTGACGGCGGGCGAGTTCGACCTTTCGGTCGGTGCCGTGTTCGGGCTAGCGCCGGTCGTGGTCATGCTGCTGGTGCAGAACGGCGGCTTTGATATTGGCGTCGCGCTGTTGGCCGGCCTGCTGCTCTGCATAGCGATCGGTGCGATCAACGGCCTGATCGTCACCAAGATCGGCATCTCGTCCTTCCTGGTGACACTGTCGATGTTGCTCGTCGTGCGTGGGGCAGCGCTTTACATCACCCAAGGCTTTCCGCTGAAATCCTGGAACCAGCCAGGCTTCTTCGTGACGCTGCTGGCCGGCAGCTTCAATATCGGAACGTTCCGTTTCTATACCTCGCTGTGGTGGTTCATCGGCCTGTCGCTACTGGCGATCTATGTGCTGCACTACGCCAAGCTCGGCAACTGGATCAGCGCTATCGGCTCGAACCGTAACGCCGCCGTAGCGCGCGGCGTGCCGGCCGATGCGGTCAAGATCTGGCTGTTCATCCTCACCTCGGTGCTGGCCGGTCTCGCCGGCATGATCAGCGCCTTCCGCATCTCTGCCGCCTCGCCGGTGGCCGGCACCGGCTACGAGCTCGAAGTGATCGCCATGGTGGTGGTTGGCGGCACCGCGCTGACCGGTGGACGCGGCACCATTTTAGGCACCATCGTCGGCGCGCTGATGCTGCGCAGCATCCGCAACGGCATCGTGCTGATCGGCGTGCCTGGGCTCGCCTACAACATCTTCGTCGGCGTCATCATCCTTGCCATGCTCATCCTGCACGCTTTGCTGCAGAAGAACGCCGCCAGGAGCTGATCATGGAAGTGCTTCGGCTGCAGAATTTGCAAAAATCCTTCGGCAGCGTCCGCGCCCTGAAGAACGCGTCCTTCGCGCTCAACGAGGGCGAAGTGGTGGCCTTGCTCGGTGACAACGGCGCCGGCAAATCGACGCTGATCAAGGCGATCTCGGGCGTGTTTCCGGTCGATCGCGGCGAGATCTATGTGCGCGGCCAGAAGGTCTCCATCCGCTCGACGCGCGACGCGATGGATCTCGGCATCGAGACCATCCACCAGGACACCTCGCTGGCGCCCGACCTCAGCATCGCGCGCAATCTTTTCCTCGGCCGCGAGCCGGTCAATCTCAAATGGCTGGGCGTGTTCGCGCCGCTCGACCTTGCCAAATTGCGCGATGCCGCCTCGGCGCTTTTGAAGCGCGTCGGCATCTCGAAGAAACTCGACGCCGATGCACTGGTCAGCACATTGTCGGGCGGCGAGCGCCAATCGATCGCCATTTCGCGTGCCATGCAATTTGCCGCCAAGGTCATCATCCTCGACGAGCCGACCAACAATCTCGGCGTCGAGGAAACGCACGGCGTGCTGCGCTTCGTCAAGGAAGTGCGTGACGCCGGTCACTCGGTGCTTTTGATCACCCACAACATCCATCACGTCTTCCAGGTCGCCGATCGCATCATCGTCATGCGCCGCGGCGAGATCGTCGCCGAGCAGACGGTCGCCGATACCGATCTGCTGACCGTGGAAAGCATCATCACCGGTGCCGACATGTCGGCCCTGCTCAAGGAGACGAGAGCGAAGTGAAGGACGGGAGCAAAGTGAAAGAACTGGCCGTCACATGGTAGAGCTTTACGGCAAGACGCTGTCGCGCCGGCAGGTCTCGGAACGCTCGGGCATGCTGTCGCAGTTCGCCGGCGTGCGGCTGATGACGCTTGGCGACGGCGTCGAGCGCGGCATCCGCATGCTCGAATTCCGCACCGGCTCCGGCCTGCGCTTCACCGCGCTGGTCGACCGGGCGCTCGATATCGCCGATTGCGACTTCAGGGGCCAGGCGATCGGCTGGCACTCACCGAGCGGTTTTCGCCATCCCGGCCTGCACGAATATGAAGGCGAGGAGGGATTGGCGTGGGCGCGGTCGTTTTCCGGCCTTCTGCTGACCTGCGGCCTCGACCATATATTGTTCATGAACGAAGTACCGGCCGATACCTACAACTACCCGCCGAAGAAGACGGTGCGCCATTCGCTGCACGGCCGTGTCAGCACCATTCCGGCGCGGCTGACCGGCTATGGCGAGACCTGGGACGGCGACCGCTGCGTGTTGTGGGCCGAAGGCATCGTCCAGCAATCGACTGTATTCGGCGAGGATCTGCACCTGCTGCGGCGGATCGAGGCCGATGTCGGCGGCAACGAGATCCGGCTTTCGGACCGTGTCGTCAATCACGGTTTCAACCGTACGCCGCATATGTATTTCTACCACATCAATGTCAGTCATCCGGTGCTCGACGAGGGATCGCGCTACCTGGCGCCGATCCGCGACGTCGTCTGGGCCGGGCATGCCGGCGAGCGCTATGAAGCGCAGAAGGTCGGCTACCGCACGGTGCCGGCGCCGCAACCGGGATTCAAGGAACAGGTCTGGCAGCATGAACTCGGCGCCGACAGCACCGGCGAAGTCCCGGTGGCGGTGGTCAACGACAGGCTCGGCCTTGGCTTCGAGGTGGTCACGCGCAAGGACCAGTTGCCTTGCGCCTATCAATGGCAGAATTTCCAGGCCGGGCAGTACGCGCTGGGCATCGAGCCGTCGACGCATCATGTGCTGGGCAATCTGGCGGCGCGCGAACGCGGCGAGATGATCTGGCTGGAGCATGGCGAGAGCCGCTCCTACGATGCGGCGTTCCGGGTCCTCGACGGCGCCGGCGAGATCGCCGCCGCCGAAAGCCGGATCGCTGCAATCGCCAGGCAGCCGCAGCAGGATTATCCCCAGCCGTCGGGCCGTTTTCCTGTTCTTGGAGGCAGGTCGTGATAATGGCGAAGACGATACGGGACACCAGTTGGGAGGCTGGTTCCGGCCGGAGCGGGGAGGGTTCGCGGCCGATCGGGAATTGGAGGTCACAATGGCTGGCACGGTAAAGCGCGATTACAGCCTGGTCGGCGAAAGCACGCGCAGGGCGATCGAGACGGGACTGGCCTCGGCGGAGTGGTACCACACGGATGTCCCCCGCAAGGCGATCAAGGAGTTGATGCAGCGCTCAGACGGTCCGGCGATCCGCGACACGATCATCTGGATCGTCGCCATCCTCGGCTCCGCCGCCGGCGCCATCTATTTCTGGGGTACCTGGTGGTGCGTGCCGTTCTTCTTCGTCTACGGCGTGCTCTACGGCTCGTCCAGCGACTCGCGCTGGCACGAATGCGGCCACGGCACTGCCTTCCGCACGCGCTGGATGAACGATGTCGTCTACCAGATCGCCAGCTTCATGCTGATGCGCAACCCGGTGATCTGGCGCTGGAGCCATGCCCGCCACCACACCGACACCATCATCGTCGGCCGCGACGCCGAGATCGCCGTGATGCGCCCGCCGGACCTTTTGCGTGCGGCGCTGGCTTTCACCGGCATCCTCGATTTTCGCTATTCGCTTCCGGCACTGGTACGCCAGGCGTTCGGCAAGCTGACGCCCGACGAGAAAAGCTACGTTCCCGAGATGGAACAGCACAAGGCCGTCATCGCGGCGCGCTGGCATATTGCCATCTACATCGCCACAATAGCACTCGCCCTTTTCATGCAGTCGTGGGTGCCGGTGGTGCTCATCGGCGTGCCGCGCCTTTACGGCACCTGGCACATGGTGATGACCGGCCTGCTGCAGCACATCGGTCTGGCCGACAACGTCGTCGATCACCGGCTCAACACCCGTACCGTGTACATGAACCCGATCAGCCGGTTCATCTACTGGAACATGAACTACCACGTCGAGCACCACATGTTTCCGATGGTGCCCTATCACGCGCTGCCCAGGCTGCATGAATTGATCAAGCACGATCTGCCGGGGCCGAACCCGTCGATATGGCATGCCTATCGCGAGGTCTGGCCTGTCCTGCTCAGGCAGCTCAAATACGAGGATTATTTCCTCAAGCGCGAACTGCCGCCAACCGCACGGCCCTATCGTGGCGAATTCCACGAGGTGAACATGTCGGCAGCGGCTGAGTAGGTACTGCGCACAAGCGCAACGCAGAAATTTCAGGAGAGATAGAGATGGCCGATTGGGTCGAAGCGTGCGCCGTGGACGATGTCGAAGAGGAAGATGTCATCCGCTTCGACCATGGCGGCCGCACCTTCGCGATCTACCGTTCGCCGGACGATGAATTCTTCGCCACCGATGGGTTTTGTACGCATGAGAAGGCGCATCTGGCCGATGGGCTTGTGATGGACGACATCATCGAATGCCCCAAGCACAATGGCCGCTTCAATTATAAGACCGGGCAGGCGAAGGGCGCTCCCGTTTGCGTCAATCTCGCGACCTATCCAGTCAAGGTCGAAGCTGGCAAGGTGATGATCCAGATCGCCTGACCGGCCTTCTGTCACGTAGCAAAGGGGACCAAAATCCATGAGCCGGAAAAGACCGACCGTCGCAGATCTGCGTGCCATGAAGGGCAAGCGGCAGCTGACGATGCTGCGCGTGCTGACGATGGACGAGGCCGAGGCCGCCGAACGCGCCGGCGTCGATATCGTCTCGGTGCCGCCGGAGCTGGTACTCAATCCGCAATACCGCGATGCGGCACCCAGCCTGTTCACCATGCCGGGCGAGAATTTCTTCGAAATCGGCACCGCCGATGATTTCGTCCGCTGGGCGTTCCGGCTCTACAAGGCCAGCGCCGATGCGGTCTATTGCAGCGCCGGGTACGCCACCATCAAGCGGATGGCCGACGATGCCATTCCGGTGATCGGCCATGTCGGCCTCATCCCGTCACGCGCCACCTGGACGGGCGGCTTCAAGGCTGTCGGCAAGACCGCCGATACCGCCATGCAGGTGTTCGAGGCGGTGAAGCAACTGGAGGCCGCCGGCGCGATCGGCGCCGAGATCGAGGTGGTGCCGGTCGAGGTGGCCAAGGCGATTTCGGAACGCACGTCGCTGATCATGCTGTCGATGGGAGCGGGCACCGGCTGTGACGCGCAGTATCTGTTCGCCGACGACATCCTCGGCCAGAACCGTGGCCACATGCCGCGCCATTCCAAGGTCTATCGCAATTTCGCCGCCGAATACGATCGCCTGCAGGCCGAACGAATCGCTGCCTTCTCCGAATATGTCGCCGATGTGAACAGCCTGGCCTATCCCGAAGACAGGCACGTCGTGCACATGGACCCGGACCAGCTCAGCCTGTTCCTGGAGAAGATCGAAGCCGCATAAGACGCCCCGGCAGCGGCACAAAGCATCATCGCGGATCGTGAAAGGCCGGTTCGGCGCCAGGGCCGGGTCATCGCATGGCCGGCTGCGATGCCACACGAAAGTTTGTTGAACCAGGTCTGGACGGCACCGGCCAGATACTGTTGAAACCGGTGGGTCATCGGTTTGCCGGATAATTGTGCGGTTGCCGATGGAGCGGGTGAAAATTCCCCTTCGGGCAGTTCTGTGCATGACCGCCATTCCCGAAAACAAAGCCTTGCCCGAAACCGCGCCGGCGGCGCGGCAAGCCCGGCGGGTGGCGCTGATCGTCGCCGTCGCCTTCTTCA
The DNA here is from genome assembly GCF_040318345.1 of Mesorhizobium sp. M1169. NCBI lineage: Bacteria > Pseudomonadati > Pseudomonadota > Alphaproteobacteria > Hyphomicrobiales > Phyllobacteriaceae > Mesorhizobium > Mesorhizobium sp. M1169. Next base: position 96,390 of record NZ_JAMYME010000016.1, on the reverse strand, counting down.
TGCAGCTTCTGGATTCGACCATCATCTCGACATCGCTGCCGCAGATGGGAGAATCCTTCGGCGTGCCGGCGGTGGCGATGAGCATCGGCATCACCGTTTATATGCTGACCATGGCGGTATTCGTGCCGCTGTCCGGCTGGCTCGCCGACCGTTTTGGCGCGCGCAACATCTTCCTCGTGGCGATCGCCCTGTTCACATTGGCCTCGCTCGTTTGCGGCATCTCACAGAATCTGGCCGAGTTCGTCGCCGCACGCGCGGTTCAGGGCCTGGGCAGCGCGCTGATGACGCCGGTCGGCCGCATCCTGGTGCTGCGCAACGCGCCGAAATCCGAGCTTCTCAACGCCACGGCGCTGATCACCTGGCCGGCGCTGTTTGCGCCGGTGGTCGGGCCGGTGCTTGGCGGCTTCATCACCACCTATCTCTCCTGGCACTGGAATTTCTTCATCAACATCCCGCTTGGCGTTGCCGGTTTGGCACTGGTCGCCCGCTTCATTCCCGGCGACCGCGAAGCTGGGGCCAAGCCCCTCGACTGGCCGGGCTTCCTGCTGACCTCGGTGGGGCTCGCCGCGATGCTCTATGGCCTCGAGCGCATCGCGCATCCGGAAGAGGGTGTGTTGCCGACCGTGGCACTGCTCGGCACGGGCATTTTGGTCGGCTGGCTGGCGGTGCGGCATCTGCAACGCGCCAACCAATTGCGGATTTGACGCAGGAATCCAGCGGCAATCGCGGACATAAATTATGCCTGCTTCGCTCGTTCCGGAGCAAACCTTTGCCGGCGGTCCGATCGGCGCGATCAATTGCAAAACAGCTTGAGTTCCCGGCATTGCGCCAGCCTCGCCAATCGGTGCATCCAAGCGCGGAATTTCCTCGCAAGCCGGCCTGCAATGCGCGGATTCATTTGACGAATTGGTCTTGAGCCGATTAGCTTTCGTTCCGATGGCCGCAGAGGGAGCAGGGCGTAGCCATCGCGGGTGAAAGCGGGCAATGAACGCGACCGGCTGGCTAAACTGGAGAAGCCTGAACCAGGAGGGCATTGTCTTTGCCATCGCGGTTGTGCTGTTCATTGCCGCCGCCATCGGACTGCCTGGGTTTATCAATTCGAACAATCTCGTTGCCATCGTGCGCTCGGTCTCGGTGCTGGGCATATTGGCGCTCGGCATGGCGGTCGTCATCATCGGCAGGGGCATCGATCTCTCGGCGGTGGCGATCATGGCGATGTCGGTCGCGTGGTATCTGCAACTGCTGAATTCGGGGATGCCCGACGGGCTGGCCTTCGCCTATGTGCTCGCCGGTGTTCTCGCCATCGGGCTGTTGAACGGAATCCTGGTCGCCTACGCCGAGGTCCCGGCGATCTTCGTGACGCTGGCGACCGCGTCCTTCGTCTTCGGCTATGTGCGTTCACAATTGATCACGCAGGACGCCGTGCCGGTGCCGCCCGGCCATTGGGTCGAGCTTCTGGGCGGGCTGCGTTTCCTCGACATCCCGGTCGAGGTGTTTGTCTTCGCCGGGCTGGCTTTCGCCTTCTTCCTGTTCCTGCGCTACACCAAATGGGGCCGCTACGTCTATTTCGCCGGCGACAACCCGGTCGCGGCGCGCAATATCGGCATTCCAGTGCGCCCGATGCTGGTGCTGCGCTACGTGCTGTCGGCCCTGGTCTCGCTGGTTGCTGGCCTGCTCACCGCCGCCAGCCTGCATTCAATCAACACCCGCATCGTCAATTCCACGTTGCTCTACGACATCGTGCTGGTGGCGGTGATCGGCGGCATCGGTCTGTCGGGCGGGCGGGGCGGGGTGCGCAACGTGCTGGTGGGTGCCGCGCTGATCGGCATCCTGCTCAACGCCATGACCATCATCGACATTCCGCTGCTCTATCAGAACCTGATCAAGGCCGCGATCCTGCTGGCGGCGATCATCGTCGATGGGTTCATCAATCCGCGCGACGAGCAGACCGCGCAGCAAGGCGACATTTAGACTGACGCGAACGGTTGGGGCCGGCCGCGAACGACATACCAAACCAGAGGATGTGACATGAAAATCATCAGGACATTTATGGCTGCCGCGGCAGCGCTTGCCATCTCCGCCTTCGTGGCGCCGGGCTTCGCTGCAGAAGATCCGGGTCCGGCCGCCTATTCGCAAGCGCTCAAGGGCAAGCGTGTGATGCTGGTGCCGATGGCGATGGGCTTCGACCTGGCACAGGGCTGGGCGCATTACCTGAAGACGGAGGTCGAGGCCTGGGGCGGCGTGTTCGAGACGCGTGACCCGAACTGGGTGGTCGATGCCGGCGCGCAGGCGATAACCGACGCAATCTCGTCGGACGCCAGGCCGGACGTGCTGATCATCCATTCGCCGGACCTCAATTCCTATGCCAAGCTGATGAAGAAGGCGCAGGCGGCCGGCACCTATGTGCTTTTGGTCGACAATCCGGCGAACTTCCCGGCCGATGCCTTTGTCGGCAGCGACTGGGATCGGCTCGGCCAGCTGGAAGCCGAAGCGGCGATCAAGGGTTGTGGGCCGAACTCCTCCAAGAAGATCGGGCTGGTGCAGGGCGACCAGGCCAACTCATCGAGCCTCTACCAGTATGCCGGCATCATGAAGGTGCTGGACAAGAACCCCGACTTCAAGGTCGTGGCCAAGCCGGACTCCAACTGGGATGCGACGACCTCGCGCAATGTGACGACGACAATGCTGCAGCAGAACCCCGACATCTGCGCCATCATCGATTTCTGGGATGGTGACGCGACCGGCGCATCGGCTGCGATCCGCGATGCCAAGCTCGAGGGCAAGGTGTTCCTGGTCACCACCGGTGGCGGCGAGAAAACCGCCGACTGCGACAAGCTGCAGGACGGCACCTATGGCGCGGTGGTGATGACCGACCTTGCCCGCCAGTCGGGTGACATGAACGCCGTCATAAAATTCCTGTTGCAGAGCGGCCAGCCGGCCGGCACCTCGCACACCTACATCTACACGCTGGAGAAGGCGACGACCAAGGCCGACCTCAAGCCGGACAGCTGCTGGGATTTGAAAGCACTGCGAGCCGAACCTGCGGCCAAGTAGGCCGGCTTTCCTGAGCTTCGCGCTGCCCCTCATCCGCCTGCCGGCACCTTCTCCCCGTATAGTGACGGGGAGAAGGGATACGCTCCAACGCTGGCGACCCCCTCTCCCCGTCTCTATACGGGGAGAGGGTAAGGGTGAGGGGCAGCGCAAACCTGAGGCGATTGTTCTGCGGATAGCCCGGCCCCTTTTTCCCTTTTCTCTCGAATAGCAGCAACCGATGTCCTTTCGCGAACGCCTCCAGTCCTGGCGCTACAATCTCGTGCCCGACCATCTCGTCGGCGAGATCCTAAGCAAACGCTGGACCGACAACGCCATTCCGTTCCTGGCGCTGGTGGCGACGCTCGGTGTGTTCGGTTCAATCATTCCCGGCTTCTTCAAGCCGATGTCGCTGCAGGAATCGACCCGCCAGCTCGGCGAGTTCTCGCTGGTCGTCACCGGCATGACGGTGGTCATGCTTGGCGGCGGCATCGACCTTTCGGTCGGCTCGATCTTCGCGCTGTCCTGCTTTTCCGCCGTGTTCGTCTTCTTCATCCTCGAACAGTCGGTGTGGCTGGCGCTGGCCGCCTCGATCGTCACCGGCCTGCTGTTCGGCGCGATCAATGGCTATCTGATCGGCTATTTCCGCCTGCGCGCTTTCCTGACGACACTGGTCACCTTCATCTTCGGGCGGGCGCTGTTCGACATACTGGTCACCACCTATGCCGCCGACGTCCAGCTTTCCGATGCCACATCGGATGTGCTGGACTTCATCGGCGACGACACCTTCTGGGGCCTGTCGGTTGCGGTGTGGGCGGCGATTATCCTGGCGATTATTACGCATGTCGCGCTGACGCGCTCGCGGCCCGGCTGGCATGTGCAGGCGGTGGGCGGGTCGCGGCGATCGGCTCACAATGCCGGCATCCGCGTACGCCGCACCGTGTTCATGACTTATGTGTTCTCCGGCTTCTGCGCCTCGCTAGGCGGCTTCCTCATCGCCTGCCGGCTGAGCGGGGCAGGGCCGGGCACAGGCCTCAACCTCGAGGTCATGGCACTGACAGCGGCGGTCGTCGGCGGCGTCAGCCTGGGCGGCGGCCGCGGTTCGGTGATCAAGGGGCTGATGGGCGCAATCATCGTGCTGACGATGACCAACGGGCTGATCCGGCTGGGCTATGGCACCGGCACCAACCAGATGGTGCTGGGCATCATGCTGGCCGTCGCCGTCACCATCGACATTCGCTGGCTTAAGAACCGCCACAAGGTTCTGGACGAGGTCTATGTCGCACCGGTCTATCTGAAAATGGGCGCAACGCAGTCGGCCGCACCGGGCTCCGGCACGCCTTACGAGCTCGACAATCGGCTGTCTGGGGCTGACCATATCGGGCTCGGCGAGCTGGAAGGGCCGGAAGACGTCATCCTCGACCGCGACGACCATCTCTATTGCGGCACCAGGCATGGCGAGATCGTCCGCTTCTTCGCGCCGGACTACAAACGCTCGGAGGTCTTTGCGCATATTGGCGGCTTTCCGCTCGGCCTGGCCTTCGACAAGACAGGCAATCTGATCAGCTGCGTCGGCGCGATGGGCCTTTATTCGGTCTCGCCGGAGCGGGAGGTGAAGCGGCTTTCGGCGGAAACGTCGCGCTCCTGGACCTCGATCGTCGACGATGCGCGGCTGCGCGATCCCAATGATTGCGACATCGCGCCGGACGGCCGCATCTATTTCACCGATTCCACCAAGCGCTATGACGCGCACGACTGGGCGCTGGACTCGATCGAGAACCGCGCCACCGGGCGGCTGCTCGTCTATGACCCGAAGGACGGTTCGACCAAGACATTGCTCGACGGCTACCGTTACACCAACGGCGTCTGCATGGCGCATGACGGCAAGTCGCTGTTCTTCGCCGAGAGCTGGGCCTGCCGCGTGCACCGCTACTGGCTGGAAGGGCCGAAGGCGGGCGTTGCCGAATGCGTCATCCGCGACATGCCTGGCTACCCCGACAACATCAACCGTACCTCCGACGGCAATTACTGGATGGCCTGGCTCGGCATGCGCACGCCGAGCTTCGACCTGTCGCTGCGCCATCCCGACATGCGCAAGCGCATGACGCGCCGGCTGCCGCAGGACGAATGGCTGTTCCCCAACATCAACACCGGCGGTGTGGTAAAATTCAACGAGAAGGGTGGCATCGTCGAGGCGATGGGCGACCTGTCGGGCGCCGCGCATCCGATGGTGACTTCGATGCGCGAGCATAAGGGTTTTCTGTTCGTCGGCGGCATCCTCAACAACCGCATCGGCCGCTACCGGATTGCCGGCGCCGACCCGAACTGGACCAGCCCCGCTTCTTACTGGGGTGCCAAGCCATGATGCTGGACCCGATCCTCGACATCTTTCGCGGCAAGGCAGTGACCATCCCGCCGCTTGATGGCGCCTTCAGGCCGAACACGCTGCTGGACGATGTTGCGGCCTTCGCCGAACTGCCCGAGCCCGACAATCTGCTGGTCGCCGACGGCCGGCTGCTGGCGTCCAGCGGCAATGCCCTCTACGCGCTCGCCGCCGGTGGCGCGCCTGTTCTGGTCGAGACATTTCCGGCCGCCGTCACAGCGCTCGCGCGCTCGCCCGCCGGCGAACTGACGGTCGGGCTCGAAAGCGGCAGGCTGCTGATTGCAGGCAAGGAGGCCGCCCTGCCGGCCGAGATCCGCTGCATAGCAGCACTCGCCTACACAGAAGACGGCACGCTTTGGCTGGCCAATGGCTCGGCCGAACACGCGCCGTCGGAATGGGCCGCCGATCTGATGAAGAAGGGTGCGTCGGGTTCGCTGTGGAAGCGCGATCCGGCAGGCAGCGAATTCCGCAAGCTCGCCGGTGACATCGCCTTTCCCTATGGGCTGCATCCAACCGGCAAGGACGTGCTGGTCGGCGAGAGCTGGCGGCACCAACTCGTCCGCTTCGACGGCGCGACAGGCAGCCGCTCGACGGTGCTGGCGCATCTGCCCGGCTATCCCGCGCGGCTGTCGCCCGCCGCCGATGGCGGTGCCTGGCTGGCGCTGTTTGCGCCCCGCAACCGTCTGATCGAATTCGTGCTGCAGGAAACGCACTATCGGAACGACATGCTGGCGCAAGTGTCGCCGCAACACTGGATCGCGCCGGCGCTCGCCTCCAACCGCAGCTTCCTCGAGCCGCTGCAATGCGGCGGCATCCGCACTATGGGCATCCACAAGCCGTGGTCGCCGAGCCGCTCTTACGGGCTGGTGGTCAGGCTCGATCGGGAGATGCGGCCGCAATTCAGCCTGCACAGCCGCGCCAACGGCACGCGCCATGGCATCTGCAGCGTGGCGGAGACAGACGGTCGCCTGTTCATTGCCTCGAAAGGCGGCGATTGCCTGCTGGCCATCGATCTGACTTCAGGAGGGCATCGCTGATGGAACCGATCGTCCGCCTGGAGAACGTGACCAAGACCTATCGCGGTGTTCCCGCGGTGAAGAATGTCAGCTTCGAGCTGCGCAAGGGCGAGATCCACGCGCTGCTCGGCGAGAATGGTGCTGGAAAATCGACGCTGACCAAGATCATCGCCGGCGTTGTCGACGCGACATCGGGAACGATGTTCCACAAGGGTCAGGAGATCGCCTACGCCTCGCCGCATGCGGCACTTGAAGCCGGCATCGCCATGGTGTTCCAGGAAACCAGCCTGGTGCCGTCGATGACGGTGGCGCAGAACCTCTACCTCGGCACGGAGCGCTTTCTCAACCGGCTGCGCGGCACCTATATCTCGGCGCAGCAGTTCCTGCAGTCGCTGAATTTTCCCGTCGACCCCAATGCCATGGTGGCGACGCTGGGCGCCGCCAAGCGGCAGATGGTCGAGATCGCGCGCGCCGTCCACCACAATGCCGAGATCATCATCTTCGACGAGCCGACGGCGACGCTGACGCCAGAGGAAAAGCGGCACTTCTTCGCGCTGATCCGCCGGCTTAAGGCAAGGGGCGTGTCGATCGTCTTCATCAGCCATGCGCTCGAGGAGGCGCTTGATATCGCCGACCGCATCACCATCCTGCGCGACGGCGAGCTGGTGATCACCGACGATACCGCCGCCTTCGATCGCGACAGGATCGTCGCGGCGATGGTCGGGCGCACGCTGTCGGGGCAGCTCTACAGCCAGCGCGACGAGACCAGGCTGCGCAAGGCCGGCAAGAAGGTGCTGTCGGTGCAGGACATCTCGATGAGCAATGTCGTGCGCAACAATTCCTTCTCGATCTTCGAGGGCCAGATCACCGGCGTGTTCGGGCTGATCGGCTCGGGCCGCACCGAGACATTCAAGATCGTCTCCGGCATCTACAAGCGCGATTTCCTGCGCGGCGGCACCATCGAGCTGGACGACCGGCCGGTGCGCTATCTCGTGCCGAGCGAGGCGGTGGCGGACGGCATCGTCTATGTCACCGAAGATCGCAAGAGCGAGGGGATTTTCGAGACGATGGACGTCGCCGAGAACCTGTTCGGCGGCTTTTTGGCGGCGGGGCGGGAAAAGAGCTGGGTAATCAACGCGCAGGAGATGCGGGCGCTGTCTGCCGAATGGACCAGGACGCTGAACGTCAAGGCGATCAACGATAATGCGCGCGTGATCGAGCTTTCCGGAGGCAACCAGCAGAAGGTGGTGATCGGCAAGGGGCTGGTGCAAAAGCCGCGCATCGTCATCTTCGACGAGCCGACGCGCGGCGTCGATGTCGGCGCCATCGCCGAGATCCACCAGATCATCAACCGGCTGGCCGACGAGGGCCTGGCCGTCGTCGTCATCTCGTCCTACCTGCCGGAGATCATGAACCTGTCCGACCGCATCCTGGTCTGCCGGCAAGGCCGCATCGTCGAGGAGTTCTCGCCTGCCGAGGCGACGGAGGAGAAGATCATGTACGCTGCGGTGCATTAGGTTCCCGGGCGCGGAAGGTTGACATTTGGACGGTTTTTGCGCCGGCGGATCGTACACTTTGGAGATTGGCCAAGGCGCCCGCCGTTTCGTCATCCTGGGGCGAAGCAAGGAGCGAAGCGACGCGGCGCAGATCCCAGGATCCATGCCGCTACATCAGAGCGCTGCAGCGGTGCAGCCTGCTCCGCTGCACCCTTCGGCTAAGGTCACGGCATGGATCCCAGGGTCTCCGCGACGGAGCTTCGCTCCTGCTTCGCCCAGGGATGACGAGGGTGAGGGGCCTCGGCCAGCCTTACGGTCTTGCCTCAGCGCGTCAATTGCTGATTCATCCAAGGCGGTTAGCCGCCTTTTCTCCCGACCTGATTCAACGACCTCGCATAACGATCCAAACGAAAGGACCAAGCCATGGCCACGACGAAACTTCTGAGCGATGCCGAGGTGGAAAAAATCCCGGCGGTCAAGGCGGTATTCGACGACATCCGTGCGACGCGCAAATCCGATTTCGTCAACAATTTCTGGCGCGGGCTGGCCAATGATCCGGCGTCGCTGAAGCGGGTGTGGGAACAGCTCAAGGCGGTGATGGTCGCCGACAGCGCCATCGATCCGCTGACCAAGGAGATGATCTATATCGCCGTCTCGACCGCCAATGGCTGCTCCTATTGCGTCCATTCGCATACGGCGACAGCGCGGGCCAAGGGCATGACCGATGCGCAGCATGGCGAACTGGTCTCGATCATCGGGCTGGCCGGGCAGACCAACCAGATGGTCACCGCGATGCAGATACCGGTCGATCCGCAGTTCGAGGTGCGGTGAGGTGAGGCGCGGCGCCTTCCCTTCTCCCCTTGTGGGAGAAGGTGGCCGAGCGAAGCTCGGTCGGATGAGGGGTGCTGGACGGATCGCGGCCTTGGAGACGTAAGTGCTTCAAATCGCTGGGATTTTCTCCGCCGCGTTTCTTCCAGCACCCCTCATCCGTCTCGGCGCTACGCGCCGATCCACCTTCTCCCACAAGGGGAGAAGGGATGCGCGCTACACCGGCCGATAAACCTTCGCCGCAGTGTTCCAGAAGATATCCGCCTCGGCCGCCGTGCCGTGCTTGCCCACCGCTTCCCGATGCGCCTTGATCAACTCGGAATGGCTGGTCCACAGTTTCTCGATCGGGAAGTTCGAGCCGAACATCAGGTGGTCGCTGCCGAGGATGTCGATGGCGTTGTCGACGATATAGCCGATCAGCGCCGGGTCGTTGCGGTGGACGAAGGTGCCGAGGCCGGACAGCTTTGCATAGAGGTTGGGCGCCGCTGACAGCGTGCGCAGGCCTGCCTTCCAGGCCTCGGTGGTTTCGGGCTCCATGTCGGTCAGCATGCCGGCGTGGGTGAGAATGAAATTGGTCTCGGGGTTCTCGCCGACGAGCGTCAGCCCATCCTTCATCTGGGCGGGGAAAAGCTGCAGGTCGAAGGACACGCCGTAATGCTTGAGCCGCGCGATATTGGCCCGCACCTTCGGGTCGATGACTTGATCGGCCGAGGCGGCGAAGCGGAAGGCCGGCGTTTGGTGCCAGTGCAGCTGCATGCGCACGCCGCGCAGCAGAGGGTATTTGATCAGCCGGTCGATCCGGGAACGCACGTCGTCCACGGTCATGTCGGCATAGCCGACGATGGCGTGCGGCCAGCCGGTTTCTTCCGCGGTCTTCTGCAGGAACGCGACCTCGTTCTCGAAATCCTCCTTGGCCCAGTTGGTCTGGACATAGACCGCCTTCTCGACGCCCGAGCCTTGCTGGTCGGCGAGGAATTCCTCGATCGGATAGTCGCGGCGGATCGGCTCGTAAGGGCCAAAGATGCGCGGCACCATCGGCCCGACCAGCCATGGCTGGTCCTTTTGGCGCCAGATGTGGAAATGCGCGTCGATCGCCTTCTGCATCACGAAACCCTCTTCCAGATTGCCGCGGCCGCCGGGGCGGGGCGGGCGAGCGACAGGATGAACTCGGTGAGGCCCGCGATGGACGAGCCGTCGACCAGGTCGTCGAGCACCGGCAGGATGGCGCGAAGTGCTGCCGTGGCCGGCCGAAAACGCGGATCGCCGGCCAGCGGCGTCGCCAGCGAAAGCCGAAAGGCGCGGGCGCTCAGCCGGCGCATCGCGGTCTCCAGCTCGGCATGATCGCCGCGCTCCAGCGCGTCGGACAGGATGATGATCGCCGCCCCGCGCGCAAAAGCGGAGAAGCGCGGCACCGATAGAAACGCGAGCAGCGTCGGTCCCATGCGGGTGCCGCCGTCCCAGTCGTCGACCTGGGCAGCGGCGCGGGCCAGCGCCTGATTGCGGTCGCGAATGCGCAGCGCCGAGGTGATACGGGTCAGCCGTGTGCCGAAAGTGAAGACCTCCGCCCGGTCGGCGCCTTGCACCGCCGCGTGTGCCAGCTTGAGATAGTCCGATGTGTAGAGCTTCATCGAGCCGGACACGTCGATCAGCATGAGAAGCTTGCGCGGCACTGTCTGCCGCCGGCGCAGCAGCGGCGAGGGGATATCGCCGTCGGCACTGACGATTTCGCGCAGCGAGCGGCGCAGGTCGAGCTTGCCGCGGGCATTCGTGCGCACGGTGCGGAAGGAGCGGCGGGCGGGCAACGCGGTGGCGAGCTTGCGGCGGAAGGCGGCAAGCCCGTCGCTGTCGCGCTGGAACTCGCGGACGCTCAACTGTTCGCTGGCCGAAGACAGTTCGCCGCCTTCCTCCTGGCGGAGCACTTCGATTTCCTCTTCGCGCGTTCCGCCATCGTCCTTGATCCGGGTTTCCTCGTCGGCCTCGCCTTCGACCAGCGCCGCGGCGTCCCCATAGAAATGGCTCCGGAAATGCGCCTCGAATTCGTCGCGGCGGTCGGGCGGCGGCGCCAGCGTGGCAAGAGCCGCCTCGCGGATGTCGTTCATCGAGCGGGGCCCGAGCAGGGTTACTGCCTGCATGAAGCCGGAGACCTGCTCCGGCGCGACAGCAAAGCCATAGCGGCGGAGCAGCCGGGCGAAGCCGAGGAACGGCGTGGTCGCACGGGGCAAGCTTTCCGGACGCATCATTCCTTCGCGCCCCCCTCTGTCCTGCCGGACATCTCCCCCTCAAGGGGGGAGATCAGACATCTCGCCGGCTTTCGCCAATCTTCAACGTTGCAGAATTGAGCGGAGCGCCCAAGCTGCCAATCTCCCCCCTTGAGGGGGAGATGTCCGGCAGGACAGAGGGGGGCGCTGTCCCGCCAGCGTCGCGCACTAGCCCTGGGGTATCGCGCTAGCGCGCTTCGATTGCGCATCACGCCAGCGCCTCCTCGACAATCTTGCCGAGCTCGGGCGCGATGCAGGAAAGGTCCTCCTCGTCCTTGATCAGCACGCCGATGGCGCGGCGGAAGGCTTCCGGCCAGGGGCTGCCGCCCTTTTCGAGGATGGTGGCGGCATTGGCCCATTCGACCGCCTCGGCGATGCCTGGCGGCTTGGCCAACGGACGGGCGCGAATGTCGCGCACGGCGGCAGCCACGGCGCGCGCCGTGGCCTCGGCGACGTCGCCGGCGCGCAGCATGATGATCTCGGCCTCGCGCCCGGCGTCGGGATAGGTGATCCAGTGATAGACGCAGCGCCGCCGCAGCGCTTCCGCCAGTTCACGGGTGCGGTTCGAGGTCAGGATGACGATCGGCTGCGCCGTCGCGCGGATGGTGCCGCGCTCGGGAATGCTGATCTGGAAATCGGACAGGAACTCCAGCAGCAGCGCTTCGAATTCATGGTCGGAACGGTCGATTTCGTCGACCAGCAGGACGCGCTTTTCCGGCGCCTTCAGCACCTGCAGCAGCGGCCGCGCGATCAGGAAACGGTCGTCATAGATGTCGATCTCGTGCTCGCCGGCGTGGCGGATGGCGAGCAGCTGGCGCTGGTAGTTCCACTCGTATAGCGCATGTGCGGCGTCGATGCCCTCGTAGCATTGCAGCCGCACGAGATCGCGCCCGAGCACTTCGGCAATCGCCTTCGCCGCCTCCGTCTTGCCGACGCCGGGCGCGCCTTCGAGCAGCAGCGGCTTGCCCAGCCGGATCGCCAGGAAGATGGCGGTGGCCAGGCTTTCATCGGTGAGATAGCGCGAGGCGGCGAGGCGGGACGCCACCGCCTCCGGCGAGGTCGCGACTGTCTCTGCGCTTGAAGTCCGGGCGCTTCTCTTGGGCATTTCCGGCACTCAGTTCGGGGCTTGCGCCTTCAGCGCCCGCAGAATGCGCTCCGGCGTGATCGGCAGTGTATCGATGCGCACACCGACGGCGTCGAAGACGGCATTGGCGACCGCCGGGATCTGCGGGTTGGCGCACATTTCGCCCGGCCCCTTGGCGCCATACGGCCCGTCCGCCGAGGGCCTCTCCAGCACGATGATATCGGTTTGCGCGAGATCGCCCGGTCCCGGCATCAGATATTGGTTGAAGTCGGTGCCGCCATGGTCGCGATTGGGATAATAGGGTTCGGTCGTTTCGTAGAGCGCATGGCTGATGCCCATCCACGAGCCTCCGACGAGCTGCTGCTCGACCATTTTCGGGTTCAGCGCGCGGCCGATCTCAAAGACGTTCTTCACGGTCAGCACGGTGACCTCGCCGGTCTCGTCGTCGACCTCGACCTCGGCAACCGTGCAGGCGTGGGCGTAGCAGGTCGACGGCTTCATCGCGCCGGTTTCCTTTTCGGGATAGGAGCGGGGGATCAAAAACATGCCGCGGCCGGAAATCGAACGGCCGCGCTTGAAATGCGCCGACAGCGCGACATCGAAGATCGAGATCGATTTCTGCGGCGCGCCCTTGACCAGGATGTTGCCCTGGCCGTCGGTCTCAAGGTCGGACGCATTGACCTCCAGCTCCTCGGCCGCCACTTCCAGCATCACCTGGCGGGCTTCCCTGGCCGCCTGGATAACCGCATTGCCGGCCCGGTGCGTGCCGCGCGAGGCGAAGGTGCCCATGCAATGCGGGCCGGTGTCGGTGTCGGCCGTGTCGACGACGACACGGTCGGTCGGCACGCCGATCGTCTCGGCGCAGATCTGCGCCATGATCTGCTTCATGCCCTGGCCGAGATCGACGCTCGACAGCGTCACCATGAAATTGCCGGTCGGCGTCGAATGGACCAGCGCCTGCGTCGGGTCGCCGCCGAGATTCATGCCGGTCGGATAATTGATCGCGGCGACGCCGCGTCCGCGCCTGATCGCCATCTCAAACCCCCTTCGCGTAGGACGACATCGCCATGAATTTTTCTGCCACCGGCCAGTTGGCGGCGCGCGAGGCTTCCTGCATGCACTCGATCAGCGCAGCACCCTCGGTCGGCTGCCGATGTGCTTTGATGTCGCCGTCACGATAGGCGTTGATGAAGCGGAATTCGAGCGGGTCCATGCCGATCAGCCGCGCGAGCTTGTCCATCTGCACCTCCAGCGCGAAGTCGCCGATGGTGACGCCGAAGCCGCGCATCGCCGAGGACGGAGTGCGATTGGTGTAGACGCAGTAGGTGTCGATCCAGACATTTTGGATCGTATACGGGCCGGGATAATGCCCGGCGCCCTTCTGCGCGCCGTAGGGCGAATGGCGCGAATAGGCGCCGGCGTCGGTGTAGCCGGTCACTTTGCGCGCGACGATGCGGCCGTCGTTCATGACGCCGTCCTTGATGACGACTTTCTCGGCGGCGCGCGGCGAGGAAATCTGCATCTCTTCCTCGCGGCTGTAGATAAAACAGACCGGTCGTCCTGTTATTTTGGCGCCAAGGATGGCGATCGGCTCGACGATGACGTCGACCTTGCCGCCAAAGCCGCCGCCGACAGTGCCGCCGACGAAATGCAGCTTGGTGCCGGGCATCTGCAGGATGATCGAGGCGTTATCGAGAGTGAAGAACATCGCCTGCGTGTTGGTGTAGCAGGTGAAGCGGTCGTTACCCTCGGGTGCGACGATGCAGCCGGTCGTCTCGGTCGGCGCATGCTCGATCGGTGAAGACTGGTAGGTCTGTTCGAGCACGTGGTCGGCCTCGGCGAAGCCGGCTTCGACATCGCCGAAGCGCACCTTGCGGCATTCGCCGCTATCGTAGAGGTAATAATTCCGGCCGTGATATTCATTGACGATCGGCGCGCCGGGCTTCAGCGCTTCGTCCATGTCGAAGACGGCGGGCAGCACTTCGTAGTCGACCTTGACCTTGGCGGCGGCTTCCTGGGCGGCACGCTCGGTCTCGGCCAGCACCGCGACCACCGCCTCGCCCTTCCAGCGCACCTTGCCGTCGGCCAGCACCGTCTCGTCCTCCGGCCCGATCTGGATCAGGATCAGGATGGTGTAGACATTGTGCGGCACATCCTTGGCGGTCAGCACCTTGACGACGCCGGGGTGCTTTTCCGCCTCTGACGTATCGATGCTGCGGATGCGGGCGTGATGATGCGGGCTGCGCACCATCTTCAGGTGCAGCATGCCGGGAAAATTGCGGTCGGCGAAATAGGCGGTCTTGCCGGTGACATGGCCGGGCGAATCCGAACGCGGCCGCGGCTGGCCGATCTCGTGCAGATCGTCCTTGCGCTGGTCGGCAAAGTAGCTCTTGCGGAGTTCCATCTTTTTGACTCCCCTCAAGCCGCGTTCTGCGAATTGGAGCGCGCGGCGCTCAGCACCGCCTGGATGATCGGTTCGTAGCCGGTGCAGCGGCAAATATTGCCGGACAGTGCCTCGACCACATCCTCGCGGCTGGGGTTCGGCGTTTGGTCGAGCAGCACCTTGGCGGCCATGATCATGCCCGGCGTGCAGAAACCGCATTGGGTCGCGAAGGCATCGAGGAAAGCGCGTTGCAGCGGATGCAGCACGCCGCCTTCCGCCAGTCCCGAGGTGGTGGTGACGGTTGCGCCATTGCAGGTCTCAGCCAGCGTCAGGCAGGACAGCCTGAGCTCGCCATCGATGATGACCGAGCAGGCGCCGCAGGTGCCTTGGTGGCAGCCGCCCTTCGGCGAGGTGTCGCCGATCTTGTCGCGCAGCGCATGAAGCAGCGTTGTGCCGCTGTCAATGAATTCGGCCTTTTCGGCACCATTGAGCGTGAACTGAACCGGGACCTTTGCCATCTTTTTACTCCTTTCGCCGCAGCCAGGCGGATGCCACGGTCTTTCAGGCGAGCAGCAGCCGGCCGAGATGGACCGGCAGGACTTCGTTGCGATACCAGGCACTGGCGATCGGATCGGTTCGCGGCGAAGTGCCGTCGCGGGCAACAGCCAGTGCCGGTGCGATGCCCTCGCTCGTGAGTTCCCGGCCAATCAGGGCCTTCTCCGCCGCCCTGGCACGGATCGGCCGGTCGGCCATGCAGCCGAGCGCGATCCGCGCTGACGACACGGTGCCGTCCGGTGCGTGCTCCAGCACGGTCGCGATGCTCAGCACCGAAATGCCCTTTGGCTTGACTCTCGACACTTTCAGGAAGCGAAAGCCGCCTTCCTTCGGAAGCGTGAAGCCGACCGCGGTGACGATGGCGTGGTTGCTTTCGCGTTTCGCCAGGAAGGTTTCGATCGGGAGTTCGCCGTCGCCGATGTTGACGGTTGCGTCCAAGGCCAGCAGCGCAACGGTGAAATCGCCGTAAGGCGCTGGCGCGAAGAGATTGCCGCCGACCGTTGCCATGTTGCGGATCGCCGGGCCGCCGACGGCGCGCGCGGCGTGGGCCAGCGGGGCGAGATCCGGATGGCGGGCGATCGCCGCCATGGTCACCGAAGCGCCGATGCGGACCTCGCCGCCGGAAATGTGGATGACCGACAGCGCCGGTTCGGTCGACCTGACGAAACCGGAGATCGACACGTCGCCTTCATTGGCGGCGCGCACCACCAACGTGCCGCCACCGAGGTAGCGGGTGCCGGCGGCTTTCAGCGCCGCGCCGGCGTCCTTCACCGTCGCGAAACTCTGCAGTGCAAGCGCCATGGAACGCTCCCTTTACGCCTGGCTCTGGCCGGCAAAATGGGCCTTCAGGGCGTTGAACCCGCCCTGGAAGACGTTGGCGCCCATGCCTTCGGCCAATTTATCGGCTTCCTCGGGAACGGCGTCGAAGCTGGCGGTCCATTCGGCATAGGTGCGGTCGCCGTCGGTCACCCGCCGCAACTGCAACGTCGCCTTGTGGTTGGTGAGCGGCTGCGGCGTCTCCAGGATGGCGTAGCTGACGAGGAAGTTCTCGTCGGAGAAATCGAGCAGCTTTTCGCGCAGGCGGGCGCCGCTGGCGAGCTGGAAATTGCGCACGCAGCCGATCGTGCCGGCATCCTTGCCGTCCTCGATATGGCTTTCGACCATGCGCGGGTGCCAGGTCGGCAGGCCGTTGAAGTCGCGTATGCGCGCCCAGACCTTTTCGACCGGTGCGTCGATGACGCTGGAGATGGTGACTTTCGCCATATAATCGTTCCCTTGCAAATCAGCTGCTTGGGAGGGTAGGGCGGCAGGCTCGGCTGCGCTTATCAATGCGTCTTGAACGCCTATCAAATAGTCTGAAAAACGGGCGCTCAGCTGATCGCCCGCGCCGCTTCGCGGTAAAGCGTCGGCGGGACGCCGACATGGTCGCGGAAGAAGCGCGAGAAATTGCCTTGCGTGGTGAAGCCCAGATTGCAGGCGACCGAGATCAGCGGCTCCTGCGACCACTGCAACTGCCGCACGGCTTCCTCCATGCGCAGCGTGTTCCAATAGACGTTGGGCGTCAGATTGGTCTGTTCCTTGAACAGGGCGAAGAAATGCGGCCGCGACAGGCCGACGCTGCGCGCCACGTCGTCGAAGCAGATACGCTCGCAGACATTGGCTTTCATCAGCTGGATCGCCTTGCGGACGCGGAAATCCTGCATGGTGCTGACGCGGGTGCGCACGGTCTGCGGTGCGGAGGCATCGGCGGCATCGAGCACGCTGTCGATGAAGCGCTCGATCTCGTAATTGGCGATGTCGTCGATGCTCTCATTGTCGCTGAGATGGTCGAGGAGGTTGGCCGCTGCCTTGTGCAGCCAAGGCTCGAGCGTGATCGCCGGGGCGGAGAACAGCGGCGCGGCGGAAGGCAGCTCGCGGCGTTTCCGTGCCCAGTCCGGATCGATGTAAAAGGCGAGGAACAGGCCGGGCGTGCCGTCGCGGGACAGAGCGTGGCTGTGCGGCTGGAAGGAATTGATGCCGGCGGCGGTGCCCGGTCCAAGCCGCACCGTCTCGCGGCCGATGGTCATCTCGCCGGCGGTGCCTTCCAGCCAGATGATGATATGCGCCTCGACATGGGCGTGGGTGACGAAGTCGCTGGCGACGTTCAGGACAGAAACATGTCCGAACCGGCCCCAGTAGAGCCTGATCGCTTCCGTCATGGGTATATCCTCCCGCAGGCGACTGGCCTCCCTTCGCCTGCTGCGAGCGATTGTGCGGCGCAGTTCGGGCTTGCGTCAAGACGGATGTGCACGTCCGGGCGCCGGCCATGCGCCGCAGCGGCGGATTATTAGACCCGGCGATAGGAGCGCGTCCCCTTCTCCCCCTGTGGGAGAAGGTGGATCGGCGCGCTAGCGCCGAGACGGTTGAGGGGTGTTGGAAGAAATGAGGCGATGCCAAACTGGAGCACCCCTCATCCGTCGCCTTCGGCGACACCTTCTCCCACAAGGGGAGAAGGGGGAGACTGCGCTTGAACGTCAGTCGTTGCGCCTGAAATTGCGGATGCGGTCGAACAGCACGGCGAGCAGGATGGCGCCGCCGATGAACACGCCTTGCCAGAAGGCGTTGATGCCGAGCAGGCCGAGGCTGTTGCGGATGACCTCGATAAGCGCCGCGCCGACGACCGCGCCGAAGGCGGTGCCCATGCCACCGGCCAGGTTGGCGCCGCCGATGACGGTGGCGGCGATCACCTGAAGCTCCATGCCGTTGCCGAGATTGGTGGTGACCGCGCCCAGCCAGCCGGTCTGGATGATGCCGGCAAGGCCAGCCGCCATTGCCGAGATCATGTAGACGACGACCTTGATCTGGCGCACCGGAACGCCGGTCAGCGTTGCCGCATGCTCGTTGCCGCCGATGGCGAAGATGTGCCGGCCGAATTTCGTCCAGCGCAGCACAAAGCCGGTGATCAACGCCAGCACGATCATGTAGAGGACCGGATTGGCAATGCCGAACACCCAGGCGCCGCCGCCCAGCGCCAGCAGCTTGTCGTGGTCAGGCCCGAACTGGAAGACGACGGTGTTGTTGGAGGCGACCATGGCAAGGCTGCGTGCGATCGACAGCATGCCGAGCGTCACCACGAAAGGCGGAAAGCCGAGATAGGCGATCAGAACCCCGTTGAAGGCGCCGATGATCAGCGCTGTGGCGATCGCAGCGCCAATGCCGATCTCGATGCCGTAGCCGGCATGCATGGTGACGGCCAGCACCATCGAGCACAGGCAAAGCACCGAGCCGACCGACAGGTCGATACCGCCGGTGATGATGACGAAGGTCATGCCGAGCGCCACGATGGCGACGAAGGTGACGTTGCGGGTGATGTTGTAGAGGTTCTTGGTCGTGGCAAAGGAATCCGTGGCCACCGACAGGAACAGGCAGGCGAGGATGACCGCGATCACCACCCAGAAGGTCTGGCTGGCAAACACCTTGCTCAGCAAGGTGTGCTGCTTGTGCGCGATCGTCTGATCAAGGGTGACTGCCATTATCGACCTTTTTTACTCATGGTTGAGGCGTCAATCATACCTGTTCGATGGCGCCGGTGATGAGTCCGGTGACTTCTTCCGGCGAACTCGATGCGATCGTCTTGTCGGCGACCTTGCGGCCGCGCCGCATGACGATGACGCGGTCGGCGACGTCAAAGACGTCGGGCATGCGGTGGCTGATCAGCACGACGGCGATGCCCTGGTCGCGCAAATGGCGGATCAGGTTCAGCACCTCGGCGACCTGGCGCACCGAGATCGCCGCCGTCGGCTCGTCCATCAGCACGATCTTGGCCTGCGAAAGCATGGTGCGGGCGATCGCCACCGCCTGCCGCTGGCCGCCCGACATTTGCTTGACCAGGTCGCGCGGGCGCGTTTCGGATTTCAGCTCGGCGAATATCTGGCCGGCGCGCTTGTACATCGCGGCATAGTCGAGGATGCGAAGCGGCCCGAGGCCGCGGCGCAATTCACGGCCGAGATAGACGTTGGCGGCGGCCGTCAGATTGTTGCACAGTGCCAGGTCCTGATGGACGATTTCGATGCCGTGCTGGCGCGCCTCGACCGGCTTGTGCAGGATCAGCTCCTTGCCGTCCATCTGCATCGTGCCATGGCTCGGCGGGAAATTGCCGGCGATCATCTTGACCAGCGTCGACTTGCCGGCGCCGTTGTCGCCCATCAGGCCGACAACCTGTCCGGCCTCGATCGACAACGAAACGTCGTTGACCGCCTGGATGGCGCCAAAATGCTTCGAGATGTTGGTGAGTTCGAGAACCGCCACCAGCCTTCTTGCCTCCCCGTGCTTTGCGGCCTGCGGTTCTGCCGCGGCCATTCGCTCTCCCCAGTTCCTCCCGGAAGCAGCGATTTTGCCCATTTACGCATATGCCTCCTTGGCGTCAACCACGGCTTCTTTCGAAAAATCAGTTTTGTAGGACAAATAGCATTGACGTCGGTGACAAGGCGATATTAGCTAAGTGTCGGAGGAGCTTGCGCCGAGCCACCGGGTTGCCGGAAGGAATCGGTGAGGGTTTGTCGGTCAGGGATCTGGTAACCAGCGATATCTGTCGGTGCCGGTCTGAGACTGAATATGAAAATGCTTATCGACCTGGCTTGGCGACACGAGTGCGACGTCCTCTGTCATCTTGCTCCGGGTCGATCTGTGTGTGGCGGGCACGCCGTGTCCGTTTGTTTCAAAGGGAGGACTGACATGAGGAAATCACTATTGCTCGCTGCCGCCGCCGTCATGGCGCTGGGTGCCGGGCCGGCCATGGCCAAGAAACAGCTCGTCATCGTCGTGAAGGGTCTCGACAATCCATTCTTCGAGGCCATCCACCAGGGTTGCGAGAAGTGGAACAAGGAAAACGCCAGCTCGGAATATGAGTGCTTCTACACCGGACCGGCGTCGACCTCGGATGAGGCCGGTGAAGCCCAGATCGTCCAGGACATGCTGAGCAAGCCCGACACGGTGGCGATGGCGATTTCGCCGTCGAACGCGCCGCTGATCGCGCAGACGATCAAAAGCGCCAATCCGTCGATCCCGATCATGACCCTCGACGCCGACCTCAGCAAGGAAGATGCGGCGCTGCGCAAGACCTATCTCGGCACCGACAACTACCTGATGGGTCACAAGATCGGCGAATACATCAAGAAGGCCAAGCCGAATGGCGGCAAGATCTGCACCATCGAAGGCAATCCGGCGGCCGACAACATCCTGCGCCGCGCGCAGGGCATGCGTGACGCGCTTTCGGGCAAGGACGGCCTCGCGGCGCTGGCAGGGGAAGGCGGCTGGACGGAAGTTGCCGGCTGCCCGGTGTTCACCAATGACGACGGCGCCAAGGGCGTGCAGGCGATGACCGACATCCTCGCCGCCAATCCCGATCTCGACGCCTTCGGCATCATGGGCGGCTGGCCGCTGTTCGGCGCTCCGCAGCCCTACCGCGACCTGTTCAAGCCGATGGCCGACAAGATCGCCAGCAACGCCTTCGTCATCGGCGCCGCCGACACGATCGGCGACGAGGTGGCGATTGCTCGTGACGGGCTGGTGACCGCACTGGTTGGCCAGCGGCCGTTCGAGATGGGCTACAAGGCGCCCTCGGTGATGATCGACCTGGTCGACGGCAAGCCGGTCGCCGATCCAGTGTTCACCGGCCTCGACGAATGCACCAAGGACACGGTCGACACCTGCATCCAGAAGTAGGTTCGCAGTTTCGGGGCGCCCGTCGGGCGCCCCGTTACGCATCGTCCATACAAACGCACGAGGCGACGCTGCTTTGGAGCGTAGGCTGCTGCTTTGTCGTGCCCTGAATTCAGGCTTTCGACAAGCAGCTGCCGGGGAATACGAATGCCGGACGCGACATCAAAAAAGCAACCCGCCAAGTTGAAGGCAGAGCCTGGGCGGCCGGCCGGCGTTCGGCGTGCCGACGCCGCACACTTTCCCGGCTCGAGCGTGCATGCGTCGCTCGCCAACGAAATCGGGCTGAGGATCGTGCGCGGCGACTATCCGCCGGGAACCATCCTGCCCAACGAAGCCAAATGGTCGGAGACCTTCGACGTCAGCCGCTCGGCGGTGCGCGAAGCCATAAAAATGCTGATGGCGAAGAGCCTATTGGCGTCACGCCCGAAGATCGGCAGCTGGGTCGAGCCGAAGGAACGCTGGAACCTGCTCGATCGCGACGTGCTGGCCTGGTACGCGACCTCGCCGGACCGCGAGGTGTTCCTCAGGACCGTGCAGGAGTTCCGCCACATCATCGAGCCGGAGGCCAGCGCCTTTGCCGCGATGCGGCGCACCGACGAGCAGATGGCCGAGATCAGCCAGGCCTGCCGCGAGATGGGCGAGGCGACCAACCTGCAGGAGCGCACGCGCGCCGACACGCGGTTTCATCTCGCCATCCTGCGGGCCTCGGGCAACGATCTGCTGGTGCCGCTCGGCGTGCTGATCGAATCGGCGCTCGACCATTTGTTCCAGTTCGTCACCCGCGAGACCAGCGATCAGCGGCGGGCGCAGGCACTGCACGAGGCGATCGAGAAGAACATCCGCCTGCAGCGGCCGGCTGCAGCCCGTGCCGCGGTGCACAGGCTTCTCGCCAACACCGACGACGTTATCGGCCGGTCGCGGCGGTGATGGTTGCACAGGGCGGTGTTGCTCCAAACGATTGCAAAACTCGCATTCCTTCGCGCCCCCTCTGTCCTGCCGGACATCTCGCCCACGAGGGGGCCATCGCAGATAGCAAGCCGAGGCTTTCGCTCTACGACGTACCCCCACCCCTAACCCCTCCCCACAAGGGGGAGGGAGACTTCCGTTGGCGCTGACCTCGGCAAATTGCCTGCCTTTCGGCGCCAAAAGGGGAAGTGAGGGCGCGCGGCAGCGTTCCCTCCCCCTTGTGGGGAGGGTTAGGGTGGGGGTCCATCTTCGTAAGAATCCAAATGCGATTGCTCAGCGCAACAGAGGGGGGAGATTGGATGCCATTTCGGCTGTCGCTGATCATCAACGCTAGGCAATGAGGGCGGCGACCTCGGGTGGGAAAGGAATTCGGACTTTTTTGCCTTCGCAGCTATTTTGTTCTTGCTTTGTGCCGGCAGCTATGCTACTAATTTGTGTATGGTGCCAATTGGCTCCAACGACCCGCCCGCCGAGGCGGTTTTTTTGTTTTTGGCTTCTTCCGATCGGAAGTGCGCGTGCTTTGGTGCACAGACTTCTCGCCAATACCGACGTTATCGGCCGGTTTCGGCGCTGATTCGATCGTTTCTCGGCCAACTGCGTGTAAGTCGGGTCAACCAGCAACCAAGGTCGATCATTCCCGTTAGTCGCAAATCGCAAATTTAGAGATTAGTCTAGCCGAAACCCTCCCTTCGTCATCCCAGGGTCTGCGCTCCGCTTCGCGTTCGCTCCGCCCAGGGATGACGAAGGTGTGGTGTCATATGCTAATCGCCAGCCTCGGAGATTGGCGGATGTAGCTGGTCGGCAGCGAACGTTTGCAGTTGCGACACTCCCAGGCGTTAACCCCAACGTTCTCAGATCGCCTGCTTTTGGCCATCCCTGGTCGGCATCAGGTCGACGCCGTTGACCTTGCCGATGTGCGTCGCCAGCATCGGCACGTACTGATCGGCGGGGCCGGTGGCGAAGGCGCCGGCGAAGGCGTTCTTGGTGGCGTTGCCGAGCGGGTTGGCGATGCCGGCAGCACCCGCCATCGATTCGAGATAGGTGAGATCCTTGAAGGCGTTGGCGATGGTGAATTTGTGCGCGTCGCGGTCGCCTTCCAGCGTCCAGCGCATGAAGGTCTGGTAGAAGCCGCAATCCATGCGGCCGTTGCGGATGACGCTGTCGAAGCGCGGCGGCGAGATGCCAACCTTCTGCGCCAGCGCCAGCGCCTCGGAATAGATCGCGGCGTAGCCGAGCGAGATGAAATTGTTGAGCAGCTTCATGCGATGGCCGTCGCCGGTATCGCCGATATGGACGATGCGCCCGGCCCAGGTTTCGAGCACCGGCTTCAGCCGGGCAAAGACCGCATCGGGCGCGCCGACCATGGCGTCGAGCGTGCCTTCCCAAGCCTCCTTCGGGGTGCGGCTGAGCGGGGAATCGACATAATCGACGCCGAGCCCCTTGAGTTCGGCGGCCAGCGCCACCGTCGAGACAGGATCCGAGGTCGAGCAATCGACGACAACCGATCCCAGCTTCAGGCCTTCCTTGAGACCGCCTGGGCCGCGGATGATGGCTTCGACCTCGCGCGAGCCGGTGACGCAGATGAAGACAACCGTCGATGCCGCCGCGACGTCGCGCGAGGTCTCCGCTTCCTTGGCACCGCGGCCGAGCAGGTCTTCCGCCGGCGCGCGGTTCTTGCGGCCGAGAAACGTCAGCGGATAGCCCTTGTCGACGATGTTCTTCGCGATCCCGTGCCCCATCAGGCCAAGCCCGATGAAGCCGATCTTTTCGCTCGCGGCGGTCGTGTTCATGTCATTTCGTCCTATTTGCAATGATGGATGACGGCGCTGCAGCTTGCCGGCGAATTGTTGAAGCGGGTTTTTGCCGCTCGCCGTGGCAGGCGATTGCAGAGTTCGATATTGTCTGACAATACACATGAATCTTAGGGAATGTGGAGAGCAAAATGACGAAGCGGATCATGTTCACCGGCGGCAGCGGCAAGGCCGGGCGCCACGTCGTGCAGTATCTGGTCGAGCAGGGCTGCCAGGTGCTCAACATCGACACCAAGCCGCTCGACAATCCCAAGGTGCGCACGCTGATCACCGACATCACCGACAGCGGGCAGGTGTTCAATGCGCTGTCGAGCTATATGGGCCTGCATGAATTCGACCCGTCGCTGCGTACGCAGCCGGTCGATGCCGTGGTGCATTTCGCGGCGATCCCGCGCATCATGATCACGCCCGACAATGAGGTGTTCCGCATCAACGCGCTCGGCACCTATAACGTCATCGAGGCCGCGGTGAAGCTCGGCATCCGCAAGGTGGTGATCGCCTCCAGCGAAACGACCTACGGCCTGGTCTTCGCCAACGAACCGCGCGATCCCACCCATTTCCCGCTCGACGAGGAGTACGACGTCGACCCGATGGACAGCTACGCGCTGTCCAAGGTCGTCAACGAGAAGACCGCGCGGGCGTTTGCACAACGCGATGGCAGCGACATCTATGCCTTGCGCATCGGCAACGTCATCGAGCCGCATGAATATTCGCTGTTTCCGAAATGGTTCGCCGATCCAGGTTTCCGCAAGCGCATCGCCTGGAGCTATATCGACGCGCGCGACCTCGGCCAGATCACGCTGCGCGCCATCGAAAAGGACGGGCTCGGCTATCAGGTGTTCAACGCCGCCAACGACGACACCTCATCCGACCTGCCGACGGCCGAACTGCTGAAGCAGTTTTATCCCGACGTGCCGGTCAAGGGCGACCTTGGCGAATACGAGACGCTGCTCTCCAATCGCAAGGCGCGCGACATGCTCGGCTTCCGGCCGGAGCACAGCTGGCGGAAATACGTCAAGACGAGCTGAAGGACGCAGCAGACGCGATGGCGGTGCGCAATGGGTTGGCATCGTAGCCCTTGTCGGCGAGCACCATGGCACCCTCGGGCAAAATCCTTGATCAAGTCCGCTGTGGAGGCGATGTCGCTCTTCTGGCCTGCCGGAATGGACGATCTTTGCGGGATGATGGACGCCGTTGCGCCTAAGCCGGGCAAGCATGGGCCGTATCAGAAGCGAATCGCCTAACCGGACTATCTTGCTAAGTCGGCATCGTTGACCTATCTAGGCTCTAGCGCTCCCGTCACCTTCATGCCAATGTTTGGAACTACAGGGGCGCGGGTGAGTTGGGCTGGGTGGCTAGACCACAGCAAGGTAATGGCGCATTAACCGCCGTGGCCTAAAAGGAACAAAGCCCCTAGGGAGCATGCGATGGTTGCCGTTTTAGAACGCATCCTCCACTCGGTCGCGAGTTGGGGACGCGCATCGCGCAGTCCGAGTCAGCCGGTCATCAGCCCCAGAGGTGAACCCGCTCCTGAGGTTTACCGGATTGGCGAGTATTACGCTGATTACAGCGCGCTCACCGATGCGGAGTTAGCTGCGTCTGATCCAGAAGCGGATGCACTCATTGCGCGCAGCAGAGTAGTTTCCTCTAAGCGCTTGTGATAGCCACCCCTTATGGGGTGGACGTTCCTTCAAATCGACACGCTGCCAGACCCAGGCAACATTGTTTGGTGCAGATTTCCTATTCGTGAGCGACCAGGTCAACCTGGGCCGTGGTCGCGTCCTTCACTTGTCCTTGGGAGCGATATCCACGAGGACCCTCAAACGAACACACGATTTGGCAGTGTGCTAGTTTGCTATGGCACCGATTTGCAAAAGATAGGGAAAAGGCTCCACTTCCCGATCGCAACCAAGGCCCGCGCAACCGAAATTGGGCTACACAAGCCGACTGCTTTCGGACTAAATGGCGGCAACGTTAAGCGCCTTATTTGGTGCTCGGAATTCTTCGTTCCTCCCGACTATATACGGAATCAGCGGCTGGCCATCGGTCAACTGAACGATGCTGAGCGAGCAAGTTTGCGCGACCTTTTGGCAAAGGCCTAAATTTCAAACTGAGACACTATCCCCGGCCGTGCCTTAGGTTTGTCCCATCATCATGACGATCTTGTGCTAACTTCAAAGCGGATTGCACTGGACCTGCGGAAGAATGCCGAGGATCAGCCTGGACCATCGGTTGGCGACACGTGCCGATATGCCGACGCTGGCTGTGCTGATGAATGCAGCCATCGGCGAGCTTCAGAAGCCGTTCCTCACCGAGGAGCAGATCGCTTCGAGCCGAGCAATCATGGGGCTCGATACGCAACTCGTTGATGATGGAACATATTTCATTGTGGAGCAGAATGGCGTCTTGGCCGGTTGCGGCGGATGGAGTCGGCGCGCAACCCTCTACGGCGGCGACCGTTCACCCGGGCGCGATGCAGCTCTGCTTGACCCGACGAAAGACGCTGCGCGCGTGCGTGCCATGTATACGCATCCCAGCTTCATCCGCCGAGGCGTGGGGCGTCTAATCCTCACGCTGTGCGAGGACGCTGCCCGCGGCGAGGGCTTCACAAGTGTCGAGCTTATGGGAACGAGGGCCGGCGAACCGCTCTATCGGGCCTGCGGCTTTGAGGCGGTTGAAGAAGTCGTCGACAACAGAGGCGGAGCGGGCGTGCCACTGTTGCGGATGAGGAAGGCGTTGTGAATGATCGGCGGGCTCACATAGCCAGTATCGCGATTCGTCATTGGTCTCCCTTTGGAGACCGTGAATCACGAAAACCGCTGCCAACGCCATCTCCCTTGTGGGTCCGGACGCTAGGTCGTAGTCCACCTCGGCAGTCGCTTCTGCCTCTGAATCAACGAGTCCTGACCCTACTTGTCCTTCCAGAATTCGGCCTGGAGTTGCGCCGCTTCATCGGCAAGCAGCGGGCCGACGACTTCAGTCGGACGCTGCCCGGCTTCGAAGACGATCCTGCAGGGCAGGTCGAGTGTGGGATTTTCGACATGTGCACCCGTCACCCGCTTGAGGTCGTGTTCGCTCTGCCCAAAGACGACCCGTTCGATGCCCGCCCAATAGATTGTCCCGGAGCACATCGCGCAAGGTTCGGCCGACGTGTAGAGTGTGCAGGAGGTCAGCTTTTCGAGACTGACATTCATCCCCGCCCACGAGGCCAGCAGCCTTTCGGCATGAGCGGTGCGGTCGCCCCCGTGGGCTTTGTAAGCGTTGGGCTGCTCGCGCAACACATTGCCGTCTTTGTCGGCGAGCAGCGAACCAAAGGGATGCTCGCCGGCATCGCGGGCCTTGCGTGCGACTTCGAACGCCTGTCGGAGCAGGCGCTCATCATAAGGGCGTTGTGGCATCGGCAGACCCTCCGCCGCTTGACCATAGTGCCGAACAATCCGCCGACACAAGTCGGCGGCCTAAAACGCGCGCGTTCGACCGGCCTCATGCGACGCGCTTTCGGTTCTTGTTTTGATGCATGTCGTTATCGCAAAACCGCTGCACACTTGTGCGCGACATGCATCATGCCTCGTTGCGACTGGGGCGTTGAGCCAGCCAGATGCTGCCGATGACGAAAACGACGCCGGCGATCTGAGGCAAGGTCAGCGTCTGATCCAGGAATACCCATCCAAGCAGCACGGCGGTCACCGGGCTGAGGAAAAGCAGCGATGACACCACCGAAGATTCGAGTCGCGCAATGCCCCGGAACCAGAGGACATAGGTCAGCGCCGCACCGATCAGGCCGAGCCACACCAGTCCAAGCAGGTTGGCCGCGGTAGGGAACGGGATGGGTGGTTCGAAAAGCAGGACCACGGGAACGAGAAGGAGACCGCCGGCAGTCAGTTGCCATGCCGTAAAGGCGAGCAGCGATGCTGGCGGCTGCCACTTGCGGCTCAACACGCTTCCGAAGGCCATTGAGGCCGCCCCGGCGAGGCCGGCGGCAACGCCGGCCGCATCGAGCGTCGCGTTCGGGGTCAGCACCAGCAACGCGACACCGGCGATCCCGACAAGGGCGGCGAGGATCGCCAACCGGCGGACAGGGCTGGCAAGCAGGGCAGCAGCGAGGAAAATCACAATCAATGGCTGGACCGACAGCACGGTCGCCGCGACCCCGCCCGGAAGCCGGTAGGCGGCGACAAACAACATGCTCAGGAAGATCGAGATGTTGAGGGCTCCGAGGACGAAACTGCGCAGCCACCAGATGCCCATCGGCAGTTGCCGAACGATCGCCAGCAGCAGCAATCCGGCGGGCAGGGCACGCAGCATTGCGACCGTCATCGGCGAAAAGTTCGGCAGGGACTGCGTGGTGACGATATAGGTGCTGCCCCATATTGCGGGTGCGATGGCTGTAAGCAGCAGATCGGAACGGTGCGTCTTCATAAGATTTCCAGAACTTCGGCAAGAGGGCGGCGCGGCTTTTGCGGCCAGTTGCCGGGCGCGGCGCGGCCGACCGCGATGAGCATCACCGGCATTTCATTGCGCGCAAGGCCAAACTCGCGGGCCACGCCTTCGGCATCGAAGCCTGCCATCGGACCGGAGACGAGCCCCAGCGCTTCGGCCGCGAAAATCAGCGTTGCGGCGCCAAGCGTTGCCGAGCGCACGGCTTCGTCGCGGGCTGCTAGAGGATCGGCATATTGGGCGCGGGCGCCCTCCCGCCAGCCCGAAGCCATATCCGCCGGCATGAAGCCGGCTTCGACGAAAGGACGCAGCCTTGCATCGAGGGCAGCGTGATCGGGCAGTACGCCGCCGATGATGAAGGTGACGGCGGCCTCCTGCACCTTGGCCTGGCCATGGGCGAGGCTGCGCAATCGTGCCTTTGCTTCCGGCGTCCGCACTGCGATGAACCGCCAATTCTGAAGGTTGTAGGCGCTTGGCGCGCGCGTTGCGAGACGTGCCAGCTCCTCGATCTCGGCATCCGTCAATTCGTGCGAGGCATCGAACCGGTTGGCCGACATGCGCCGCTCGATAAGGGAGATTGCGGGGTTGGTCATCATGTCATTCCGAAACTGAGAAAGTCGTTCGGGAAGCAGATAGAGAATTTACCAAGGAGCGATAATATGCAACAATTGCAAGACATTATTTACTGCAAGAGAATGGTGCGATGGATCGCCTGACGGCGTTGCAGGTTTTCCGCCATGTGGCGGAACTGAACAGCTTTGCCGAAGCCGGACGGCGGCTCGGTCTCTCGCCTCCCGCTATCAGCAAGAACATCGCCGAGCTGGAGGCGCATCTGGGGGTGCGGCTCATCAACCGGACAACGCGGCGCATGGCGCTGACCGAAGAGGGCAGGATCTACCTGGAGCATGTCACGCAGGGGCTCGATGCGCTGGCGAGGGCCGACCAGGTGCTCGGCCCGATCAAGACGGCGCCGAGCGGCACGTTGCGGGTCAGCGCGCCGATGACTGTCACGTTGACGCGGCTTTCGGCTGCGATCCCCGCGTTTCTATCGCGCTATCCCGATTTGAAACTCGATCTGCATCTTGACGACAGACGCGTCGATATCGTGCGGGAGGGATTTGACCTGGCCATTCGCGGCAGCGACAATCTCGAGGATTCCAGTCTGGTCGCCAGAAAGCTTGCGGTCATGCCGCACGTGCTTTGCGCAGCTCCGTCCTACTTCGAGGAGCATGGCCGGCCCAAAACGCCTGCCGATTTGAAGACGGCCAATTGCATCCGGTTCAGCCTCTCGGGGCATGCGGACATATGGGAATTCCGCAAGGACGGCCGCGCCGAGCGGATCGCCATCGACGGACGATATACGGTCTCGTCAAGCCTTGCCGTGCGCGATGCGCTGCGCGCCGGCTTCGGCGTCAGCCTGATCCCTTATCCCTATGTCGAGAGCGACCTTAAAGCAGGCCGGCTGCAATCGGCTCTGGATGATTGGGACAAGGTCGAAACCACGCTCTACGCGGTCTATCCGGCACGCCAGCATCTTGCCCCGAAAATCCGCGTCTTCCTTGATTTCCTGATCGAGGAATTCAGCCGGAACAAAGAGAAACCGTTCGTGCCTCCCCGGCGTGAACGCTTGGCAAAGCGCGGTGTCGGCGAGGGGACGGAGGCGGAAAATCAAGCTGAGATATTGCCGTCGATTTCATCTCCTTGACACGCCTCCAAATCCGGACTTTGTGGAGCTATGCAGGACGCGAAGCCGAATAAGGGAAAGACAGCGGCCGAGGCGTTCGCCGAACGCACGAGCGGTATTCGCCGGGCCGATGCGGCGCGCATGCCGGGATCGAGCGTGCATGCGTCGCTCGCCAACGAGATCGGGCTGAGGATCGTGCGCGGCGATTATCCGCCGGGAACCATCCTGCCCAACGAAGCCAAATGGTCAGAGACCTTCGACGTCAGCCGCTCGGCGGTGCGCGAAGCCATAAAAATGCTGATGGCGAAGAGCCTATTGGCGTCACGCCCGAAAATCGGCAGCTGGGTCGAGCCGAAGGAACGCTGGAACCTGCTCGATCGCGACGTGCTGGCCTGGTACGCGACCTCGCCGGACCGCGAGGTGTTCCTCAGGACCGTGCAGGAATTCCGCCACATCATCGAGCCGGAGGCCAGCGCCTTTGCCGCCATGCGACGCACCGACGAGCAGATGGCCGAGATCAGCCAGGCCTGCCGCGAGATGGGCGAGGCGACCAACCTGCAGGAGCGGACGCGCGCCGACACGCGGTTTCACCTCGCCATCCTGCGCGCCTCGGGCAACGATCTGCTGGTGCCGCTCGGCGTGCTGATCGAATCGGCATTCGATCATCTATTTGCTTATACCACGCGGGAACTCGACGATTTGCAGCATGCGCAGAGGCTGCATGAGGCAATCGAGAAGAGCATCCGCCTGCAGCGGCCGGACGCGGCGCGCAATGCGGTGCGCAAGCTGCTGGCCAATACCGACAGCGTCATCAAGTCCAGGTAGCCGCCGCCACACATTCAAACAGTCGGATTGTGTCGGTGCGGCCGCCGATGGTGCGCGCTTGACCAATGTTTGCCGGCGAGGTTTCGGCACGAATGGTTCCCGTCAATCGATACGAAATGGGTCTGTTTGACGAACCGGCTGCCGATTAGCTTCCAGATGCGCAAGTCGCTTGGGTCGACCTTAACAACAAGCATAGAGGAAATCGGCATGAGCATGAAAAATGGGCTATCGAAAATTGGCTTCCACGTCAGCCGGGTTGTCGCCATTTCGGCGGTGGCCTTGCTGCCGGTCTTCGGCGCAGCGGCCATGGCGCAGGACAAGGATATCTCGATCTACTTTGTCGGCTGTGCCGCACCGACGGGCTTTCATGGCTATCTGGCACGCGGCGCCGAGGAGGCCGGCAAAAACCTCGGCGTGAAGGTCACCTATATTTTCCCGGATCAGCTTACCATTCCAAACCAGGTGCAGAAGATCGAGGAGGCGATCGCCGCCCAGGCCAACGGCATCGCCATCTGCGCCTTCGCCGAGGATTCGTCCTATGCCGATGTCGCCGCGCGCGCCAAGGAAGCCGGCATTGCCTTCGGCAGCGCCGCCGCGCCGCCGTCCGGCTCGCAAGTGCGCGATCCCAACGATTTCTTCCTGTTCCGCACCGGATCTGATGAAGCGGCGGCGGGCAAGTTGACGGCGCAGCGACTGGTCTCGATGGGCGTCAAGGGCCGCGTCGTGGTCGCCAATCAACAGCCGGGCGACGCGAGCTGCCAGCTCAGGGCGACGTCGCAGATCGATGAGCTCAAGAAGGCCGGCATCGAGGCCGACTTCCTCGAACTGACCATGGATCCGGGCCAGCAGGCGGAAGCGCTGTCAAATTACCTGCGCGTGCACCCCGATACGGCCGCAGCCACGAGCACATGCGACGTGATCGACGGTTTCCTCTCCGCCAAGGCAGACAGCGGCCGGGACGACCTGGTGCTCACCGGCTACGACATCGTCGCGCAATCGCTCGATGCGATAAAGGATGGCCGGCAGGCGTTCACCATCGACCAGCAGCAGTTCTGGCGCGGCTACATGCCTGTGCTGCTCCTGACCCACTACCTGAAATACGGCCTGATCGAAGGTAACTACTTCCTGACCGGTCCGACGGTCGTCGACAAGGACAATGTGGAGCGCGTCTCGGCATTGGTGAAGCAGGGCTATCGCTGATGCACGCCGCCCAAAAGTCCATCAGTGGTTTTTGGACGACAGCAAAAACCTAGCACGCGTCCAGGACGGGCGGCCAAGCCGCCCGTTCGCCATCTTCGTGGCCACTCTTGTATCGGGGTGACGGCATGAACGAACAGCCCGGGCCGAATGCGGCCAACAAGCCTTCCTCCCGTGTGGTCGCCGGCGAGGCGCTGAGACGGCTGATGCTGCGGCCGGAGGCGACGTCGATCGCGGCCGTCGTCATCCTGTTCCTGGTCTTCACCGCGCTCAGCCCGCAGCTTTTCCCCACCAGGCTGTCCTACATCAGCATCATGGCCGTCGCGGCCGAACTCGGTATCGTCAGCGTCGGCGTCACGCTGCTGATGATCGGCGGTCACTTCGACTTGTCGGTGGGCGCGGTGCTCGGTCTCACCTCGTTCGTCTGCGTGGTGCTGATGCGCGACTTCGGCCTGCCACCGATCGTCGCCGCGCCGGTCGCGGTGGCCGTCGGAGCCGCGCTTGGCTGGGCCAACGGCATGATCGTGGTCAGGTTCCGCATCCATTCCTTCGTCGTGACGCTCGGCACCATGCTGATCTGGCGCGGCATACTGATCGCGCTGACCGGCGGCTTTCCGATGACGGTCGCCATTCCGCCTGGATTCAAGGCCATAATGGCGGGTCCGCTGCTTGCCGGCTTTCGTATGTCGATGCTGTGGTTCCTGGCAATCGGGCTGGCAGGCACCTTCCTGCTGGCGCGCACCAGGTTCGGCAACTGGATCCAGGCACGTGGCCAGAACGAACAGGCGGCGCGCAATCTCGGCGTACCGGTGGACCGCGTCACCGTCATCCTGTTCATGATCACATCGGCGCTGGCAGCCATCGCCGGCGTCATCCAGGTTGCCCGCTTTTCCTCCGTCGACGCATTGCGCGGCGAGGGCATCGAACTGCAGGCGGTAGCCGTTACCGTTATCGGCGGGACGCTGCTGGCCGGCGGCTACGGCAGCGTCATCGGCACCATTCTCGGAGCCGTCACCTTCGGCATGATCCAGGTCGGCCTGGTGCTGGCAGGCGCTCCCGGCCATTTCTTCCGCACGCTCACCGGCGTCATTGTGGTCGGCGCGGTCATCCTCAATACCTCGGTGGCGCGCCGCATCGCCAAATCCAGGCCGATGGGCGGCTTCAAGCGCGACAGCAGTGCTGCCGACGCGGCGATTGCCGGCACCGCCGCAACGGCGGAGATACGGCCCGCCGGCAGCCTGGCGAAGGAGAAGACGCGATGAGCGAGCCGTCTGGCCTGGATGCCCAGCGCGGGGCCTGGCTGCCGGCCGGCAGCGGCTCCGACGACCTGACCCTTCGCCGCCCTCCGGTCGAGCCGGTCGCTGCCGGCGCGGTGCCGGTGATCGAGGCTGTCAACCTGTCGAAAGGGTTCGGCGCCACCACCGCGCTGGTCGACGTGTCGCTAAGCGCCTATGCCGGACGCATCCTGGCGCTGCTCGGCGACAACGGCGCCGGCAAATCGACCTTGATCAAGATCCTGTCCGGCGTCTTCCCGCCGGACAGGGGAGAATTGCGCTTCAACGGCGAGAAGGTGGCTTTCGCCAACCCGGCTCAGGCGCGCGAACGCGGCATTGCCACGGTGTTCCAGGACCTTGCCGTCTGCGAATTGCTGTCGGTCACACGCAATGTCGTGCTCGGCCGCGAACCGCTGAAAGGTTTCGGACCGTTCAAATGGCTCGACATGAAACGCGCCGACGACATGGCGCGCTCGGCGCTGCATCAGCTCGGGGTGCGCTGGGAACGCGGCCTGGACGAACGCGGCGTCAACATCTCCGGCGGCGAACGCCAGTCCCTGGCAATCGCAAGAGCCATGTTCTTCGGATCGTCGCTGCTTGTGCTGGATGAGCCTACGTCGGCTCTGGCCGTGCGTCAGGCAGGCCGGGTGCTCGAGCACATTCTCAGGGCACGCGAGCAGGGCCAGGCGGTCATCCTGATCACCCACAATTTCCGTCACGCGCTCTCGGTGGCCGACGATCTGGTGGTTCTGGCGCAGGGGCGCGTGGCGGGCCGGTTCCGGCGTGACGAGATCGAGCTCGACGAATTGACCGACCTCGTTGCCCGTGTCGGGTGAGATGACAATGCAGCAGTTCAGGAGCAGGAAATGACCGTAAAGACCGCAAGGAAGCGTGTCGTCATCCACGAGGACGACGTCGGCATGAGCCATGGCGCAAATGTCGCGTTTTTCGAACTGTCGAAGTTCGGCACATGCAGTTCCGGTTCGGTGATGGCGCCATGCCCGTGGTTCCCGGAAGCCGCTCAGATCGCCGTCGCCAATCCCGATTTCGACCTCGGCGTGCACTTGACGCTGACCAGCGAGCAGAAGCCGTATCGCTGGCGTCCGCTGACCAACCCGCCCAAATCGGCTGCGATGACTGACGAGTTCGGCTATTTCTGGCCGACCGTACCGCAGGCGCGCAAAGCCCATCCCGATGCGGTGGAAGCGGAACTGCGTGCGCAGATCGAATGCGCCATCGCTGCCGGCATCGACATCACCCATCTCGACGCTCACATGGGCACGGCGCAGATGCCGGAATTCATCGCCATCTATCGCAAGCTCGGCCGGGAATACCGGCTGCCGGCGCTGCTGGTGAAGGACCTGTCGGGCTACAACCCGGCGAGCTATGCCGGTGAGCTGGACATTGCCCGCTACGATGCCGAAATCGTAAGGGCGCAAGCGGCAGGCGAACCGGTGTTCGACATCGTTCTGGAAACGCCTTGGGCGCGCAAGACGGATGCGCAGACGGCCTACCACGCGATGTTTGCCAGAATCCCGGAGGGGTTGAGTTTCCTGTCGCTGCATTTCAACACGGTAGGCGATTTCGAGGCGATCAATCCTCCGGATGCCCATCTGCGGACCGAGGAATACGCGTTGTTCAAGACGGCGCGCGTCAAGGCGTGGATCAGCGAGTTCGACATCGAAGTGATCGGCATGCGCGGCATGCGTGATGAACTGCGCGCCGCCAAGATCTGAAAGCCGACGATCTTATGAGGCCAGATGCCGCCGGGTCAGCCCGATCAGCAGCGCCTGGTCGCGGGCGGCGTGTTCGGGCGGGTTGACGACGGCATCGCCATTGACGATCGCCGCCCAGAAGCCACGCATCTCCTCGACGAAGGCTTCGGCGTAACCGGCCCGCAAATCTTTCTTCGACAGCGTGTGACCGTCCGAGGTCGTCACCGTCAGCCGGGTCGGATGATGGTTGAGCCAGGGCGAGGGGAATTCGAGCTCGAGGCTGGCATCGTCGAAGAACAGCGTGATCCGCTCCTTGTAGTCGGCGAGCTTGGGCACGGTGAGATGCGTCATGGTCCACAGTGCCTGCCCGTCCAGCAGCCTGACGGCGCCGTGGCCGCCGTCGCCATTGGCAAAGATCTGCGCGCCGACGACCTCGCCGTCCGGCACGCCGAGCGCATCGAGCAGGCCATGGACGGCATTGACATCGTGAATCAAGGCCGAGCTGTAAGCGCCGGTAAATCCACGGAAAGCGAGATCGGTCAGATGCACGCCGACGGCCTCTTCGACCTGGCGCTTCTGCTTTGCGGCGACAGTGGCGACCATGTCTTGTGGGATATCGGTACCGCGCCTGTAGGGCTGATGGGCAATGAACGGCCAGGCGTCGGGATCGTTTACCTCCACCGAGACCGCGCGCAGCCTGCTCGATGTTCCAGGCAGCGAAGCGAGCGCCAGCCGGTAATTCGGATCGAAGCGCTTCATATAGCCGACCTGAACGATTTTCCTGGCGGCATCGCGCGCGGCAACGATCTCCAGGATTTCCGCCAGCGAATAGCAGAGCGGCTTTTCGCAAAAGACATGCAGGCCAACCGCCAGCGCCGCCAGCACCTGTTCGTGATGCAGCGGGTCCGGCGAGCCGATCACCACCGCGTCGAGGCGCTGGTCGAAGAGCTGGTCGATCGTTTCGAAATTGGCAATGCCATGGGTGTCGGTGACGAACTGCCGCGAAATCCTGGAGGGATCGGCGACGCCGACCAGCTCGAACAATTCACCGAGGCGCAGCAGATTGGGGATGTGCTCGACCTGCGAGATCATGCCGGCGCCGACGACCCCGACGCGTATCCTGCTCATTGGATCATTCCCCGCAATGTCCGATTGTCAGCTCAAGGCGCCGCAGGCGGCCGGTTGCCGATCTGGGCGAGCAGGCCGGCAATCTCCGCCTCGACCGCTTTCAGATCCTCGCCGCCCGACATGATCGAGATGACCTCGTCGCGCGAAATCTCGGACTTGGCGTAGGTGCCGCGATTGCGGCCGCGGTTGAGCAGCGTGAAGGTGTCGCCGACCGGATAGGCATGGTGGATGTTGTGGCTGATGAAGATCACGGCCAAACCCCGCATGCGTGCTTCGATGATGAACTTCAGCACCATCGCCGCCTGGTGGACGCCGAGTGCGGAAGTCGGCTCGTCGAGGATCAGCACGCGCGCGCCAAAATGCACGGCGCGGGCGATCGCCACCGACTGGCGCTCGCCGCCCGACAGCGTGCCGACGGCCTGCGTCGGATCGCGCACGTCGATGCCGATATCGGCCATCGCCTGCCTGGCGATGGTGTTGGCGCGCTCCTTGTCGATGCGCGAGAAGGGCAGGCTGCTTTTGGTCGGCTCGCGGCCGAGGAAGAAGTTACGGGTGATCGACATCAGCGAGATCATGCCGAGGTCCTGGAACACCGTTGCCACGCCGAGCTCCTGCGCGTCGCGCGGGCTGCGGAAGGTGACCGGCTTGCCGTCGACCAGGATTTCGCCCTTGCTCGGCCGATAGACGCCGGACAAAACCTTGATCAGCGTCGACTTGCCGGCGCCGTTATCGCCGAGCAGGCAGTGGACCTCGCCCGGATAGACCTTGATGTCGATGTCCTGGAGGGCGCGCACCGAGCCGAAATTGACGCTGACGCCGCGCAGTTCCATTGCCGGTTCGGTCATTTGGGCCGGCTCGGTCATTTGCCACCTCCGCGGCCGAGCGCCTTCAGCCTGATGTAGTTGTTGACCAGCACGGCCATCAGGATGACGATGCCGAGGAAGACCTTGAACCAGTCGGTGTCGATGCCGGTGTAGAAGATGCCCATCTGCACCAGCCCGAAGATCAGCGCGCCGAACAGCACGCCATAGACGGTGCCGTAGCCGCCGGTGAGCAGCACGCCGCCGATGACGGCGGCGATGATCGCCTCGAATTCCTTGAGCAGGCCGCGCGTGGTGTCGGCGGAGCCCGCCTCCATCACCTGGATGGTGGCAAGCAGCGTCGCCGCGCAGGCGGTGTAGACGAACAGGCTGATCTTGACGCGATCGACCGGCACGCCGACGTTGCGGGCTGCGATCAGGTCGCCGCCGGTGGCGAA
Organism: Mesorhizobium sp. M1169; assembly: GCF_040318345.1. NCBI lineage: Bacteria > Pseudomonadati > Pseudomonadota > Alphaproteobacteria > Hyphomicrobiales > Phyllobacteriaceae > Mesorhizobium > Mesorhizobium sp. M1169. The sequence goes on along the minus strand of NZ_JAMYME010000016.1, from coordinate 59,362 downwards.
GATCCAGTTGCCGTATTTCGTCTGGGTAAGCACGTAGCCGGCCAGCGCCGTCAGGCCGAGCCACCAGACGATCGACATCGGAATGCCGGCGACGAAGGGAATGCCGTCGCTGCGGGTGGCTATCCAGCCTTGCGCGCCCATCCAGTGGAACAGGCCGGTGAGCAGATGGCCGTTGAAAATGCCGGCCGTCGCCGGATCCGGTGCGCCTTCGAGTATGTAGGGGATCTGCGTGCGGCCGGTGACGGCGCGGGTGATGCCGATCGAAAGTCCGCGCAGGATATAGAGGGTGGCGAGCGTGACGATGAAGGAGGGCAGGCGAGTCTTCACCACGATCAGGCCGTTGAGATAGCCGGTGAGGATGGCAACGGCGAAGGCACAGGCGATGCCGCCCCATAGCGGCAGGCCCCAGTACTTCACCGTCAGCCCGATGACGACACCGGCAAAGCCGACCATGGAGCCGACCGAAAGATCGAACTCGCCGGCGATGATGAGGAGTGCTGCCGCGGTGGCGACGATGCCGAGCTCCGCCGACAGCGTCAGGAATGTCATCGATCCCTGCAGCGAATAGAGGTTTGCCGCGCCCGGCAGCAGCGCAAAGATGATGATCGTCGCAAGCAGCCCACCGGCGGCACCGGCTTCCGGCCGGCGCAGCCACTGGGTCAGCTTGCCGGTGCTGGCTAGCCGCTCGTCGGCGCCGGCGGCCCGCTTCGACGTCATGCCGAAGCGGTCGGTCGCCTTCAGTTCGCCCGGAGATATAGCCTTGTCTTCCACGACCGCCATTAGGCTCTCCAATCGCTCAAATCGCAATCTTCGAAGGAACGGGAGAGCGCTTGGCGCATTCTCCCGTTCCGTCGGAGCGCTTGCCTAGCGGATGCCCTCTTTGGCGAGCGCCAGGATCGCCTTGGCTTTTTCCGGCGAGTCGATGAACAGCGGTCCGGTATAGGCGTTGTTCTGCGGCCAGAAGCCGTGCGTCGCCTGCTCGACCAGATAGATCACCGGCAGATAGCCCATCAGATATTGCTGGGCATCCATGCCGAAGCCCATTTCGCCGGCCACGACCGAATCGAGGACCTCCGGGCTGATGTCGAATGTGTAGAGCTTGAGCTTGCCGAACAGTTCCTTGCCGCGGAACATCGGGATCAGCGGGTTGGCGGCGGTGGCGCCGAGCGCAAAGACGGCCTGCGTGTCGGGATGCGCCGACAGATAGGCTTCCGTGCGGCGCTGGATGTCTGCGGGATCGGGCGCCACGGCCAGAACCTCGGTGCCGCCGCCGGAGGGCTTCAGCCCGTCATTGAGGCCCTGGCAGCGCTGGTCGAGGCTGACATTGCCGACCTCGTGGTTGATGCAGACGACCTTGAGCGTGCCTTCCTTGGCCAGCCGCTCGCCGGCCTTCTTGCCGGAATCATATTCGGAAACGGTGCCGACATAGAGCGTCGTGCCGAGCTCGGCGCCTTCCTTTTCGCCGGAATCCAGAACCACCATGGGAATATTGGCGGCAAGCCCGGATTTGACCGATTTGCCGAGCGCATTGGCGTCGGCGATGGAGACGGCGATACCGTCCGGCTTGGTGGCGATAGCGGCGTCGAGAAGCCGGGCCTGCTCGACCACGTCGAAGACCTGCGGTGCGTAATATTCGACCTTGGCGCCGGTAAGGGCGGCCGCGTCATCGACGCCGCGCTTGACCACCGACCAATAGGGATCGGACGCCGACCCATGCACCACGAAGGTGATGCGGACGTCCTTCGGATCCTTGAGGCCCGCGGCATGCGCAATACCTGTCATCAGGCCCGCCGAAACGAAGGCGCCCAATGCCACTTTCAGAAGAGTTTTCATCTTATTCTCCCATTTGTCGTTGCAGTTCCAATCCCTCTGGCGCCGTTTTCCGGCCGCGACGATCGGCTCACGTCGCGGATCGGGTGGCCGCTTTGCGGGCCTTTGCCGACGCCAATCGCTGCTCGCCCGTGGTGTTGCCGCGGGCTGTTGTTGATAATCGCCCGGCCGAGAGCGCTACGCGAAGCTCCTCGCGCAACGGCTTCATGCCGATGACGTCGATCGGCTGTGCGGCGAGCCAGTCGCGAAAGCCCTGGTCGCGGAACAGTTCGTACTCTTCGGTGCGGATGTAGGCGGAGCGCGGCTCGATCAGCTCGAGTTCACCGGGCGCGTTGCAATGCAGGCAAAAGAAGGTCAGGCCGTCGCGCACACCGTCGATGAGCGCTTTGTAAGCCGGCTCGATCGGCCTGGAACGCGGCCGGCCCCAGGTCGTCTGGATGGCGGCGTCGAAAATGGCAAAGCCGCCGGCACGGGCCAGCGCCACGCCGCGCTGGAACGCCTCCTCGGTGACGCCGACCAGATTGTCGTTGGGGGAATAGGCGGACAGCGTCTTGGTCAGCAGCACGGGCAGTTGATATTCGAGCCCGAGCTTGATGTAGATGTTGCAGAATTCCGGCGACAATGCCGCTCCCATATGCGCGTCGAGATGGGTGACGTCGATGCCGGCGCGATAGGCGGTGTCGATCTGGGCGCGAAGCTCGGCCTCGACCGCCTGCGGCACCGCCTTGCGGCGCGTGGTCGCCACATCCGGCCACAAGAAGCCGAACTCGTCGGTCAAGCCGGCCGCCCGCGACGGCGCGGTCAACGGCCGCCATTTGTAGTGCTGCTTCTCGCTGTTCAGCGTAAGGTGGACGCCGAGGTCGAGGCCAGGGTTGGCGGCGGCGCTTTCGGCCATTTCGAGGAACCACGGGCACGGCACCATCACCGCGCCGGAACTGCAGACACCCAGCCCGCTCAATTCGAGGAAGGCGCTGTTGGCGCCGTGGCACATGCCGACATCGTCCTCGTGGAGTACGATCCGTTTTCCGGAGCCGGCGGCGTTCACGAACGGCCGCCTTTCCGCCGGCACGCCGGTTTCCAGGGTCTTCCAAAGTGTGTCCCGTATTTCATGGAACCAACCGTTTGCCCAACTGGCCGGAATGGAACGCCGAAACCTGCCTTTCCGACAGGGCCACTTTGGCGAATTCGGATGGGTACGATTTGCCTGCCGGCTGAGACACTTAGCTGCCGATTTCCCCAATCACGGTTCAAAACCAGTCATAGGAACCGTCTTCCGGGCGCAGATGGCTTGGTCGAATAGCGGCGGAGTGGTTCTTTCAAACCGTGCCGACAAGCCTACAGCTGTCCACACCATCAAGCGACCACATTATCAAGTGACCCACACTATCAAGTGACTGGAGGCCTGTCATGTACACCGCCGGCGAAGAGGAAATCGAAGCCATTGCCAGGGTGATCCGCTCGGGCGCGCTGTTTCGTTACGGCAGGGACAGCGAATGCGACCGTTTCGAGGCCCGCTATGCGCAGCATCTTGGCGTCGAGCATTTCGCGCTGGCCGCCAGCGGCACCTATGGGCTCGCCGCCGGCCTGATCGGCCTCGGCATCGGCCCGGGGGACGAAGTGCTGGTGCCGGCGCACACCTATATGGCGACCGCGACCGCGGTGCTGTCGGTCGGCGCCATTCCCGTCATCGTCGACATCGACGAGAGCCTGACCATCGATCCCATCGCCCTGCGCGATGCCATCGGGCCGCGCACCAGGGCGGTCATCCCGGTGCATATGTGGGGCGCGGCCTGCAACATGAATGCGATCATGGACATTGCTGCCAAGCGCGGCTTGCTGGTGCTGGAGGATGTCTGCCAAGGCATCGGCGGCGGCTATGAGGGCCGCAAGCTCGGCTCGATCGGCCATGCCGGCGCTTATTCCTTCAACTATTTCAAGAATATGACCTCGGGCGAGGGCGGCGGCATCGCCACCAGCGACCCGAAAGTGGCGGAACGGGCGCGCTGCGCAATCGACCCTTGCCATTTCTACTGGCAGGGCAGAAGCGACAGCATCAAACCCTTCGCCGGCATCGGCGCGCGTGCTTCCGAACTGATGGGGGCGATGCTCAACGTCCAACTCGACCGGCTGGACGGCATCATCGAGGCGATGCGAGCCGAGAAGAAGACGGTGCTGGCCGGTACCCACCACCTTAGCAATCTTGGGCTGACGCCGTCGCCGATGAACAGCGCGGACGACGATTGTGCCGCACAGGTGATGTACCTGCTGCCGAGCGAGCAGGCGGCGCAGACTTTTTCGAAGACCATTCCGGGCGTCGTTGCCGGCAAGACCGGCCGTCACAATTTCACCCAGTGGGACCAGGTGCTGATGCATGAAGGGGCGCATCACCCGGCGCTCAATCCTTACGCACTGCCCGAGAACCAGGGCCTGCGGCTGGATTATCCCGACGACCTCGGCAAGCGCTCGCTCGACATCCTCAACCGCACCGTGATGGTCGCCATGAACCCGGCGCACAGCGATACCGACATTCAGGACATGATCCACAACATCGATGCGGCGGCGCGGGTGGCGCTGGAGAATGCTTCGCTCGATGATATCGAATTGCGCAAGGCGGCACCGGTTGATCTGCAGAAGTTCGACAGTGTGAACTAGACCAGATCCGGCGCGGTTTGCTACCCTGCGGTCGAGATCCTTGTCCGGTGGCCGGCCGAGGATTCCGGCCGGCATAACCGGCCGCCAAAAAATCCGCGGGCCCGTGTCGGATAGGCCGGGCTCCGCTCGTCCTAGGGGGCATCGATCACCAACACGGAGGATTAACGATATGCCCGGCACCGTACGGCTGCACCGCGTTCTGACAACCAGCCCGGAGAAAGTCTACCGCGCGTTCCTTGAAGCGGATGCACTTGCGAAATGGCTTCCGCCGAACGGCTTCACCTGCACGGTTCATCACTTCGAGGCGAAAGTCGGCGGTGCGTTCAAAATGTCCTTCCGCAACTTCACCACCGGCGACAGCCACTCGTTCGGCGGCGAATATGTCGAGCTCGTGCCCAATGAGCGACTGCGTTACACCGACCGGTTCGACGACCCCAACCTGGCCGGCGAGATCGAGGTGACCGTGACATTGAAGAAAGTGTCGGTCGGCACCGAAGTGAATATCACGCAGGCAGGTATCCCAGACGCCATCCCGGTTGAGGCCTGCTATCTCGGCTGGCAGGAGTCGCTGCGAAATCTGGCGAAGCTCGTTGAACCCGAGATCAACCAGTAAGGTAAAGCGCTGCGCTGGCGGGTTGGCGTCGCTAACCGGAAACCCAGGGATGACGCCGTTCTTCCCACCCAACATGCGCCGGGGCCGGAAAGGCGGGATCGGCGAAGCAGCCGACCGCGACGGCGATCCATTCAGGCTTTCGCTCGGGCTCCCAGAAGACGCTCGAGCCGCAGCCCGGGCAGAAATGGAAAGTGACGTGGTGGCCGCTCCGAGCTGACCGCCTGTAGGTCCTGGCGTCGCCTCTGGCTTCTACCTTGTCGCGCGCAAAGAAGGAGGCGACGCCCTATGTGCTGCCGGTCCGTTTCTGGCAGTCGAGGCAGTGGCACTGTGCGACAAGCTGTGGCTCTCCGTTACAGGAGATCCTCAGTTGCCCGCAGGCACAGGATGCGGTTCTCATGGCAATCCTCATGGTTCAGATGAATGCGCCGCCACCCATACCGGCGGTGGGCATGCTTCTGGTTTTCGGGGAGGTTCGGCCTCGGGAAGCGCGCTTTGCGCGAACGCCGAAAAACAAGGACCGACGTCCCATATTCCTAATCACTGCGGACGACCGATTCAACCCCGCGGTGAACGAGATGGAGAGCCGGCTCTAGCTTCTATCCAATCTTAGGAACGCGGCGCGCAGCGCCAGCACGGCGCGCAGGATCTGACGTTCGTCCATTGCAGCGTAGCCGAGCAGCAGGCCGTGCTCGGGTTCAGTAGAGTGGTAGTTGATGGAGATGCCCTGAACGTCGAGCCCCTCCTTGAGGGCGGCGGCGACCACGTCGCTGTCCTTATAGGGCCTGACGAAGCTCGCCAGCAGCTGCATGCCGGAATCGTTTTCCGTCACGGTCAGCCATTCGGTCAGATGCTCCTGGCACAGCTTGACGAAGTTCGCCTGCCGGCGCGCGTAGAGCCGGCGCATGCGCTTGAGGTGCGTGGCGAAATAGCCCTGCATGATGAAGTCGTTGACCGTTGCCTGCAGGATCAGCGGCGCGAACTGGCCGGTGATGCTCACCGCCCGGTCGAACGGAACCGACAATTCGCGCGGCACGATCAGATAACCGATGCGCAGCGCCGGAATCAGCGTCTTGCCGAAGCTGCCGATATAGACGACGCGGTCGGCATGATCGAGCCCGCGCAGGGCCGGCACCGGCCGGCCGCGGAACCGGTATTCGCCATCATAGTCATCCTCGACGATCCAGGCGCCATTGCGTTCCGCGATGTCGAGCAACTGCAATCGCTCCTCGATACGCATGATTGTGCCGAACGGCCATTGGCAGGATGGCGTCACATAGATCAGCCGCGGCGGCGGCAGCTCCGGATCGGCAAGATGCCAGCCGCGCCGGTCGACCTTCAACGGTGCCAGCTTGGCGCCGCTGGCGAGAAAGGCGCTTTTGGCGCCGAGATAGCCGGGCTCTTCCATCCAGACATGGTCGCCTTCGTCCATCAGCACGCGCGAGACCAGATCGAGCGCTGCCTGCGCACCGGTGACGATGATCACCTGGTCGGCGGTGCAACTGATGCCGCGCGACAGGCCGATGGTCGAGGCAATGGCCTGGCGCAGGCCGGGGTGACCGGCAAAGGAGAGATAACCAAGCAGACTATCGTCGCGGCTGCGTGCATTGCGCACCAGAAGGCTTGACCAGATGGTGAACGGAAACGATGCCGTTTCAGGCACACCGGGATGGAAATTGATGACGCCGGCATTGCGTGGCGGTTGCGGGCCGTTGACGATGGTCTGGCCACGCCGCGACAGCTTTTGCGGCGCTGCCAGTCCGGCGCGCAGGGATGCTAAGGGGCGGTTCTGCTGGATCGGCGCCACCCAGGTGCCCGATCCGGCACGCGCCTCGATGAAACCTTCGGCAAGGAGCTGGTCGTAGGCGGCGATGACGGTGTTGCGCCCGACTTTCAGATCTTCGGCCAGCGAGCGCGTCGACGGCAGCAGCGTGTTCTGCGGGATCTGGCCGTCAAGGATGAAGCGTCGCAAGGCGCCGTAGATCTGCCGATGCATCGGTTCTTCCGAGGCGCGGTCGACCGACATGATGTCGAGGGAGAGGCGCATGTGGTCGGGCAAGGCACTATCCCCCGACGAACCGGGCGGCGCGGGCGATCTTTTCCTCGTTGAGCCGGCAGACGGTGTCGAGCACCAGCCGCCTGGTTTCGGGACGGATCTCGCGGCTGTTCTTCAGCGCGCGATGCACGGTGGCGGCGCCAAGTTCCGCCTTCTCGGCAATCTCGCGGATGGTGCAAAGCCGTTCCATGCCAAGCGCAGCTTCGAAAGCCATATCGCTCCTCCTCGGTTGCATCAAGGCACGGCTTCCGGTCGGCCTCAAGCTTGAAAGTCGGGGTTTGCAATCCAGAGCCGGGATTCTGCGATCCGCGCCGCGCAGGGAGCAAGGCGGCGCGGATCGCCGGGCGCTTTCGCGTCGCTAACCCCATCGCGGCGCGCGCCCATCGTGTCCCCCGGCTCGCAAATGCGGGCCGGTCAGTTTGCCTGCCGCGTCGCCACTTCGAAGCCGGCCTCGCGGGCGGTGGCGAGCAGCGAGAAATAGCCCTTGCTGGCATAGGTCAGCGGATGCGCCTTGGCCGGATCCTGCTCGGCCTCGACAACGAGCCAACCTTCATAGCCGCGCGCGGCGAGGGGCTTCAGCAATGACAGGAAATCGACCGAGCCGTCGCCGGGCACGGTAAAAATGCCGTCCATTACCGCCGCCATGAAGCTCATGTCCTCGCGGCGTGCCCGTTCCAGCATCGCCCTGCGAACATCCTTGCAATGGAAATGCACGATACGGTCGAGATGCCGTTGCAGCAGCGATTGCGGGTCGCCGCCCGAAAACAGGCAGTGGCCGGTATCGAACAAAAGGCCGACGCTTCGGCCCGTCGCCGCCATCAGCCTGTCGACTTCATCGTCCGTCTCGACGATGGTGCCCATGTGGTGGTGGAAGGCCATGCCGACCCCGAATGCGGCCATGCGGTCGGCGAGGGCGGTCAGTTTCTCGCCATAGGACGGCCAGTCCCTGTCGGCGAGGCGCGGACGCTCGGAGATCGGTGCGAAAATGCCGTCATGGCGACCGCGCGAGGTGTCGGCGTAGACGACGATCCTGGCGCCAAGGTCGCGCAACAGCTGAAGATGTGGGGTGATCGCCGCGAATTCCTCGTCGACCGTGCGGTCGAGAATGCGGCCATCATACCAGCCGGAGACGAGTTCCAGGCCATAGGAAGACAGGAGCGGCCCAAGCACTTCAGCCTGGCGCGGAAATTTGCCGCCGAGTTCGGTGCCGCGGTAGCCGGCCAGCGCCGTTTCCGACAGGCAGGTCTCCAAGGACGTATCCCCGCCAAGCGCCGGAACGTCGTCATTGCTCCAGGTGATGGGATTGATGCCGATCTTGACCGTCATGACGCCAGGCTTTTGCGGGCTTGGGAATACAAGCCGAGCCTGCAGACTGGCGACAAAGAGGCCCTGTCACTAGGTCCAGTTCAGCCGAATTTGGCAGAACCAATTAATGGAGACCGACCCTAATCTTCCTTTGGGCGGCCAAAAAGGGCGCGCAGCTCGTCTTTGGCGTCCTCCAGCACTTTCTTCTGCGCCGCCGGCAGGTTCTTGCCGGCGCGGTTGATGTAGAAATTCAGCATCGACATGGCGGATTGAAACGGCCCTGCCTTGCGTCGGTCGCTGTGCTCGGCCGATCGCTTCAAAGAGGCGGCGATCTTCTTGGGATCGTGGGATTCGAAGATGTGTTCCTCGAGGTCCAGCGCGTCGCTGTGCCCGGTGACGTCGGCGGACCATTTCCGTTGCGCGGTCATGGCAAACTCCTTCCACTAGGTCGTTGCCGGAAAACGCCTTATGGCGCACCCCTGTTCCACTTCGGCCCGAATCCCTGGAGCCACGGATTTGCCTGTCGTGGCGCTGCTCGGCGATGCGAATGCGCCGATAGTGGTCAGAACCGCCGATTCAAGAACTGCGGACAGGAAACGCTCTTGACCCCAATCGTCTCAAGCCAGGCAGGAAGTTCAGGCATCGACAGTGCCTATGCCTGGATACGGCTCGGCATCTCGATGCTGCTGGCAACCATAGGCGGGGTCGGCATGTGGGCGGTGGTCGTGGTGCTGCCTGCCGTGCAGGCAGAATTCGGCGTCGATCGCGCCGCTGCCTCGATGCCCTACACCGCGACCATGGTCGGCTTTGCCGCCGGCAATGTGCTGTTCGGCCGCGCCATCGACCGCATGGGGTATTGGATCCCGGCGCTGATTGCTGCGATTACACTTGGCGCCGGCTTCCTGCTGGCGTCGCTGACCAGTTCGATCCTGCAGTTCACCCTCGTCCAGGGCCTGTTGATCGGCGTTGGCTCGTCGGCGATCTTCGGGCCGTTGATCGCCGACATCTCGCACTGGTTCAACCGGCGCCGCGGCGTCGCGGTGACGGCTGCGGCATCCGGCAACTATCTCGCCGGAGCGATCTGGCCGACGGCGATGCCCTATGTCATGCAGGCGCAAGGCTGGCGCTTCACCTATGCCGCGATCGGCGTCGTCTGCCTGGTCACCATGGTGCCCTTGATCCTGCTGCTCCGGCGCGGCGCACCGCCCCAGGCGGCTCCGGGATCGCCGGGCAGCCGCGTGGTCCAGCCGATCTCCCTGTCGCCGGCGGCCTTGCAGGCGCTGCTCATCGTGGCCGGGCTCGGCTGCTGCGTGGCGATGTCGATGCCGCAAGTCCATATCGTCGCCTATTGCATGGATCTCGGCTACGGCGTGGCGCATGGCGCCGATATGCTGTCGATCATGCTGGCGGCGGGCGTCGTCAGCCGGCTTGGCTCGGGTTTCCTTGCCGATCGCATCGGCGGTGTGAAAACCCTGCTGATCGGCTCGGTGCTGCAATGCCTGTCGCTGTTGTTCTATATCCCGTTCGACGGGCTTGCCTCGCTTTATGTCGTCTCGCTGGTTTTCGGCCTGTCCCAAGGCGGCATCGTGCCCTGTTATGCGATCATCGTGCGCGAATATATGCCAGCCAAGGAAGCTGGCCAGCGCGTCGGCATCGTCATGATGGCGACCATCTTCGGCATGGCGATCGGCGGCTGGATGTCGGGCTGGATCTACGACCTGACCGGCTCCTATGCCGCCGCGTTCCTCAACGGCATTGCCTGGAACCTGCTGAATATTTTGGCCATGGTGCTGCTGCTGTGGAAGGCCCGGCGCAGCGCTGCTGTGGCGGCCTGAAGCACAGCGGTACGGATACAGTCTCTCCGGCCGTCGCTTGACAACAGCCGAAGGCTGCGCGACGCCAGACAAGGTGTGGCAACGGGCCAGTTTGGCATGGCAGCAGTTTCAAAAACGCTGAACATCGTTTCACGGTCGCGTGTGGGCGGTTGCCCGGCGTCCGGACGAGTACGGTGATCAAGCCGCGCTCACGCCGCGGCGGCGGCCGCCCGACCATCGCCGACGTCGCCCGCAAGGCCGGCGTCGGCGCCATTACCGTATCGCGCGCATTGCGTGAGCCGGGGCGTGTCTCGGAAGATCTGCGCCGCCAGATCGAGTCGGCCGTGAACGAGCTCGGCTATGTGCCCGACCCGAATGCGCGGGCGCTGGCTTCGGCGCGCGCCGAGGTCTTTGGCGTTCTGGTGCCGTCGCTTACCAACAACGTCTTTGCCGAAGTGGTGCGCGGCATCTACGACAGCCTGTCGGACGGCCCTTTCCGGATCCAGCTTGGCAACACCCACTATTCCGGCCTCGAGGAAGAGCGGCTGCTGCAGGTGTTTGGCCCGCAACGCCCGGCGGCGCTGATCGTGGCCGGCATCGACCAGACGCCGGCCTCGCGAAAACTGCTGGAAACGGCGGGCTGTCCGGTGGTGCAGGTGATGGAGACCGGGCCCGATCCGGTCGACATGATGGTTGGTTTCTCACATTTCGAGGGCGGCAGGGCGGCTGCGGAACATCTGATCGAGGCAGGCTATCGCCGGATAGGCTTCATCGGCGCGCGCATGGATCCGCGTTCGCAGCGGCGCTTGGCCGGCTATCGCGCGGCGATGGAGGCGGCCGGCCTGTTCGATCCGAGGCTCACCACCACGACGCCGGTGCCCTCCAGCGTCACCCTCGGTCGCGAATTGTTCCGCGACGCGCTGGCCAAGGTGCCGAGCCTCGATGGGGTGTTCTGCAACAATGACGATATCGCCCTCGGGGTGCTGTTCGAATGCCATCGCGCTTCGATCGCCGTGCCGAAGACGATCGGCATCGTCGGCTTCAACGATCTCGACATGATGGAGGTGGCGTTTCCGTCGGTCACCAGCGTTCGGACCTATCGTTACGAGATCGGCCGGCGGGCGGTCGCCATGGCGCTTGCGGCGATCGAGGGCAACAGGCCGGAACAGCGGGTCGTCGACCTCGGCTTCGAACTCAAGCGGCGTGAAAGCACGGCGCGCTGAAGCGCGCTTCAACGCAATGGCGCTTTACACTACGTCATGGTAGCGCTACCAGTTATCGCCGGGCGGTACTTCGCTCAGAAGATGGGGGGCTGTTTATTATACATAAGCGACAGCTCATGCTTGTTTATTATGCATAATATGATAGTTTTTGCGGGACTAGCCGGGCAGCAAAGGAGGGGATCGGGTCGGCATTCGGCCACCTGAACGCGCGACGGGCACGGCGGGAGGTGCCGGGCCGGAAACGCGCAAATTCATCGGCGTAACAATAAACAAAACTGCAACTGGGAGGAATATCGATGATCAAGTCACTCGTTGGCGGTATCGTTGCCGCCACTGCTTTCGTCATGCTGAGCTCGTCGGCGATCGCCGATCCTGAAATCGTCAAGGGGCCATCGGCCGAGCCTGACTGCTTCGCGCCCTGGTCGGCCGATACGCAGTTCTTCAAGTTCCCCAAGAAAGATGGCCCGTACCGCATCGCTCTGGCCAACGGCTATATCGCCAACACATGGCGCATCCAGATGGTGCAGACGGCGAAGGCCTATGCAGCGCAGCCGGCGGTCGCGGCCAAGCTCAAGGAATTCAAAGTGGTCTCGACCGGCGAGGACGTGCCGGCGCAGATTTCGGCAATCAATAATTTCATCGATTCCGGCTATGACGCGATTGTCGTCAACGCCCAGAACCCGACCGCGTTCGGCCCGGTCATCAAGCGGGCCAAGGAAGCCGGTGTGGTGCTGGTCGCTTTCGACAACATCCTCGACACCAAGGATGCCATCAACGTCAATGTCGACCAGAAGGGCCTTGGCGAATTGTGGGCCAACTGGCTGGTCAAGCACGTGCCGAACGGCGGCAAGGTGCTGGAAGTGCGCGGCGTCGCCGGCACGTCCGTCGACACCGATCGCCACAACGGCATCCACGAGGTTCTCGACGCTTCCGGCAAGAAATGGGACGTCACCGAGGTCGTCGGCAAGTGGGATGACGGCGTTGCGCAAAAGGCTACGGCCGATGCCATTGCCACCAACGGCCCCTTCGACGGCATTACCGGACAGGGCGGCGATACCGGCATCGTGCAGGCGATGATCGATGCCAAGCATCCGTTCGTGCCGTTCGGCGGCGAGACGGAGAACGGCTTCCGCAAATTCTGCGCCAAGTTCGCCGCTGACGGCCTGAAATGCTCGTCGGCCGGTACCGGCCCGGCGCAGGTCGCGGTTGCCATCAAGACGGCGATTGCAGCACTTGAAGGCCAGGTCGTGCCGCAAGCGGTCAAGCTGCCGCTGGCGATCGTCGAGGATCCGAACTTCAAGGCAGGCCAGGACTACTTCCCCGACCAATCCGACAATTTCTTCGTCGGCAATTCCTTCCCGACCTGCGGCATCAATTTCACGGCGCAGGAAATCATGGGCCAGAGCAAGGAAAACCAGTAAACTCCGACAGCCCGACGCCGCGGGAGATCCCGCGGCGTCGGCGCTCGACATCCTGATTGCCAAGCGCCTGGGGAGGGCCGATGGACGGTGCGGTTCCGCTCTTCCGCATGGAAGGCATATCCAAGCGCTATGGCGGCGTGCGGGCGCTGGAGAAGGCCGAACTGTCGGTCACTCCAGGCAGCATCCACGCCATTCTCGGCGAGAACGGCGCCGGCAAATCGACGCTGATCAAGGTCATGGCGGGGGTTGTTGCGCCCGACGAGGGCCGCATGATGCTGGACGGAAGCGAAGTTACCTTCGCTTCGCCGGCCGCCGCCAACCAGGCCGGCATCGTCTGCATCTTCCAGGAGCTGTCGCTCGTCCCCGAACTCAGCGTTGCCGACAACATCGTCATTTCCGATCCGCCGAAGCGTTTCGGCATGATCGACCGCAAGGCGCAGCGCCGCATCGCCGAAGAAGCCCTTGCTCGCGCCGGCGCTTCCGATATCCATCCGCTGGCGCTGGTCAAGGATCTTCCTCTTTCAAGAAGGCAGATGGTCGAGATCGCCAAGGCACTGGCGCGCAAGCCACGCATCCTGATCCTGGACGAGGCGACCTCGGCGCTGACCGCGGCTGACGTCGCCAGGGTTTTTGCCGTGTTGAAGCGGCTGCGTTCGGAAGGGCTGGCGCTGCTCTATATATCGCACCGCATGAACGAGATCGCCGAGCTGGCCGACCAGTGCACGGTGTTCCGCAATGGCCGCAATGTCGCCAGCTACGCGGCCGGTACAAAAAGCGACAACGAGGTCGTCGAGCTGATGATCGGGCGCGAATACAGCCACATCTTTCCGCCCAAGCCCGCGCGGGCGGCTGCCGCAGCCACGCCGGTTCTCGAGGCGCGCAGCCTGTCCTGGACGGATCGGCTGCACGATGTCTCGCTATCGGTCGGGGCGGGCGAGGTGGTCGGGCTTGGCGGCCTCGACGGCCAGGGCCAGCGCGAATTGCTGCTCGCCTTCTTCGGTGTGCTGCGTGGCCTGTCGGGCCAGATCCTGATCGACGGCAGGCCGGTGGCGATCGCCAGCCCGGCCGCGGCGCGCGATGACCGGATCGGCATGGCGCTGATCCCGGAGGACCGCAAGACCGAGGGGCTGATGCTGCCGATGACGGTGCGCGAAAACCTCTCATTCGCTGCCCTCGACCGGCTGTCCAGGGCCGGCATCATCGATCGCGCCGCCGAGCAGCGGCTGATCGACGATATGGTGGGTCTCCTGGCGATCAAGACCGCCGGCCTCGACATTCCGGTCGGCGCGCTATCCGGTGGCAACCAGCAGAAGGTCGTCATCGCCAAATGGCTGATGCGGCAGCCGCGCATCATCCTGCTCAACGATCCGACGCGCGGCATCGATGTCGGCACCAAGCAGGAGCTTTACCAGTTGATGCGCAAGCTTGCCGACCAGGGTGCGGCGATCCTCTTCTATTCGACCGACTATGACGAGCTGATCGGCTGCTGCGACCGCGTGCTGGTGCTCTATGACGGCGCGGTCAAGCGCGAACTGGTCGGCGCCGAAATCACCGAGCGGGCGCTGATCGCCAGCGCGCTCAACATTCACGAAGAGATGCCAAAGCAAGGAGCGGACGCGTGAAGGATTGGCGCTACTGGCTTGCCGAACAGCGCGGAACGCTACTGGCGTTCGGCATCTTCGTCGTCATGTTCGTCATCTACACCTCGAACCATCCGGCGGGCTTCACCGCCAACGTCGTGCAGACGGCCTCGAACAAGGGCGTGCTGCTCGCCTTCGTCGCCATGGCGCAAACGCTGGTGGTGATCACCGCCGGCATCGATCTCTCGGTCGGGATGATCTTCACCCTGACCAACTGCCTGGCGTCGTGGCTGGTCGTCGGCACCGGCATCGAGACCGCCGTCGGCGTCATCGCCGTGCTCGGCACCGGGCTGCTGTGCGGGGCAATCAACGGCGCCATCGTCATCTATGGACGCCTGCAGCCGATCGTCGCCACTATCGCCACCGGTGCGGTCTATTTCGGCATTGCGCTGCTGCTTCGGCCGTTTCCGGGCGGCTCGGTCAATGAGGGGCTCGCCGATGCGCTGACCGGGCGCCTGTTTGGTATTGTGCCGGCGAGCCTGGTGGCGCTGCTGGCGGTCGTGCTTGTCGTCTGGGTGCCGTTCAGCCGGTCGGTGCTCGGCCGCGCCGCCTATGCGGCCGGCTCCTCGGAGATGGCGGCCTACATGTCCGGCGTGCCGATCCGGCGTGGAAAGTTCGCCGCCTATGCGCTTGCCGGTCTGCTTGCCGCGATCGGCGGGCTGTTCCTGACGTTCTTCACCTATACCGGTGATGCGGCCTATGCCAGCGGCAACGCCTATACGCTGTTTTCGATTGCCGCGGTCGTGCTTGGCGGCGTGTCGCTGTTCGGCGGCAAGGGCAGCGCCATCGGCGCGATCTTCGGCGCGCTTGCCTTCCGCACCATCGGCGACCTGCTGTTCGTCTTCGATTTCGATCCGCTCTGGCAGCCCCTGTTCCAGGGCGTCATTCTGCTGATCGCGGTCAGCCTCGGCGCCTTCGCCCTGTTTCGGGTCCGCAACCGGCTGGAGTGGTTCCTGTGAGCGAAACGACTGTGAGTGGTCTCGCCGGCCGCATGCCGAAATTCCTCCGCCGCGCCGACCCGGCGGTGCTGACGGCGTTCGCCTGTATCGTGCTGCTGCTGTTCCTCGGCAGCCTCTATTCGCGCAGCTTCCTGTCGCCTGAATACCTTTTGCAGCAGCTCAAGGTGGCGTCGTTTCTCGGCGTCATCGCGACCGGCATGATGCTGGTCATCCTGCTCGGCCAGATCGACCTGTCGGTGCCCTGGTCGGTGGCGGCCGGCGCGATGATGGCCTGTGCCGCGGCCGCATACGGCCCGGTCGGCGTGGCGCTTGCCATTCCGTTCGGCATCTTCTGCGGTGTTCTGATCGGCATCGTCAACGGCATCGGCGTCGCCTATCTGCGCATTCCCTCGATGATCATCACGCTTGCCACCAACGCCGTCGCGCAGGGGCTGATGGTGGTCTACACGGGCGGTTTCTCGCCGCAGGATTCGGCGACCGGTGCGATGCGCTATCTGGCGACCGGCTTTGCCGTTCCTGCCGTGCCCAACGCCGTCCTCATCTGGGCGCTGATCGGCGCCGCAATGGTGTTCGTGCTGACCCGCACCGGCTTCGGCCGCACCGTCTATGGCATCGGCAATCGCGAGCGCGCAGCCTATCTTTCCGGCATCGATACAAGGCGCGTGGTGATGATCGCCTTTGCGGTTTCGGGCGGGCTCTCCGCCTTCGGCGGCGTGCTGTTGGCCGGCTATGCCTCCAAGGCGGCACAGTCGATGGGCGACGCCTATCTGCTGCCGTCGATCGCCGCGGTGGTGCTCGGCGGCACGTCGATCCTCGGTGGGCGCGGCTCCTATCTCGGCACAGTCGCCGGGGTAATCCTGATCACGCTTCTGCAGTCCATTCTCTCTGTCATGCAGATGCCGGAGGCGGGACGGCAGATCATCTACGGCGTCGTCATCGTCGCCATGCTGCTGCTCTATGGCCGCGCGCCGGCAAGCCGCTGACCTGCATGACCGGTAAAGACGTGGCATATAAGCCGGCGAGCACTGTTCGAACGGTACCCGCCATCGTGGTGATGGGCGTTGCCGGCTGCGGCAAGTCGGTTGTCAGCGAAGCGCTTGCAGCGGCATTGGGCGCCGTCTTTATCGAAGGCGACAGGCTGCATCCGCCCGAAAACGTCGCGCGCATGGCGAGCGGCCAGCCGCTCACCGACGCGCTGCGCGAAGGCTGGCTCGACGCGATCGGCCAGCGGATGGCCGCGTCGGTCGCAAGCCGGCAAGGTGTAGTCGCCGCCTGCTCGGCGCTGAAGCGCAGCTACCGCGATCGCCTGCGCGGCTTTTGCCCGGATATCGTTTTCGTTTACCTGGAGATCGACCCGGCAACAGCAAAACAGCGCGTCGGCAATCGCAAGGGTCATTTCATGCCGGCAAGCCTGGTCGACAGCCAGTTCGCCACGCTCGAGGCGCCAGCGGCGGACGAGGCGGCAATGGCCCTGGATGGCACGCGTCCGGTCGCCGACACCGTCGCGACTGCCTTGAGCCTGCTCGCGCGCTAGATTTGCGACGTCAGTTCGACTGGGAAATCGTCATTGTCGGCGTCGCGCATGGCCGCGAGGCTGCGGTTGTCCAGCACCTCGGCGATCGCCTGCCGGACCTCCAGCATCATGTGCCGAACCTGGCAGGTCGCCTCGTCGCAATCCTCGCAGCGCTGGTATTGGGTGCGGCTGGCGCAAGGGATCGGCGCCAGCGGCCCGTCGAGGACACGCACGACATGGCCGATCTTGATCTCGGAAGCCGGCCGGGCAAGGCGGTAACCGCCTTCCTTGCCCTTGCGGCTCTGGACGAAGCCGGCGTTACGCAACTCGCCCAGGATGGCATCCAGGAATTTCTTGGGGATGTTATTGGCGACCGCAATGTCGTTGACGAATGCGAGCTGGCCGACCGGCAGGCCCGACAGATGCACGAGGGCCTTGAGGCCGTATTTGCCTTTTTTGGTAAGCATGCCCCGAGTCAACCCATGAAGCCCCAACCACCTGCGTCTGGCGGCTGTTTGTGTGCAAATCATGACGGTTTGATCACGCGAAGCCGTTCGCGAAAACAAGCCGTCCGTTCTCACGGTAGGCACAAACGCGTTGATTCTTTGTAACGTTTTGGACGGAATGCGCCTGGAAAGTGCCAGAAATCACCTTTCGCAGCGCGAAAGCAAAGAAGCCGGCAAAGCCGGCTTCTGTCAAAGTTGGAATTTCGCCTCAGCGGCTGCCATAAGTCTGGTCGAGCAGGCCGCCCGCTGCAAAGTGCTCGGCCTGGACCTTGGCCCAGCCGCCGAAGACCTCCTCCACCGTCAGCAGGCGGACATCGGGAAACTCAGCCTTATATTTGGCAGCGACCGCCGCGTCCCGGGCCCGCAGGCCGTTGCGGGCGGCGATGTCCTGGCCCTCGGGTGTATAGAGGAAGTCGAGATAGGTCTTGGCGAGATCGCGCGTGCCATGCTCGTCTGCAACCGTGTCGACGATCGCCACCGGAAATTCCGCCAACAGGCTGACCGAAGGCGTTACCTGCTCGAACTTGTCCTCGCCATACTCCTTGCGGACGCCGCGCGTTTCCGACTCGAAGGTGATGAGTACGTCGCCGATTTCGCGCTGCACGAAAGTGGTGGTCGCGGCGCGCCCGCCGCTGTCGAACACCGGCACGTTGTTGAACAGCTTTGTCACGAACTCCTTCACCTTGGCATCGTCGCCCTTGAAGGCTTCCTTGGCGTAGGCGGTGGCCGCGAGATAGGTGTAGCGCGCATTGCCCGATGTTTTCGGATTAGGGAAGATCACCTGGACGTCGTCGCGCACGAGATCGTTCCAATCCTTGATGTGCTTCGGATTGCCGGCGCGCACCAGGAAGGAGGGCAGCGAATAGAAAGGCGAGGCGTTGTCCGGAAAGTCCTTCTGCCAGTCGGCGGAGATGAGGCCCTTCTTGACCAGGAAGTCGATGTCGATGACCTGGTTGAACGTGACCACGTCGGCGCCGAGGCCTTCGGCGATGGCGCGTGCTTGTGCCGAGGTTCCGGCATGCGACTGATCGATGGTGACGCCGGGGTGGCCGGCGACGAACGCCTTGTTGACCTGCGCAAACAGTTCGCGCCCGACATCATAGGAAGCATTGAGCAATTTGTCGGCCGACCAGGCTTGGGAGGATGCGAGGAAGAGGCCGGCCAACGTGGCGATGCCAAGCAAAAATCGCTTCATGAAAACAGGCTCCAATGCCATGAGCTTAATGCCGGACCATAGCGGCAAGGCATCGTGCGCGACGAGGCACGCAGAGCGGCCGCTCCACGTTGTCGATAGAAGAAATATTCCCGCTGTGGGCGATTTCTGGTTTTTTCTTTCAAGCAGAGTCTCAGGACAGCTTGGCAGCGGCGCCGATGCCGTCGGCGTGCACGATGGTTCCCGGCCGGCCAACGCGGTGCAAGGCGATTGCATCGCCGCCCTGTCTGGCATATACAAATAGTATATACAAGGGAGCTGTTGTCATGTCTCAACACCGCCATTCAACAACCCCGCCGAAGGAGGCGAAGCTGTTTCGTAACAATCGCAGCCAGGCGGTGCGCATTCCCGTCGAGTTCGAACTTCCCGGCGAAAAGGTCTTGATCAGCCGTGAAGGCGACCGCCTGATCATCGAGCCGGTCCGCAAACCTGGCCTCACCGCACTGCTCGCGCAATGGGCGAAAGAGCCGCCGCCCGGTGCCGAAGAAGACTTTCCCGAAGTCGAGGATATGCCTGTCAAATCCGAGGAATTTTTTTGATGCGGTTCATGCTGGACACGAACATTGTCAGCGACATGATCCGAAATCCGGCCGGGAAAGCCGCAAGCGCTGTCCTGCGCGTGGGAGACGCCGCCGTGTGTACCAGCATCGTCGTCGCGTCGGAACTGCGATATGGCTGCGTCAAGAAAAGATCAGCCAAGTTGCACAAGAAGGTCGAGGAATTGCTGGCTGAGATTCCCGTCTTGCCGCTCGATGTGCCCGTGGATGCCGAGTACGGCGCGATTCGCGCAGAACTGGAAGGCAGGGGCCAGACCATCGGCCAAAATGACCTTTTTATTGCTGCCCACGCCCGTGCGCTTGGAACTACCCTGGTGACCGCCAACACCGGGGAGTTCAACCGGATCAAAGGCCTGAAGGTCGAGAACTGGCTGGTGTAGCGCCTGATAGAGGATCAAGCAGCCGGAAAAAGCTTCCAGCGCCGCGGCCTGAAAGCCACGCGACTTTTCTGCGCCGCCGGATGATCGACGGGCAATTCGATCTCGACCCGCTGACGTTCGCCGCCGATTTCGAGCTCGACCCGCCTGGTGCCGGCGACGCGGCGGCTGGCGGCGACCGTGCCGGCGATGCAGCCGTTGCATTCTTCCACCAGATCGACGTCGTGCGGGCGAAAGAACAGCGTCGCTTCGCCTTGCGGTGCGTGCGGCGCGGAAAGCCCGATCGGCCGGTCGGCGATCCAGACCTGACCGTCCTCGACCTTGACCGGAAGCGAACTCGATTCGCCGATGAAGCCGTAGACGAAGGGAGAGTTCGGCGTGTCGTAGATCTCGTCGGCGGTGCCGACCTGCTCGATGCGGCCCTGGCTCATCACCACGACACGGTCGGCAAGCTCCAGTGCCTCTTCCTGGTCATGGGTGACGAAGACCGTGGTGTGACCGGTGGCGTCGTGGATGTCGCGCAGCCAGCGGCGCAGTTCGCGGCGCACCTGCGCATCGAGCGCGCCGAACGGCTCGTCGAGCAGAAGCACGGCCGGTTCGATCGCCATGGCGCGGGCCAGCGCCACGCGCTGGCGCTGGCCGCCCGAAAGCTGTGCCGGATAGCGTTTTTCCAGACCGGAAAGCTGAACGAGGTTGAGGAGTTCCGAGGCGCGGCGTCGGATTTCCTTCGCCGACGGGCGTGACGGCCCGTGCCGGACCTTGAGTCCGAAGCCGATATTGTCGGCGACCGTCATATGGCGAAACAGCGCGTAGTGCTGGAAGACGAAGCCGACATTGCGCTCCTGAATCGACTTTTGGGAGGCATCCTCTTCGCCGAAGAAGATCTTTCCGCGGGTCGGCCGCTCCAATCCGGCAATCAGCCTGAGCAGCGTCGTCTTGCCGGAACCGGACGGTCCCAGCAGGGCGATCAGTTCTCCCGACTTGATGTCGAGCGAAACGTCGTGGAGGGCCGGAAACCGCTCAAACTCCTTGCGCACGTTGGCAACGCGAACTTCCATGCAAATCCCTTTTGTAGTTGATGCATGCCGTTATCCCAAAACCGGTTCCCACTTTTGGGCGACATCAAATCTTTGTTTTATGCATGTCGTTGTCCAAAAACTGCTACACACTTTTGGGCGACATGCATTTGTCAGTGTCCGCGCGTCGCGGCGATCTCGGCGCCGTAGCGCATCTCGAGAAGTGTTTTCAAGACCAGCGTGACGAGCGCCAGGCCGGCAAGCAGCGAAGCGACGGCAAAGGCGGCGGCGGCATTGTACTCGTTGTAAAGGATTTCGACATGCAGCGGCATGGTGTTGGTCAGCCCGCGTATGTGGCCCGACACGACCGAGACGGCGCCGAACTCACCCATCGCGCGGGCATTGCACAACAGCACGCCGTAGAGCAATCCCCATTTGACGTTGGGCAACGTCACGTACCAGAACGCCTGCCAGCCATTGGCTCCAAGCGACAGGGCAGCCTCCTCGTCGCCATTGCCCTGTTCCTGCATCAGCGGGATCAATTCGCGGGCGACGAAGGGGAAGGTGACGAAGACGGTGGCCAGCACGATGCCCGGCACGGCAAACAGGATGACGATGCCATGTGCTTTCAGCCAGGCGCCGAGCAGGCCTTGCGCGCCGAACAAGAGCACGTAGACAAGCCCCGAAATGACCGGCGAGACGGAAAAGGGCAGGTCGATGAGTGTGGTCAGGAACGCCTTGCCCTTGAACTCGAACTTGGCGATCGCCCAGGCGGCGGAAATGCCGAAGACGATGTTGAGCGGCACCGAGATCGCCGCGACCAGAAGCGTCAGGCGGATCGCTGAGCGCGTATCCGGTTCGCCTAGCGCCTGTGTGTAGGCCTCGATGCCCTTGGCGAAAGCTTCCTTGAAGACGATGATCAGCGGCAAGAGCAGGAAGATGGCAAGGAACGCAAACGTTACCGCCATCAGCACGGCTTGCGCAGGGCGGCTTTCGGTTACCGCCGCCGAGCGGCTTTCGTGGTGCGGCGCGTAGGATTTGATCTCCGGGTCAGCCATAGCGCTTGCGGCTCCAGGTCTGCACCAGGTTGATGACCAGCAGCATCACGAAGGACAGCGCCAGCATGATCGCCGCGATCGCGGTCGCCGCGGCATAATTATATTCCTCGAGCCGGATGACGATCAGAAGCGGTGCGATCTCGGATTTGTAGGGCAGGTTGCCGGCGATGAAGATAACCGAGCCGTACTCGCCGACGCCGCGCGCGAAGGCCAGCGCGAAACCGGTGACGATGGCCGGTGCCAGTCCGGGAAGCAGAACACGGCTGATGATCTGGAAGCGATTGGCGCCGAGCGTGGCGGCCACTTCCTCTACCTCTTTGTCGATTTCCTCCATGATCGGCTGCACAGTGCGCACGACGAAGGGCAGCCCGATGAAGATCAGCGCGATGACGATGCCGAGCGGCGTATACGCGACCTTGATGCCGAGCGGCGTCAGCAGGCTTCCGATCCAGCCATTCGGTGCGTAAAGCGTGGTCAAAGCGATGCCGGCAACCGCCGTCGGCAGCGCGAAGGGCAGGTCGACCATGGCATCGGCGATGCGGCGGCCTGGAAAGCTGTAGCGCACTAGCACCCACGCGACGATCGTGCCGAAGACGACGTTGACGGCGGCGGCAATGAAGGCGGTGCCGAAGCTGATTTCAAGCGCGTTGATGGTGCGGCGGTCGGTGACGATCGCCCAGAAGTCGGTCCAGCCGAGCGCCGCCGAGCGCCAGATCAGCCCGGACAGGGGAATGAGGATGATGAGGGTGAGGTAGGCAAGCGAGAAGCCGAGCGTCAATCCGAAACCCGGAATGACGCTCGGCTGCCTGAATCGCCACCCCGCCTTGGCGGGTGCTGTGGTCATGTCGTCCTGATCTAAATGCTACTGGGCCGGCTTGTAGATCTGGTCGAATATACCACCATCGCCGAAATGATAAGGCTGTGCTTTCTTCCAGCCGCCAAAAAGCGGGTCGTCGATGGTGACCAGCTTGATCTCAGGCAGCTTGGCCAAGTCCTCCGCCGGCACCAGTTCGGGCTTCGAAGGGCGATAATGGTTTTTGGCGATGAGCGTCTGGCCTTCCTTGGAATAGAGGTAGCTCAGATAGGCTTCGGCAACTTTGCGCGTGCCTTTGGCGTCGACATTGGCGTCGACCACGGCGACCGGCGGCTCGGCCAGGATCGAGGTCGGCGGGTAGACGATATCGAAATTGTCGGCGCCGAACTCGTCGAGCGCGAGATAGGCCTCGTTTTCCCAGGCGAGCAGCACGTCGCCCAGTCCTTTTTGCGCGAAGGTCACGGTGGCGCCGCGCGCACCGGTGTCGAGAACCGGGACATGCGCATAGAGATTGCCGACGAATTCCTTGGTCTTGGCCTCGTCGCCGCCATCCTTGGCGCTGGCATAGGCCCAGGCGGCAAGATAGTTCCAGCGCGCGCCGCCGGAGGTTTTCGGATTGGGCGTGATCACCTGGACATCGTCCTTGACCAGATCGCCCCAATCATGAATGCCCTTGGGGTTTCCCTTGCGGACGAGGAAGATGATCGTCGAGGTGTAGGGCGCCGAATTGTTTTCGAATTTCGTCCGCCAGTCGGGATTGATCTTCTTCGTTTTCGAGACAATGGCGTTGATGTCGCCTTCGAGCGCCAGCGTCACCACGTCGGCGTCGAGCCCGTCGATCACGGCGCGCGCCTGGGCGCCGGATCCGCCATGCGACTGCTGGACGGTGACGGTCTCGCCTGTCTCGGCCTTCCAGTGGGCGACAAAGGCCTCATCGAATTGCTTGTAGAGCTCACGCGTCGGATCATAGGACACGTTGAGAATGGTGGTGTCGGCAAACGCGAAACCGAGCGTGCCGAACTGGACAGATGTGGCGACCAGTGCGCCGAGCAGTTTCCTGAAATGAGGTTTGGTCATTTCCGCCTCCGTTGAACTCGCGCCAATCTACCGAATTGATAGAATTTAGATGCATTCAATGTTGCCTTTTTTGGCCTATTGAAGCAATTTTTCGCCCAGTTTCGGCGATGCGAGAAACTATTTTCCCCGCATGGACCATGATTGCGATCCCGACGCGATTATCTAGAGACGGCTAGCTCTTCGGCAATGGCTGCGTCGCGCCCGAAGGTTGCGGCCGGCTATTCGGCGGTAACGGGAAATTTGAAGCGCTCTTTTGGAAACGGCTCGTTCTCCAGCGTGAAGTGCCACCATTCGCGGGCGTAATTCTTGAAGCCGCGGGCACGCATCGCCTCGACAAGTCTTTTGCGGTTAGCCGCCGCTTCACTGGCTATCGGTCGGTGAGCCGTTTCGCTCGCTGGATCGAAACAGTCGAAACCCGTGCCGAAATCGAGCGTGTCGGCATCGGTCGCGCCGCAGGCCGGTTTCGGAGCGCTCTTGCGGTCGGCTCGCGCGATCGCGACATCGACCGTCGATCCGCGCGAATGGGTGGACAGTTCGCCGATATAGCCCTTGGCGATGAGATCCTTGCGCTTGACCTTTGGGTACCATTGCGCGTCCGGTGGCCCACTCGTTTTTGTCCAGTCACCCATGTCGGAGACAGCCCGCGCAGGGCGATAGCAGTCGAACACGACCAGCGTCAGTCCTTCGGCGGCAATCGCTTTCTGCACTGCCGAAAGCGCTTGCGCCGCTTGCCTGGTGAGGATGCATACCGGCGCATCGTAGCCGCTTACCTTGCGATGAAGGAAATTCTCGAGGCCGGCATAGCGGATATCCTGCCGGATATTGGGATCGATGTCGGCTAGCCGAACAAAGCCGGCGGGGAGGGTGTCAGCAAAGGCCGAGGAAATACCGGCGCCCGAAAGCAAGACGTAAAACCCAATCCCCTGAATCACCTGCCGGAAATTATTCAAGGGAAACTTTCACTCGACGAAAACCTTCACACTGGCCGCGCGTCCCGCCGCGTCGATCACGGTCAGGGTCGAATAGCCGGCGCCGTCCGGCTGCCAGGTCGCGGTGCGCCGCCGGTCGATGCCGACCAGCGGCTTGCCGTTGGCCAGCCAGCGGAATGGTGCGCGGCCGCCTTGCAGCTTGAGCACCAGCGGCGAGGCGTCGGCCGAGGAAGTGCCGAGATCGACGCGAGCGCCGTCGGGCGGAAAGATGATGGTTGGCGCAGGTTCGGTCGGCGTCGCCTGCACCAGCCCATCGGTGCCGGCGCCGAAGCGCGTCAGCGTCACCGGCAGTTCCTCGCGTTTCGGACGCCGGACGCCGGACGGCTGGCTCGGCAGTGGTACGGCGGCCAGGCCGGAACGGACAAAGCCTTCGAACAGGATGGGCGCAGCCGAGACATAGCCGGACAGGCCGGGCACCGCACCGGCGTCGGGGCGGCCGACCCAGACGCCGAGCACGTAGCGGCCGTCGAAGCCGACCGACCAGGCGTCGCGATAGCCGTAGGAGGTGCCGGTCTTGTAGGCGATGCCGCGTTGAGCGGCACCCTGGGGAGGCTTGACGCCTGACAGGATGTCGGTGATCTGCCAGGTCGCCTGCCCGTCGAGGATTGTGGCGGTCGAGCGTTCGGCATTCGCCGGCTCGGTGCCGTCATGCAGCGTGTGTGCCTTGCCGCCATTGGCAAGGCCGGCATAGAGTTGGACCAGGTCGCGCAGGGTCACCCCGACGCCGCCGAGGCCGATCGCCAGGCCGGGCGCTTCGTTGACGGGCAGGATAGGGGTCACATCGGCCTGGCGAAAGCGTGCCATCAGCCGGGCCGGGCCGACCGCGTCGAGCACGCGGATCGCCGGCACGTTGAGCGACAATTGCAGCGCCTGCCTGATGCTGACATCGCCTAGATAGCCCATGTCGAAGTTCTTCGGCCGATACCCTGAGAAATCGGCTGGGCTGTCCTCGATCAGCATCTCCTGCGCCACCAGGCCTTGTTCGAAGGCGAGGCCGTAGATGAACGGCTTCAGCGTCGAGCCAGGCGAGCGAACGACCTTGGTCATGTCGATCCAGCCCGAACGGCTGGCATCGAAGAAATCGGCAGAGCCGACCTCACCAAGAATATCGCCGGTACGGGCATCGGCCAGTACCATGGCCACCGAGAGGCGAGGGCCGAGCCTGGCGGCCGCATCCTTGGCCACCTGCTCCAGCCCTTCCTGGACACTCTTGCGGATCGTCAGTTGCAGCTTCTGGCCGGGAATGGCCTTGGACAGCATCGTATAGGCCGCATGGGCAGCGAGCGCCGGCAAGGTCCGCCGCAGCCCCGACACATCGTCGAGCGCGGCACGCGCGGCCTCACGTTCGCCGAGCAGGCCTGCCGAGACCATGCGGGTCAGCACGCGGTCGCGGGCGGCATGGGCGACGTCGAGGTTGCGGTCAGGGCGCCGCTTTTCCGGCAATTGCGGCAAAGCGACGAGCAGGGCCGCCTCCGAGACCGTCAGCCGTTTCGGCTCCTTGCCGAAATAGGCAAGCGAAGCGGCGCGCACACCTTCGAGATTGCCGCCATAGGGCGCCAGCGTCAGATAGCGTTCGAGGATCTCGCGCTTGGAAAGCCGCCGTTCGATCTGGAGGGCGCGCAGCACCTGCTTGATCTTCGAGCCGAGGCTGCGGCTGTCGCGCGGTTCGATCAGCCGGGCGAGTTGCATCGGCAGCGTCGAACCACCGGAGACGATATGGCCGCTGGTCGCGAACTGGCCGGCGGCACGCGCAAGTGCCAGCACGTCGACGCCTTGATGATCCCAGAAACGCTTGTCCTCATAGGTGACCAGCATGTCGACGAACTGCTTGTCGACCTGGTCCAGGCTGGTAGCGAGCCGCCAGTAGCCATCCGGCGTAGCGAAGGCGCGCAGCAGCTGGCCGTCTCGGTCCTGCACCTCGGTCGAGACCGTCAAAGCAGCCGGCAGCGGCGGCGGAAATGCGCGGTCGAGCTGCCAGAGGGCGACGGCGGTGATTGCCGCGAGACCGGCCAAGGAAATGCCCGTGATGGCCGCTCGGCGCAGGAATTTTCTGGAGAGCATGGCGCCGCCCCTCATCCGCCTGCCGGCACCTTCTCCCCGTTTAGTGACGGGGAGAAGCGGGCTGTCGCGACCCTTGGCGCCTTTTCTGCGACGTTAAAGTTCGGCGAAAACTTCGGCGCATGGCTCTTTCTCCCCGTCTCTATACGGGGAGAAATGCCCGGCAGGGCAATGAGGGGCAGCGCCACCGCCATATTCCTATCCTTACGGCGCCTTGACCTCCATCATGCCGGTGGCGGTGCGGGCCGAATATTGCGGCCGGTACATGTCCTCGATCGTTGCCGCCGGGTGGGCATAGGTGCCCGGCGTCACCGCGCGCACGACGTAGGCGAGCGTGATGTTGCGGTCGCCGTCGTTGGGATTGAAAGCCGCGACGAAACGGTCGTCGCGGAATTCGAGATGAGCGGCATCGGTCTGCGCCAGCCAGGAGAAGTTCGTCAATTGGGCGCTGGAGACCAGGCCCGGATTGTCGATCTCGAAGCCGGCCGGCAACAGGTCGGTGATCAGCAGTCGCGAAGGCCAGGTGTTCTGCTCGTAAACCTTGAGCACGACGACATAGCGTTCGTTCTGCTTGACCTCCGTCACGTTGGCCTCTGTGCCGTCTAGCTTGTAGTAGGTACGGCTGATGGTAAAGCCGTTGCCGCCGGCCGGCAGAGGCTGGATCGGCGAGGCCACGGTGGTGACGACCGCCTGCAGCGGATTTCTGCCGGTGTTGACGATGGTCAGCGGACTGTCGGCCAGGTCGCCACCAGCGATCTGGTCCGAATAGCCGCCGGCATGCGGTGCGCCGTTGACGGTCAGCGCGATCGAATCATTGCCGGCCTTCAGCGCGCGGGCCGCCAGCAGCATCCAGGACTCGTCCTGTGTGCTGGTCCACCTGGCGTCGGCGCGTTCCCTGGTCACTAGTTGGATCAGCGCCGGCACGATGGTCGGCACCGGCTTGCTTTCCGCGGCAAGCGCCAGGATCGCCGCGCCGTCGCGCAGCGGCGAGCCATAGTCGGACCGGTAATAGTCATATTCGGGCGTCGACTTGGCCAGTTGCAGCGCGGCCTGGAAGGTTGCCTCCGAGCGCTGGGTGTCACCGTAGAGCGCGAGAGACGCCGCCAACTGGGCGACGGCCATCGGGCTGGTAAAGGCTTCGAGCTGGGTGTCGGCATAATAACGCAGATCGCCGACCGAGGCCTTCTTGTTGCGGGCAAGCACATAGAGCGCATAGGCGATCTCGCTGCCGCGATCCTGGACGTCCTGATCGTAGCCGATCGCGTTCTGCAGATTGCTCAGCGCCTGGTTCATCGCCAAAGCCGGCACGTCGTATTTCTGCTCGCGCGCCCGGGTCAGGAAATCGGTGACATAGGCGTCGAGCCACAGATCGCCGGAACCCGGACCCCACAGGCCGAAGCTGCCGGCCGATGCCTGGTAGCTCAGCACCTTGTAGATAGCGTCCTGGACGCGGCCATGCAGATCGGGGTCGCTGGCCATGCCGATGCCGGAAGCCATCTCGTTGACGTAGAGAAGCGGCATGGCGCGGCTGGTGGTCTGTTCGGCGCAACCATAGGGATAGCGGTCGAGCGTCATCAGCAGCGACGGTACATCGAAGGCAGCCGCCTGCGAAACGCCGACGCTGACCGAAGCGCCATCGAGCAGGCTTGCCGCCAGCAGTTCCTTGTCGACGCGAAGCGCGCCGCCATTGCCCTTGAGGTCGACGACCATGCGGGTGGTCACCGGCAGTTGCGCTGGGCGCACCGGCACATAGAGCGTCTGCTCGACAGCGGTGCCGTCGGCATGCGCAAGCTTGATGGTGATCGAGGCGTTGCCCGCGGTCCGCGCAATCAACGGCACGGTCAGCGTCTGCCGCTTGCCTTTGGCCAGCGTCAGCTTTTCAGGCAAGGCGGCACTGCCGGTAGACAGGTCGCCCGTCGTGTCGATGGTCAGCTTGTAGTCGCCAGCAGGGCCGTCGGTGTCGGCGACATCGAGCCGCATGACGGCGGAATCGCCGGGCGCCAGGAATCGCGGCAGGCCGGCGGTGATCACCACCGGATCGCGAACGATGACGTCGGACTGGGCATGGCCGACTGCTTCCTTTGTCCAGGCGACGGCCATGACGCGCACGGTGCCGTTGAACTGCGGTATGTCGAAGTCGATCCGCGCCTTGCCGTCGGAGTCGAGCTGGACCGGGCCGGAGAAGAAGGCGACCAGCTTTTCGGTCGGCGGACTGCCTTGCGATTGCATGTTGGCGCCGTCGCCGCCGGTGCGCAGCTTACCGGTTGTGCCCAGCGAGCCGTCGATCAGCCGGCCATAGATGTCGCGAACCTCGAGACCGAGCATGCGCTGGCCAAAGAACCAGTTCTCCGGATCCGGTACCTTGTAGTTGGTCAGGTTGAGGATGCCGACGTCGACGGCCGCGACCATGACATAGGCGTTGGTGCCGGGCTGCACGCCGGCTACGGCCACCGGGATCGACAGCTGCTGGCGCGGCATGGTCTTGTCCGGCGGCGCCAAGCTGACGGCAAGCTTCCGCGAGCCGGGATCGAGCTTCAGCCATTTGACGCCGATGGCGCGCGCCGGCATACGCGTCTCTTGCGCATCGCCCGGCCTGAACAGCGTTGCCGTGACGTAGGCGCCGGCACCCCAGTCGTCGCCGACCGGGATGTCGACGGTGCTGCCGCCGGCCGGCACGCTGGCGGTGACGGTCTTCAGGAGCTTGTCGGCGCCGATGGTGACGAGCAGCTCGCCGGCAAAGTGCGGCGACACTTTGAGCTTGGCCACTTCACCCGCCGCATAGGTATCCTTGTCGAGGGCGATCTCTAGGCCGTCGGGCGTTTCGGTGGTGGTGGAACTGACATACCAGCCGGCGTCGAACTCGTAGCTGGTGGCCGGGCCTTCCGGATCCGCTGTCTCGATCTCGAGCCGGTAGCGGCCCCAGTCGACCGGCAGCGACACCGTCGCCTCGCCATCGGCGCTCAGGTCGACCTGGCCGTTGGCCACCGCCTTGGTGAAGGTGACCGGCTCATAGTTCCAGGAGTTGCTCGAGCGGTACCACTGGTAGCTGCGCTCGACCTTGACCAGCGACCACTGCGCGCCCTTCAGCGCCTCACGCTTGCCGTCTGGGTCGACAGCGATCAGGCTGAACTTGGCCGTGCCGCCTTGCGGCACCTCGTCGTCGTCGAAATCCGGGCGGATGCCGATCATGTGGCCCTGCGGGCGGATGCCGATATTCAGCGAGCGCTCGACGGCACGGCCGCCGGTTTCACGCATCCTGACAGTGACCTTTGCATCGACCAGCTTGGTGGTGGATGGCAATTGATCGACGGAGACCGGGAAAGTCGCCTTGCCGTCCTCGCCGACCACCGGCAGGCCGGTGAAGGGCGTCACCGTCGGTTCAGCCGACTGTCCGTCGGCCAGACCGAAGGAATAGCCTTTGAAGCGGTCCCAATCGCGGGCGGTCGACAGCGTCAATTCGCCTTCGAGCGCGAGGCCCGCGGCCGGCGCGCCGTAGAGAAAGCGGCCGTCGACGGTAATGTTGGCGGTCTCGCCCTGGGCGATCTCCTGCTTGTCGGAGGACAGGTCGAACTCGATGCGGTCCGGCACGAAGTCCTCGACCAGGAACATCTGGCTGGCGACCGCCGCCTGCTTGGGATCGGTATGGATCGCCACCGTCCAGGTGCCGCGCATGGCGTTGGGTTCCAGCGGCAGGTCGACAGCGTGACCGCCGGCCGATGCGCCGTCGCTGACGATGCGGCGGTCCTCGACGCCGTCGGGCCGCGAGAAGATGAAGGTCAGCGGCAGGTTCTCGACCGCCTTGGCGGCACTGTCGCGGGCAAGGGCCGCGACATGGACATCTTCGCCGGCGCGGTAGATGCCGCGCTCGGTCCAGGCATAGACGTCGAGCGCGCCAGGTGCCGGCCGTCCGGCGACGCCACGGTCGGACAGGTCGAAGCCGGCGCGGCCCATATCGAGGAAGACGAAATCGTCGTCGCCCTGTTTGGCCATCAGCACGGCCGGGGCCATGCCGCTGTCGCCGCGCGTCAGGCCGGGATTGAACACCGCCCGCCCTTCCGCGTCGGTGGTCGCGGTGCCGAGGATTTCATTGTTCCTGGCCAGCAGCGTCAGCTCGGCGCCGGCGATCGGCTTGGCGGTTGCGAGCGAACGGGCAAAGACGTTCAGCCCATCCTGTCCGGTATAGGTCGACAGGCCGATATCGGAGACGACGAACCATTGCGTGGCGTGCGAATCATAGTCGTCGCTGCGATCGTTGACGGCTTGTGCGGTCAGCACATAGACGCCGGGCTTGCGCTTCGGCAAAGCCTCGTCGATTGGGAAGGAGGTGGTGACTTCCTTGTTGAGGTCGTTGGCGATGTCGAGCTGGCCTTGCCAGACCGGCTCGCCCATCTGTTCGGAGATGTTCGAAATGTCGTAGCCGTCAAGCTGGCGCAGGAACTGATATCCCGACAGAAGCTGGGCCAGCGAGCGGTCGCCGATGCGGAAGAGCTTCATTTGGGCGGCATTCATGTTGACGGTGACGACCGGTATACCTCGGCGTGCGCCGGCGGGCAGCACGAAGCTATCGCCGGTGAAGCGGGCCGAAGGCGCGCGGTCCTGCACGTAGATCGACAGAACCACCGGTGCCGCGGTGACCTCGCCAATGGCGGCCGGCAAGCCGGCGCGGAAGGTCACGTCATAATGTTGGCCGTGCTCGAGTCCTTCGACGCAGATCTGCTTGTCCTTGGCTTCGACGCCCTTGGGAGCGGCGTTGTCGACAGTAACGAACTGCGAGTAGTCGACGCCGGTCTTGACCAGTTCCTCGGAGAACTGCGCGCAGATGCGTGGCGCGCTGGTGTCGGCATCGACGGTATGATCGATGACGCGGAAGCCCTTGCGGGCCTTGAGATCCTGATAGGCGGCCCTGACTGCCGGCGAATTGACGAGAGCGAGGCTCGCCTCGTAGGCCTGCAGAGCCGGCCTGTAGAGATCGCGGCGATCAAGGCCGTCCCCGAGCAGCGCCAGCACGTCGGCGCGCGTCTTGGTGGTGCGCAGCAATTTGTAGGCGTTGAAGGCGGCGGAAGTGGCGTTCGCCGGCAGGGTCGACGGCTCCGAGCTGTTGGCGGTCGGATGGACGGCAAGCGTTTCGCGCGCCAGCTCGAGCCAGAGCTGGCCATCATCCGGCAGCACCGAAACCGCCGCTTCGTATTTGTGCATGGCCGAGCGATGGTCGCCCGTCAGCGCCGACCGTTCGGCGGCGGCCCTCAGCGCCGTCAGCCCCTCGGTCGGCTTGGTGTAGGTCGGGCCAGTGAGGTTGTTGCGGTATTGCTGGGCCTGGTCGGCCATCCAGTTGGGGAAGAAGGCGAGTTCGGGTGGCGCGCCGATGTCGGGATCGCCATCGATGTTGACAACCTTGCCGGCGACGGCGCCACCGAAGGGTTTCAACGAATTGTAATCGGATTTAAGGAAGCACCATTTGGCCTTGAGGTTGTAGGTGAAGGCGCGGCAGGCCGGGTCGCCGAGGCAGGTGGTCTTGCACTGGTCGAGGCTGACATTCTGGTCGGATCTGAGATCGAAACCGAAATAGTCGGAATTGTGCGATGTCACCACCCGCCGGGCTTCGGCCGCTTGCGCGACACCGCTCCAGGCAAAAAAGAGAAGGAAAAGAATCGATAGACCACGAGCCGCGCGCATTGCCATAAACCCCTCCAGACAAGTGCTTACGTCCAGAAATCTTCAAGCTTCAGTCGCGCTTGTCAACATCGGGACGCGGCAGGATCCGCCTGCCAACGGTTTGCTTTCCGGCCGGTGACCGGTAGTAGCTCCATAGGACAGGGGATCACGCTTTCTTGCGGCGACGCAGAAGGTGTGAGTTCCAAGCCCTGTCTATTTCAGCAATTGGATTGTGGCCCCTTTACGAGTGCTTCAGAACTTCATTCCAATTTTAGGTTTGCGAGCTAGGCTAGGAGCGTAATGCCGGCGTATGAAAGGCAGATGTCGGGAGGAACCGCGCCACGGCGCGCGCTTTCGCGCGCCCTGCTTTTCGCATTGTTGTGCTCTACGGCACTTGTTGCCGAAACCGGAAGTGCGGCAGCCTTCGAGATTTTCGGCATCAAGCTGTGGGGATCCAAAGACGAAGATGCCGATATCGTCGACCCGCTGCGCTATGCGGTGACGATCGAGGCGCCGGACGCCGACAAGGATCTCGCCGAGAAGCTCGAAAACGCCTCGGCGCTGAAGGCCGACGAGGAACATCCGGTATCCGGTTCTCTCGGCCTACTGGCCAAGGCGCGCAGTGACCGTGAGCAACTTGTTGCCGCACTCTACACTGACGCCCGTTACGAGGGTGTCGTCACCATCACTATTCAGGGCAAGCCGCTCGACGATCTGCCGCCCGATGCCGAGTTTTCGGGTCCGCAGCCGATACCGGTGGTGATACGCATAGCAGCCGGGCCGAAATTCACGCTTGGCAACATCAGACTGGAAGGCGATGCCGCGGGGCTGGCAAGTGCCGATTTCGGTCTGATCGCCGGCGGTGACGCCAGTTCGGGCGCCGTGCTCAAGGCCGAGGCGGCGATCGTGCGGGCACTCAAGCAAGAAGGCAGGCCGCTGGCCAAGGTGACGGGCCGCGAGATCGTCGCCGAGCACGCCGGTTCGACGCTCGACGTGACGCTTGCCGTCGCGGCCGGCCCGGTCGCCAGCTATGGCGACACCACTGTCGAGGGCACGGAAAAGGTCGACCGCGACTTCACCGAATATATGACCGGCCTTAAGCGCGGGCGCCAATATTCGCCCGATGAGATCGACGATGCGCGCGACCGGCTGCTCGGGCTCGAGGTCTTCAACAGCGTGACGGTGAAGGAAGCCGACGCACTGGACGCCGAGGGCAACATCCCGATCGGTGTCCAGGTAAGCGAACGCAAGCCGCGCTATTTCGGCATTGGCGGCAGCTTCTCAAACACCGAAGGGCTGGGCCTCGAAGGCTATTGGGGGCATCGCAATCTGTTTGGCCGCGCCGAAAAGCTGCGCATCGACGGCAAGATCAGCGGCATCGGCAGCAACGACTTGACCCAACTCAATTACAATGCCGGCGTCATGTTCGAAAAGCCGGGCGTGGTCGGGCCGGCGTCGAAATTCATTGCCAGTGTCAATACCGTGCTGGAACACCCCGACGCCTACGACCATTTCTCGGTCAAGGGCAGCACCGGCCTGTCCTACGAACTCGACAAGAAGCAGACGGTTTCCGCGCAGGTCGCGCTGGATTATTCGAGGATCCACGACGCTTTCGGCAAGCACACCTATCTGATCGCCAGCATTCCACTGCAATATGTCTACGACAATCGCGACAGCAAACTCAATCCGACCCGGGGCTTCAGGGTGCTGGCCTATGGCGAGCCGAGCTACGACATTTTGAGCGGGGCTGCGTTTGTCAAGCTGAAGGGCGAGGGGTCGGCCTACCAGTCACTCGATTCGGCCTCGAAATTCGTTTTCGCCGAACGTGTCGCCATCGGCTCTATCATCGGCGCCAGTCTTCAAGATGTTCCGGCAGATCGACGCTTCTACTCAGGCGGCGGCGGTTCGGTGCGCGGCTATGCCTATCAAGGCATCGGCCCGAAGGACAGCAATGGAGAGCCGATCGGCGGGCTTTCCTTCTTCGAGACCTCGGTCGAGATGCGCATCGCCGTCACCGACAAGATCGGCGTCGTGCCGTTCGTCGATGCCGGCACGGTGTCGACCAGGCAGGTCCCCGATTTTTCGGACATGAAGGTCGGCGCGGGTGTAGGCTTGCGCTATCTGACGGCGTTCGGGCCGCTGCGCGTCGACGCGGCGGTGCCTCTCAACCGCGGTCCTGACGATCCTCATTTCGGCATTTATGCCGGCATCGGCCAGGCATTCTGATGGCAATATTCAGGCGCATCCTCCGTATTCTTTTCTACACGCTGCTCATCGTCGTGGCAGCGGCGGTGGGGGCGCTCGTCGTGCTGACCAAAACCGAGCGCGGCCGCGAAAACCTTGCCGGCATCATCTCGACCATGGCCTCGACCGGCGACCGCAAGGTGACTGTCGTCGGCATCGACGGCATCTGGTCGGGCGCGCTGAGGGTCGATCATGTCGTTCTGGAGGATCGCGAAGGCGCCTGGATGGTGGCGCGCAACGTGGCCGTCGACTGGTCGCCGCTGGCACTCCTGTCGAAGAGCTTCAGCGCCGATCGCATTGGGGCCGAGCGTATCGAGTTGGCAAGGCTGCCGGTGGCCAATACACAGCCGAGCCAAAGCGGAGCGACGACGCTGCCGGTTTCCATCGACGTCAGGCAACTCGACCTTCCCGAAATCGCGCTCGGGCAGGCTCTGGCCGGCAGCGGTGTGGCCGAACTTGCAGCCAAGGGAGCGCTCAAGGCGGACGCCTCTCCATTGGCGATCGAGACCAACCTCAACATCGTTCGCCACGACGGCAAGCAAGGCACGGTCGACGCCAAAGCCCATTTCGCGCCGGCCGACAACAAGCTCGACCTCGACCTTAAGGCATCCGAGCCGGCCGGCGGCATCATCGCCAACCTGCTCAACCTGCCGGGCGCGCCGCCGGTCAACATTGTCGTTTCCGGCACCGGACCGCTCGCCAACTGGAATGGCATCGGGACCTTCGTTGTCGACGGCCGGATCGTCACCCAGCTTACCGGTCGCCATCAGCTCACCGACAAGGGTCATTATGTCGAGGCCAACGGCGATGGCGAATTCGAGCGCTTCCTGCCCGAAACCCTGAAACCGCTGTTTGCCGGCAAGACCACCTTCGACCTCGCCGGCACGGCGACCGCGGCCGGCGGCGTCGATGTCGAGCGCGCCAATATCGACAGCGGCGCCTTGCACGCGACCGCTGCCGGCATTGTCGATCCGAACGGCGCCAGCGACCTTTCGGTGAAGCTCGCCGCAAAGGGGCCGCCGATCGTGCTCAGCCTCGGCAGCGAGGCGCAACCGATAACCGTGGCAATCAAGGATGCCACGGCCCGCGCTTTCGGCGATGGCAAGGCGCCGATGATGGATATCGGCGCGTCGCTGGTCTCGGTGGTGGCGGGCGGCACGCGGGTGGACGACCTGATCGGGCAAGTGCATTCCGATGGTTTCGACATCCAGAACCGTAGCGGGCCGGTCACCATCAAGCTGACGGCGGCCGGCCTGAACACCGACGTCGCGACTTTGGCGCCGCTGATAACGGGCAGGGTCAGCGCCGGTCTCGCCGGCTCCGTCAGCAGGGAACAGATTGTCGTCGATAAAGGCACGCTACGCAGCGACGCGCTCAATGCGTCCGTAACAGCCACAGTGGCGCTTGCCGATCTGTCGATGACGCTCAAGATGAATGCCGACGCGGCTTCGACGGCGCTGCCGCCGCAAATCAGCTCGGTTCTCGGTGAGCGCGTGCAGTTTTCCGCAACCGCGACACGCGACCCGGACGGTGCGTTCGCCGCCAACGCATTGCAACTCACCTCCGGTACGCTTAGCGCCAGCGGCACCGCCAGTGTGCAAGGCACCGATATCCGAGCCGATATCAAGGGTACGCTGGGCGACGTGTCGGTGCTGTCGCCGCTGGTCGGCGCCAACG
Organism: Mesorhizobium sp. M1169; assembly: GCF_040318345.1. Classification (NCBI taxonomy): domain Bacteria; kingdom Pseudomonadati; phylum Pseudomonadota; class Alphaproteobacteria; order Hyphomicrobiales; family Phyllobacteriaceae; genus Mesorhizobium; species Mesorhizobium sp. M1169. The sequence continues at coordinate 23,101 of NZ_JAMYME010000016.1, read as the reverse complement.
TCGGCGGCGCCGTCGGTTTCGGGCTTACCGCAAGCGGCGCGCGCAGCGCACCGGATTTCTCGGTTTCGGCCAACAGCGACAGCCTGACGGCGTCCGGCCATACGGTGAAGCAGATCAGGCTGAGCGCGAGCGGCAAGGCCGATATCGCCAGTCCCGCCGCCGATGTCTCGCTGACCGGCTCGGTCGACGACCAGCCGCTCGACCTCAAGGCATCGCTGGTCACAACCGACGGCAAGCGCTCCATCAATGGACTTGCCGTCTCGTTAGCCGACAACAAGGTCTCCGGCGACCTCGGGCTCGACGACAACCTGCTGCCGCTCGGCACGTTGACCCTCGATGCCGCCGATATTGCTCCGCTGGCCGCACTCACAGGCCAGTCGGTAGCCGGCGACGTGCGCGGCACCATCCGCTTTGCGAACGACAACGGAGCGCCGACGGTCGCGATCGATGCGACGAGCACCGTGATTTCGCGCGGCGAACTGGCGGCGAAGACAATCGCCGTCAACGCGCTGGTCGCCAATTATCTCAAAGCACCGGCAATCGCCGGCAAGATCAAGGCCGACACGATCACCTCCGGACCCACGGTGATCAGCGGCATCGATGTCGACCTGAAGCGCGATGGCGACTGGACCGGCTTTAGCGGCGGCGCCACGGTCGCCGGCATTCCGGCCAGCGCGTCCGGGCGGGTCAGGGTTGCGAACGGCACCACCAGCATCGAGCTTGCCTCGGGCGAGGCGACCATCCGCGGCATCAAGGCAGCTGTCGCGCAGCCATCAGCGCTGACAATCGCCAATGGCAGGGTGAGCATAGAGAAATTGGCGCTCGGTGTCGGCGGTGGTTCGGTTGCCGTGTCGGGTACGGCCGGCCAGACGCTTGATCTCGCTGCCACCTTGTCGGCGGTGCCGGCAGCGCTTGCCAATGATTTTTCACCGGGTCTCGATGCCGTGGGCGTGCTCAGCGGCACCGCGCAGGTCACCGGATCGTCGGCTGCCCCAGATATTCGCTTCACCGCCCGGCTCAACGGCGCCGAAACCAGCCAGACCCGGCAGGCTGGGCTCGGGCCGCTGGATCTCGACGCGGCAGGCCGTTTCTCGTCGGCCAGCGGCCTGGCCATCGAGCAGGCGACGCTTGCCGGCGAGAAGATCTCCGGCAAGGCAGCCGGCACCATCAATCCGAACGGTGCCAGCGATTTTTCGCTCCACCTGGCCTCTACCGGTCCGAGCCTGCCGTTGTCGCTTGGCAGCAAGGAGAGCCCGATCAAGCTCGAGCTACAGGCGATATCGCTAACGGCGGCCGGGCAGGGCGCCCAGCCGAAGCTCGACATTTCCGCGACGCTGCCATCGGCCGCCACCAATCTAGCTATGATCGAGGGCATCACGCTTGCGCTGCACTCCGATCGCTTTGACGTGAAAGCCCGGAGCGGGCCGATCTCCGGCACCGTGACTGCCGAAAAAATCGGCATCGACAATCCGACTATCGCGCCGCTGATCGCCGGCAAGGTCACCGCCAAACTCGCCGGCAGCCTTGCCGCCGATGCCATCGTCATCGATAGCGGCACGGTGACCAGCGACGCGTTGAACAGCGGCTTCAACGGGCGGGTCTCGCTGGCCGACGGCGCCATCGACCTCAATGTCAAGGCGGACGCCGCCTCGGCGGCACTGCCGGGGGCGGTACGTGGCGTGCTCGCCGAGCGAACGCAATTCAGTGCCGCGCTGAAGCGGGACGCCAATGGCAGTGTCACCGCCAATACCGTCAGGCTGTCGTCCGGTTCGCTGACGGCAGACGGCCAGGCGAGCCTTGCCGACAACAAGCTCAGCGCCGACGTCAAAGGCGCGCTAGGCGACGTCTCGCTGCTATCCAAGGACGCCAAAGGCGCCATCTCTTTCGCGCTGAATGCGCAAGGCGCCAGCATCGCGCCGGATCTGTCGCTGACTGTCAACAGCGACAGGCTTTCGGTCGCGGCGCGCGAGATCACCGGTCTGAAGCTTACTGCCACCGGCAAGGCTGATGCCGCCAACCCGGCTGCGAATGTGCGACTCACCGGAAATGTCGGCGGCCAACCGCTGCAGGGCAGCGCCGTGCTGGCGACATCGGACGGCAAACGCGCCATCAACGGGCTTTTGCTGTCGCTCGGCAAGAACCGTATCTCCGGCGACCTGGCGCTCGACGATGCCTTCGTTCCGGCCGGCACCGTGGCGCTCGACCTGCCCGATATCGGTCCGCTTGCGGCCCTGGCACTGGAAAAGGCCGATGGCGATGTGCGCGGCACGATCGCCTTCTCCAAGGCGGGTACCGTGCCGCAAGTCGCCGTCAAGGCGACGACGGCCTCGATCTCGCGCGGCGATGTCTCGGCCAAGGCCGTGAGCATCGATGCGCTGATCGCCAACTATCTGGCGGCACCGGTGATCTCGGGCAAAATCCGTGCCGACAGCGTAACTTCCGGCGGAACGGCTATTCGGGGCGTCAACGTCGATCTCAAGCGCGACGGCGAATGGACCGGCTTTTCCGGTGGCGCCACCGTCAAGGATATTCCGCTGAGGGCGGCCGGCCGGGTCAAGGCGGTCAAGGGCACGACGACGGTCGAACTTGCCTCCGGCGAGGCGACCATCCGCGGCATCAAGGCGGCCATCGCCCAGGCCTCGACCATCAACATCGCCAATGGAGTGACCAGCCTCGACAGGCTGGTGCTCAACCTCGGCGGCGGCACGGCGACGGTCACGGGCAAGGCTGGGCAGGCGTTCGACCTCAACGCGACGCTGGCCCGCGTCCCGATCTCGATAGCCAACAGTTTTTCGCCGGGCCTCGATGCCGCCGGTTCCATCTCGGGCACGGTGAAGGTGACGGGCGCGCCGGCCAATCCGGCCGTTGCCTTCAAGATCGACGCCGCAGGCGTTCAGACGTCGCAGACCCGTGGTGCAGGTTTCGGCGGCATTGGCGTTTCATCCTCAGGTACGTATTCGGGCAACAGACTGACCTTCGACGCCAACATGAGCGATGCCGCCGGCCTCGGCCTCAAGGGCGGCGGCACGATGACGACATCAGGCGCGCCCACCCTTGATCTCAACTTTTCCGGCAAGGTGCCGTTCGCCTTCCTCACCAGGACACTCGCCGCGCAAGGCCTGTCCCTCAGCGGCACGGCCGACGTCGATGTGCAGGTGCGCGGCCCGGCGACGTCGCCGGTGATCTCAGGCACGGTCCGCACGTCGGGCGCCCGTCTGGTCGATGCGCGATCGGGGCTTGCGATCAACGACATCACCGCCGATGTCGCTATCGGCAATGGCGTGGCCAGGATCAACCGCCTGACCGGCACGCTGTCGACACGCGGCAGCCTTTCGGCCAGCGGCACCGTCGGCATCGATCCGGCAAAAGGTTTTCCGGCCGACCTGTCGGTCAAGCTCGTCGATGGCCGCTATACCGACGGCAAGGTGGTCACCGCCAATCTTGGCGGCGACCTGACCGTCAAGGGACCGCTCACCTCCGCGCCGGTGATTTCCGGTACGGTCAACCTGGCCAAGACCGTCATCACCGTACCCGAAAAGCTGCCCGGCTCGCTGGCCGAGCTCAACGTCAAGCACAAGAATGCGCCGGCCGCCGTGCGTGCGCAGGACAAGGCGTTGCGCCCGGCCGCTGCAAGCAGTGGCGGCGGCGGCAACGGCCTCAATCTCGACGTCACGGTCAATGCGCCGAGCCAGATCTTCATCCAGGGCAGGGGTGTCGACGCCGAGCTCGGCGGTTCGCTGCGGCTGACCGGCCCGGCATCGTCACCCCAGGCGGTCGGCACCTTCACCTTGCGGCGCGGACGGTTGACGATCCTTGCCAAGCGGCTGACCTTCACGGAAGGCACCGTCGGCTTTTCCGGCTCTCTGGTGCCCTACCTCAATCTCACGGCGCAATCGAAGACGACCAGCGCCACCGTGACCATCGTGGTGTCGGGCGAGGCGAACAACCCGAAATTCACCTTCTCCTCGGTACCCGCGTTGCCGGAGGATGAGGTGCTGGCGCAGCTGATCTTCGGCCGTTCGATGTCGAACCTGTCGCCGCTGCAGATCGCGCAGCTTGCCGAAGCTGCCGGACAATTGGCCGGCGTCGGCGGCTCGACCTCCCTGCTGCAGAACCTGCGCAGCGCAATCGGCGTCGACGATCTCGACGTAATCACCGATGAACAGGGTGGCACCGCCGTCTCGGCGGGCAAGTATCTCAACGACCGTACCTATGTGACGATCCAGAAGGGCGACAGGCCGGGCTCGGGCAAGGCAACCGTCGATCTCGACGTTGGGCGCGGCGTCAAGCTGCGTGGCGAGGCAACCGACGCCGGCGAAGCCAAAGGCGGTGTTTTCTACGAACGGGAATATTGAAACCGGCCGTTCGCGCAGAACAACTGGTTGCCTGAGAACGAGTGGCGCAGCGGCGAATGTCCCAGTTTAATTGCCTGTGGGGATTTCGGACGAAATCCCTGGCGCAGTAGCAAATTTGCGCCAAGACTGTCGTTATCGCGCGAACCGCCCTGCTTTCAAAGTTGCACATTCCTTGGCATGTTCCCAATCCCTGCCGTCTTTGACATCATGGCGAGGATGCGGAATGTTAAAAGGCAGAAAGCCAACAATGGGAGTAAGTCATGACGATCTACAAGAGTAACGGCGACCGCGTTCCCGATCACATCCTGGCCATGGCCGAAGACGCCAAGGCAGGCAAGATGGATCGTCGCGAATTTCTGGCTCTCGCCAGCGTCTTCGGCGCGTCGACGGCGATGGCCTATGGCATGCTTGGCCTTGCAGACCCGACGCCGGCCAAGGCGGAAGAGGTGAAGGGCAAGAAAGGCGGCATACTGAAGGTCGCGCAATGGATCAAGGATCCGAAGGATCCGCGCAAGTCCGACTGGTCGGAAATCGCCAATGCCGAGCGCCAGGCGCTCGAGCCGCTGGTCAAATACACCACCGAATACACGTTCCGCCCCTATCTGCTGGAGAGCTGGGACGTGAATGACGACGCCACCGAATACACGCTGCATGTGCGCAAAGGCGTCACCTGGAACAACGGCGATCCGTTCACCGCAGACGACGTCATCTTCAACCTCAAGCGTTGGGCCGACAAGAAGGCCGAAGGCAATTCCATGCCAGGTCGCCTCGGTTCGCTGGTCAAGGACGACAAGCTGGATGAGAGCGCGGTGACCAAGGTCGACGATCACACGGTCAAGCTGACGCTCAGCAAGCCGGATATCGCCCTCATTCCCAACGTGTGCGACTATCCCGGCCTTATCGTCCACAAGACCTTCGACGAGAAGGGCGGCGACTTCAAGTCCTGCCCGATCGGAACCGGCCCGTTCGAGTTGGTCTCCTACGATGTCGGCCAGAAAGTGGTCTACAAGCGCCGCGAAGACAACAAATGGTGGGATGGTGACGTCTTCCTCGACGGCATCGAGTTCATCGACTACGGCACCGATCCGGCGGCGATGGTCAGCGCTTTCGAGGCAGGCGAGGTGCACACCAACTTCGAGACGTCGGCCGACTATGTGTCGATCCTCGACGGCATGGATTTGGTGAAGTCGGAGATCGTCACCGCCTCGACGATCGTCTGCCGTACCAATGTGACCAACAAGCCTTACGGCGACCAGAAGGTTCGCAACGCCCTGCAGCTCGCGGTCGACAACAATGTCGTCCTCCAGCTCGGCTACGGCAATGCCGGCACGGTTGCCGAAAACCACCATGTCGCCCCGATCCATCCGGAATACTATGAATTGCCGAAGATTGCTCGCGACCCGGCCAAGGCAAAGGCGCTGATGGCCGAAGCCGGCCAGGCCGATTTCGAGCACGAACTGATCACGGTCGACGAAGACTGGCACAAGAACACAGGCGATGCGATCGCCGCGCAGATGCGCGACGCCGGCATCAAGGTCAAGCGTACGGTGCTGCCGGGTTCGACCTTCTGGAACGACTGGACGAAGTATCCGCTGTCGATGACCAACTGGAACATGCGGCCGCTCGGCGTCCAGGTTCTGGCGATCGGCTATCGCACAGGTGAGGCCTGGAACGAGACGGCCTGGTCGAATCCGGAGTGGGATGCCAAGCTCAACGCTGCGCTGGCAGTTGCCGACGCCGCCAAGCGCAAGGAAATGATGAAGGATATCGAGCAGATCCTGCAGGATTCCGGCATTATCATCCAGCCTTATTGGCGCAAGCTCTACAGCCATTCGGTCAAGGCGGTGCAGAACTACAAGATGCACCCGACCTTCGAGCGCGACTACGGCAAGGTCTGGCTCGACCAGGCCTGACCGGACGATCCGGAAAGGGGCGTCTCGCCCCTTTCCCTCGCTCTTTGCATGGTCCTTGGACCGGAAGTCGGCGCAGCAAAAAGTTGCGGACTCTTCGGCCTGGGTCTGCAATAAAAAGGGTATTGCATCTGGGACTGGTCTGAAGGCTTGTTCTGCCGCTGGCGGCAGCGCACGGCTTGCAAACCGGTTCCACCCCCCAACCCGACCGGCAGGGGACCGCCATGCTTTCTTTCGTTATCAGGCGTCTCGGCACCATGGCAGTGACGATGCTGTGCCTGACGATGATCGTCTTCTTCCTGGTCAATCTCGGGCCTAATCTGAAGAAGCTCGCGATCAGCCAGACCGAAATGCACACATCCGCCGAGCAGCTTGAGGCTTGGCTGGTCAACCATGGCTATCGGCAGAATTTCTTTATCCGCTACGGTCAATGGCTGGGCATCATGCCCAAGCAGCCGGTGACCGACCCGGCGACCGGCAAGCCCGCACAGCGTTTCTCCTTCTGCAACGATCCGGTCGTGCCGACATTCTCCGGCATCCTGCAAGGCGATTTCGGTTGCTCGACCAAGTTCAAGACGACGGTCGCTTCGAAACTCTTTCCGGCGCTCAGCGCCACCGGCATCCTGATGCTCTGCGTGCTGGCCGTAATGGTGCCGATCTCGCTTTTGATCGGTATTCTCGCCGGTATGCGCGAGGGTTCACGCACCGACCGCACATTGTCGGTGGCTTCGATCGCCTCGACGGCGACGCCCGAATATGTTTCGGGCGTCATCTTCACCGTGATCTTTGCCTCCTGGCTCGGCGTGCTGAACGGTTCGGCGGCCTCGGCCAGCCAGGGCATCACCTTCTATAATTTCACCTTGCCGGTGATGACGCTGGCGATCTACGGCATCGGCTACATCGCTCGCATGACCCGCGCCTCGATGGTCGAGGTGATGACCCAGCAATATATCCGAACCGCCCGGCTGAAGGGCCTCTCCTTCGGCAGCGTGGTGATAAAGCACGCTCTGCGCAACGCCCTGATCGCGCCATTCACGGTCATCATGCTGCAGTTCCCCTGGCTGCTCACCGGCGTCGTCATCGTCGAGGTGATGTTCCGCTACCAGGGGTTCGGCTACACCCTGGTCGAGGCCGCCGGCAACAACGACATCGATCTTCTGCTCGGCTGCTCGCTGGTCTCGGTGTTTATCGTCCTGATCACACAGCTCATCTCCGATGTCGGCTACGCGTTCCTCAATCCGCGCATCAGAGTTCAATAGGAGACCGGGCGGATGCAGGTCGAATATCTCAGCGCCTTCAACGTCGTACTCGGCGTGCTTGCCCGCTTCTGGCCGGTCTGGATCGCTCTCGCCCTTGTGATGGGGGCGAGCTTCGGCTACAAGAAGAAGCTAGGCCTTTACGGCCAGCTTTTCGACAGCGGCGTCGGCATCGTCGGCGTCGGCATCTGCCTGTTCTGGCTGTTTACGGCGATCTTCGCGTCGACCATCTCGCCCTTCGATCCGCTCGCCCAAGTGCCGATCATGAAGGACGCGCTGCCGGGCGCAATCGAGCCGGGGTCGAAACTTGTATACTATTTCGGCGGCGACAAGCTCGCCCGCGACGTGTTCTCCCGCATGGTCTATGGCAGCCAGATCGTGCTGATCATCGCGCCGGCGGCGACCGGTTTTGCGCTGATGGTCGGCATTACGCTCGGCCTGCCGGCCGGCTATTATGGCGGCAAGATCGATACGGTGCTGTCCTTCCTCGCCAACCTTGTGCTGGCCTTCCCGGTGATCCTCCTGTTCTACCTGCTGGTGACGCCGGGCATCATGGACACGCCGATCCCCTACGCGATGGCAGGGCTGTTCTTCCTGTTTCCGATCATCTTCTTCAGTGTGCTGTTCTGGACGCGCTACAAGAACCGCCCCGACCGCCTCTATATCCTGCTTGGCCTGACGTTGGTACTTGGCGGCTGGATCTATGCGGGCCTTGTCTTCGATGCCGATCCGTTCAAGATCATCCACATCGATCCCAACCAGCTCAACATCTTCGTGGCGGTGGTGTTCGCCTCCAGCCCCGGCGTGTTCCGCATCGTGCGCGGCCTGGTCATGGACATCAAAACGCGCGACTATGTTGCGGCGGCACAAACGCGCGGTGAATCGCCCTGGTACATCATGCTGTGGGAGATATTGCCCAATGCGCGCGGGCCGCTTATCGTCGACGCCTGCCTGCGCATCGGCTACACCACGATCCTGCTCGGTACGCTCGGCTATTTCGGGCTGGGACTGGCGCCGGAAAGCCCGGACTGGGGCACGGCGATCAAGGATGCCAGCCGGCTGCTGCGCTCCTTCATCCACCCGGCGCTGCCGCCGACGATCGCATTGATGTCGTTCGTGCTCGGCCTCAACCTCCTGGCGGATTCGTTGCGCGAACAGTCTATGAAAGATTGATGCCGGGAAGATCGATGCCGGGTTCGGCCCGACATGCCTGAAGAACAAGGATTGGAGCGACCCATGAACGAGGCAGTTCGAAATCCCGCCAAGCCGACCAATGGGCCGATCATCGAGATCGAGAACCTGTCGATCTCCTTCTTCACCCGCAAGGGCGAAATCCCGGCGGTCATGGATTTTTCCTGCACGGTCATGCCTGGCGAGGCGATGGGTATTGTCGGCGAATCCGGCTGCGGCAAGTCGACCGTGTCGCTGGGCATCATGCGCGACCTCTCCAACATCGGAAAGATCGTCGGCGGAAAGATCAAATTCCAGGGCAAGGACATGGGAGAACTGTCCGACGAGGAACTGCGAGCTATCCGCGGCAACAAGATCGCGATGATCTACCAGGAGCCGATGGCCAGTCTTAACCCGGCGATGAAGGTCGGCCAGCAGCTGATGGAAGTGCCACTGATCCACGACAAGGTGTCGAAGGACGAAGCTTACAAACGCGCCTTGGAAATGGTGCGCGCGGTGAAGCTGCCGGATCCCGAGCGCATGATGCGTTCCTACCCGCACCAGCTTTCCGGCGGTCAGCAGCAGCGCATCGTCATTGCCATGGCGCTGCTGTCGAAGCCGGCGCTGCTTCTGCTCGACGAGCCGACGACAGCGCTCGACGTGACGGTGGAGGCCGGCATCGTCGACCTGGTCAAGGGGCTGGGCGAGAAGTTCGGCACCTCGATGATCTTCGTGTCGCACAACCTCGGCCTGATCCTGGAGACCTGCGACCGCATCACGGTGATGTATTCGGGCGAAGCGGTGGAGACCGGCAAGATCAAGGACGTCTTCGACCGGATGCGCCATCCTTACACGCAAGGCCTGTTCCGCTCGATCCCGTTGCCGGGCGCCGACAAGAATTCGCGGCCGCTGATATCCATCCCGGGGCAGTTGCCGCTACCGCACGAGCGGCCAAAGGGCTGCAATTTCGGCCCGCGCTGCCACCATTTCGTCGAGGGCGTCTGCAACGCCGCCGAAATTCCGATGATCGCGGTCGAAGGCCATGACGGGCATTTCTCGCGCTGTGTGCGCTTCAACGAGATCGACTGGGCGGCGCTGCCACCCGGCGCCAAGAAGGTCAACGAGCGGGTGGTGCCCGGTGCGCCGGTGCTCCAGATCGAAGACCTCCGGAAGTACTACAAGGTCGGCGGCAGCGAAGTGTTCGGCTCGAGCGAGGGCCGTGTCGTCAAGGCCAACGAGACGATCTCGTTCATGGCGCGCGAATCCGAAACCGTCGCGATCGTCGGCGAATCCGGCTGCGGAAAATCGACCCTGGCCAAGGTGCTGCTCGGCCTCGAAACGGCAAGCTCCGGCCGCGTCAAGCTCGGCAACAAGGAGATTCAGTCGACCGGGATCGAGAAGCGCAGCGTCGACACGGTGTCATCGATCCAGATGGTGTTCCAAAATCCGTTCGACACGCTCAATCCCAGCCATTCGGTCGGTTCGCAGATCATCCGTACGCTGGAAAAGTTCAACGTCGGCGACACAGTGGCCGACCGCCGCAAGCGAATGCTGGAATTGCTCGACCTGGTGAAGCTGCCGAGGGCGTTCGAGTCGCGCAAGCCGCGCCAGCTTTCAGGCGGCCAGAAACAGCGCATCGGCGTTGCGCGTGCCTTTGCCGGCGACGCCAAGGTGGTGGTGGCCGACGAGCCGGTCTCGGCACTGGATGTGTCGGTCCAGGCCGCGGTAACCGAGCTCTTGATGGACATCCAGCGCAAGAACAAGACGACGATGCTGTTCATCAGCCACGATCTGTCGGTGGTGCGCTACATCGCCGACCGCGTCGTCGTCATGTATCTCGGCTATATCGTTGAGCAAGGCACGACCGACCAGATATTCGCGCCGCCCTATCACCCCTATACCGAGGCATTGCTGTCGGCGATCCCGATCGCCGACACAAGCGTGGTCAAGAAGCACATCGTGCTGGAGGGCGACATCCCTTCGGCGATGAACCCGCCGTCCGGCTGTCCGTTCCAGACGCGCTGCGGCTACAAGAAACTGGTGCCGGACAACCTTTGCGAAACCAAGGTGCCGCCAGTCAAAAATCTCGGCGACGGCCATATGAGCCTGTGCTGGCTGTCCGACGACGTGCTGGCGAAAATGGAGCCGGTGATCAAATTCGACAAGGAGCACGCCGCAAATGAGGGCGTGCCGGATGATGCAAACCACGGTGTTGGCCCGGGCTTTGCCGGAGATCCGCCCAAGCGCCCGCATGGAAAGACTGGCAGCGTTGAAGCCGATGCCGAGGGCCAGGCAGTGGAGAATGCCGAAGCGGTCGCCAAAGCCCGCCGTCACGAGGTTCGCGACGAGGTTTCAGAGACCGGCACCTCAAGCTCTGCCGGCAGCCAGGTGGCACCAATCATGCCGCCGACTGTCGGCGACGGCCGACAGGCCGAGGACGCCACGCGCAAGCCGCGCAAACCCAAGGGCGGCTGAGAGCCGTTAATAGGCTAGGGCGCGCATTGCCGTAGCTGCGCGGCGTAGTCCTGCGCCATCTGTTCGGTGGCATGCGCATAGCGCTGCACGTCGGCGTCGCCGCGATTGCCGCGCTTATAGGCATTCCAGCCGAGATAGTAGGCGAGATACAGATTGTAGGTGTCGTTGCGGGCGACGCCGAGGGTCTCGGCGGTCTTGGAATGATACCAGCCGACGAAATCGACGGCATCGGCAAACCTGGTGCGGCGCGCCGCCCAGCTTCCGGTCTCGTTCTGGTATTGCGCCCAGGTGCCATCGAGCGCCTGCGAGAAGCCGGTGGCGCTGGAGATATGTTTCCAGGGAATGAAGCCCAGCAGCTTGGTGCGCGGCGGCCTTGCGTTGCTCTTGAAGCCGGATTCCTTGCGCACCGTCGCCATCAGCACGGGAACCGGCACACCGTATTTCTGCTCGGTTCGTTGTGCCGCCGCCTGCCAATTGTCGAACCAGCCGTCATTCTGGTCGAAAACGGCGCACACATCGTTGATATGGTTCGGTGGCGTCGCGCAGGCCGAAAGCGCCAGCGGCGCGGCAATCGCTATAATTTTACTAAAACTCGACCTACGCATCGGAAGAGCATTAGGCCGAAAACATAAAAGGAATCTTGCTGTCTTCCTTAACGGCTCATCGGCCGCTTTGGCCGACACTGAGCAGGTATAAACATTCCGACGTTTGTTGTCGCTTTTACCGATGTGAAATTCCCGGAATGCCGCCTTGGCTAAAATCACGCCCGCAGGTGGCGGATTCTTGACAGCTCGATCCTCGTGCCGGCGCTTTGATGCGCGGCATGAGCGAACCAAGACGCAAGCGCGGCGCCGAGCGAACCAGCAACAGGGGACCGACCGCCATCCCGCAACTGCCGTTGCGCCGCGTCACCAATCCCTATCCGCCAATGGCGATGCTCTCGGCCGACCAGATCGAGGCGATCCACCAGGCGTCGATGCATATCCTGGAGAATTTCGGCATCGAGGTGATGAGCCCGCGGGCGCTGTCGCTGTTCGAGAAGGCCGGGGCCAAGGTCGATCATGCCACGATGAACGTCCGCATCGATCGCGGCATGATCGAGGAAGCGCTGAAGACGACGCAGTCCAGTTATACGCTGACGCCGCGCAATCCCACCCATGCCGTCCACCTCGGCGGCAATACCATCAACTTCACGCTCGTCGCCGGGCCGCCGAATGTGCACGACATGGAGCGCGGCCGCCGTGCCGGCAATTTGCGCGATTATTCCGAGCTCGTCCGGCTGGCGCAGCATTTCAACTGCATCCACATGCTAGGCAACCAGGTCTGCGCGCCGGTAGAATTGCCGGCGAATTCCCGTCATCTCGACACCTATTTCGCCAATCTGACACTGACCGACAAAAGCTTTCACGTCTCGGCCATCGGCCGCGGCAGGGCGCTCGACGGCATCGAAATGATGGCAATCGCGCGCGGACTGACGCTTGATGAGATGCGCCACGATCCCGGCGTCACCACGATCATTTCGGTCAATTCGCCGCGCCGCTTCGACGAGATGATGGCCGAGGGGCTGATGACGATGGCCGAGTTCGGCCAGTCGGTGGCGGTAACGCCATTCACGCTGATGGGAGCGATGAGCCCGGTGACGCTTGCCGGCGCGCTCGCCCAGCAGAATGCCGAGGCGCTGTTCGGCGTGGTGCTGACGCAGCTCGTCCGCCCCGGCGCGCCGGTGATGTATGGCGCCTTCACCTCCAATGTCGATATGAAATCGGGAGCGCCGGCGTTCGGCACGCCTGAAAATACCAAGGCGAATATCGCGTCCGGACAGTTGGCGCGGCGTTACAACCTGCCTTATCGCACAACGCCGGGCTCGGCTTCCAATGCCGCCGACGCGCAAGGCGCCTATGAGACGCTGATGGCGCTGTGGGGCGCGGTGCTCGGCCATGGCAACCTCGTCTACCATGCCGCCGGCTGGCAAGAGGGCGGACTGACAGCGTCGTTCGAAAAGTTCATCATCGACGTCGAGATGATCCAGCACATGATGGAGTTTTTGCGTCCGATCGAGGTCAACGAGGCCGAGCTTGCCGTCGAGGCTCTGGGTGCGGTTCCGACCGGCGGCCACTTCTTCGGCGAGCCGCACACGCTGGAGCGCTACGCCACGGCCTTCTACCAGCCGATGCTGTCCAACTGGCAGAATTTCGAGGCTTGGCAGGAAGCTGGTGGGCTAGACGCCACGGCGCGAGCGACGAGGCTGTGGAAGAAGGCGCTGGAGGACTATGTCGAGCCGGTGATGGAAATCTCCAGACGCGAGGCGCTTGAGGCGTACGTGGCCAAGCGCAAGGAAGCGATCGGGGCGGGCGAGCCTTAAGCGCCGCTCGTCTTGTTCGGCTTCATTCTCTTCTCCTCCAGAATCATGAAACCCATCCAACTCTTTGAAACGACGAGAATCCCATGAAATCGCATGCAAAGGTCGTTGTTATCGGCGGTGGCGTTGTCGGGTGCTCCGTGCTGTTCCATCTGGCCCGGCACGGCTGGACAGACATCGTGCTTCTGGAGCGCGATGAATTGACCTCCGGCTCGACCTGGCATGCCGCCGGCGGCATGCACACGATCAATGGCGATCCCAATGTCGCCAAGCTGCAGAAATACACAATCTCGCTCTACAAGGAGATCGAGGAACTGTCCGGCCAGGCGACCGGCGTGCATTTGACTGGCGGCGTCTTGCTGGCAGCGACGGAGGCGCGGCTCGACTGGCTGCGCGGCGTCGTCGCCAAGGGCCGCTATCTCGGCATCGAGCTCGAGGAGATATCGCCTGATGAGGCGGCCGAGCTGATGCCGTTGCTCGATCCCAAGCAGTTCGTCGGTGCCGTGCGCAACAAGGAGGACGGTCATCTCGACCCGTCCGGCGTTACCCACGCCTACGCCAAGGCGGCGAGGAAGCTTGGTGCCGAGGTCGAGCGTTTCACCAAGGTCGAGGACATTGTGCGGCGCGCCGACGGGTTGTGGCGCGTCATCACCAACAAGGGCGAGGTTGTGGCCGAACATGTCGTCAATGCCGGCGGCCTGTGGGCGCGTGAGGTCGGCCGCATGGTCGGGCTGGAGCTGCCGGTGCTGGCGATGGAGCACATGTACCTGATCACCGAGGACATGCCGGAGGTCGCCGCCTGGAACCAGAAGACCGGCACGGAGATCATTCATGCGGTCGACTTCGACGGCGAGCTCTATCTGCGCCAGGAACGCGGCGGCATGCTGATGGGCACTTATGAAAAGGCCAACAAGCCATGGTCCGAATTCCAGACGCCATGGAATTTCGGCCACGAACTGCTGGAGCCCGATATCGACCGCATCGCACCGTCGCTGGAGGTTGGCTTCCGGCATTTCCCGGCGTTCCAGAACACCGGCATCAAGCAGATCATCAACGGACCCTTCACCTTCGCGCCGGACGGCAATCCGCTGGTCGGGCCGGTGCGCGGCCTGCCGGGGTTCTGGGTGGCCTGTGGTGTCATGGCCGGGTTCTCGCAGGGCGGCGGCGTCGGCCTGGCGCTGTCGAACTGGATGATCGAGGGCGATCCCGGCGCCGACATCTGGGCGATGGATGTGTCGCGCTACGGTGACTGGGCCACGATGGCCTATACCAACGCCAAGGTGCGCGAGAATTATTCGCGGCGGTTTTCGATCCGCTTCCCGAACGAGGAACTGCCGGCTGGGCGACCGCTCAAGACGACGCCGGTCTATGATCTGTTGTCGGCCGAGGGCGCGCAATGGGGCGTCGCCTATGGGCTGGAAGTGCCGCTGTGGTATGCGCCCGAAGGGGTCAAGGACGAATTCTCCTGGCGCCGCTCGAGCGACTTCGAGCATGTCGCGAAAGAAGTGGAGACGGTTCGGCAACGCGTTGGTCTGTCGGAAATCTCGTCATTCGCCAAATACAGAGTCACCGGTGAGGGCGCAGCAACCTGGCTCGACAGTATGCTCGCGTGCAAATTGCCAAGGCCCGGCCGCATGACGCTGGCGCCGATGCTGAAGGAAGACGGCAGGTTGATCGGCGATTTCACGCTGGCCAATCTCGGCGGTCCAAATTCTGCAAGCAAGGATTGGTTCCTGGCCGGCAGCGGTGTCGCCGAGCAGTACCACATGCGCTGGTTCGAAGCGCATCTGCCGAAGGACGGCTCTGTTAGCATCGAGGCGCTGGGAGCAAAACTCACCGGCCTGTCGATCGCCGGGCCGAGCGCGCGGAACCTTCTTGAAAAGGTCACACGATCTGATGTGTCGAATACGGCCTTTCCGTTCATGGCCATCAGCAGGATGGATATCGGCATGGCGCCGTGCCTGGTCGGGCGCGTCAGCTACACCGGCGACCTCGGCTACGAAATCTGGGTGGCGCCGGAATATCAGCGTGCCGCCTATCAGGCGCTGATGGCGGCGGGCGAGGAATTCGGCATCGGCCTGTTCGGCTCGCGCGCGCTCAATGCGCTGCGGCTCGAGAAGAATTACGGCTCATGGGCGCGCGAATACCGGCCGATCTATGGGCCGCTGGAGGCCGGCCTCGACCGCTTCGTCGCCTATGGCAAAGAGGCCGATTTCATCGGCAAGCAGGCAGCGCTGGCGGAGCGCAAGCAAGGCGGCAGACTGCGGTTGCGGGCCTTTGTCGTCGATGCTGCCGATGCCGACGTCATCGGCGACGAGCCAATCTGGTATGGCGGTGCCGTGCGCGGCTGGGTCACGTCAGGCGGCTACGCACATCATTCAAAAAAATCCGTCGCCATGGGTTATGTGCCGAAAGAGATCGCCGATGAGGCCAACGGTTTCGAGATCGAGCTATTGGGCAAGCGTTACGCCGCACGCATGCAGCAGACACCGCTGTTCGACGCCAATTTCGAGCGGATGCGCGGTTGAGGAACCGAGTGGCATAGCGAAGTCGCCGTGCCGGTGGCACGATGAAAGGGGGAGGACGATTTCGCGATAGTGAAAATTCTTTCGCGCGGTGACCTTTGGTTTTATTGTCGAGCTGCGGCGGAAGGCTGGGCAATTGCTTCGGAGGTCCACCATGCCCGACGTGTATGCGCAGATCACAACCGCTGATCCGGCTGTTGTCGCGGTTCTTATCAACGCGATGGAGTTGCGGGCCGCAGACCCGCGCCAGAAGGCAATTCGCCACTCGTTTTTCTCGTCGATCGATTTTCCGGAAAGGGCACGCGTCCTCGAAGGCGGCTGCGGCTCGGGACCGATCAGTCGCGAGCTTGCGCGCTGGCCGGGGGTGAACGAGGTTGTTGGGCTCGATCCGTCGCCGATATTTCTGGCGAAGGCGCGCGAGCTTGCCGCGGATATCCCCAACCTGAACTTCGTCGAAGGGGATGCCAGGTCGCTGCCGCACGAGGACAACTCGTTCGATGTGGTCATCTTCCATACCTGCCTGACCCATGTGCCCGGTCCCGAAAAGGCCCTGACGGAATCGTTGCGCGTGCTTCGCCCAGGCGGCTGCCTGGCGATCTTCGACGGCGATTACGCGACGACGACGGTCGCCATCGGCGATCATGATCCGCTGCAGGATTGCGTGGATGCCGCAATGGCGGCGCTGGTGAATGACCGCTGGCTGACGCGCCGGCTGCCGCTGCTGGCGAAATCGGCGGGCTTTGTCGTCGAAAAATTCGACAGCTACGGCTACGCCCAAATTGCCGCGCCCGACTACATGCTGACTCTGGTCGATCGCGGCGCCGATATTCTGGCCGGCTGGAAGCGACTCGACAAGGCGCTTGGCGACGGGCTGAAGCACGAGGCGCGCCGGCGTGTCGAAGCCGGAGAGTTCTTCGGGTTCATCGCCTTCGCGGGCCTGATTGCGCGCAAGTCGGGCTGAGCGCGCGCTGATCCGCCCGGCTACGATGTTTTGCGGTTGTCCAGTGCCAGGGCGCCGGGGCCGGCGAATACCAGATAGAAGAAGATGAAGCAGAAGGAGATCGCGGCATCGCCGCCATTGTTGACCGGGAAGAAGCTCTGCGGCATGTGCGCCATGAAATAGGCGATCGCCATCTCGCCGCTGAGAAGGAATGCCACCGGCCTGGTGAAAAGCCCCAATACCAGCAGGATGCCGCCTCCGAATTCCAGGATGGCCGCGGTCAGCGATAGCCCGCTCATGGTGCCGGCATGGTCGCCGACGGGGAAATTGAACAGTTTCTGGGTGCCGTGCTCAATGAACTGCAGCGCCGTCATGATGCGCAAGGCGGCAAGGGCGAACGGTTGATATTCGGCGAGGCCTTCGAAAAGCTTCATCTACGACTCCATTTTTCACCTAGCCCGGCCATAGGTCATCGCCAAAGGCCGGACCATTCACATAGTCCGGCCTGCATTCAACTGTCGGTGAGTGAGTCGTGAGGCGTGCTGCAGCCTTGGGGCCGCACGATGGCGGCCCCGCAATTGGCGCGGCCTGTTACCGCGTCGGTGCCATTAGCGCGAAATGGGCGCCTTGCGGATCCGTGCACTGTACGATCCAGCTGCCGCCGGGGACCTCCATCGGACCCATCAGGATCTTGCCGCCATTGTCGGTGACGCGCTTGGCTGCCGCGTCGATGCCGGGCACGTTGAAATAGAACTGCCAGACCGGCGCCGGGATCTGCTCGGGCTTGTTCATCATGCCGCCAACGAGCTCGCCGCCGAAGGCGAAAAGCTGGTAGACGCCCATCGGACCCATATCCATGGCGTCGCCCTTCTCCCAGCCGAACTGGCTGGAATAGAAATCGAACGCCGCCTTCCAGTCTGACGTGTAGAGCTCATGCCAGCCGATGTTGCCGGGGGTCGCCAACGGTAGCGGCGGCTGGTCGGGGCCGCTGGGCTGCAGGAAGTTGAACATCGCGCCTTGCGGGTCTGCAACGACGGCGAAGCGGCCGACGCCAGGAATGTCGTCGGGCTCGCGGTGAACCGCGCCACCAGCCTTCTTGAGGGAGGCCGTTGCGGCATCGATGTCCCTGGTGAGGATATAACCGACCCAGGCCGGCGGCATGCCCATCTTGCGCGCGTCATCGGGCAGCGTCATCAACCCGCCGACGCCGCGCTCGCCGACATTCATGACGATATAGCGCGGCATGCCCTGGGCCCCTTCGAAAGGCTGCCCCCTCCAGCCCACCACGGAGGTGTAAAACGCCTCGGCGGCATCGAGATCGGTGGTCATCAGCTCGTACCAGAAGAAGGGCATGGGGGACTGTGGCATTGTCGTACTCCTTGCGGTTTGTACATCGATCATGCGCGATCCATTCTAGGACGATCTTCACGACGAAAATCCGACAGCCAACCAAAAAAGATGACGGCAAATTGGAAATGTTACCGGGTTGCGCGCCCTGCGGTTTTCGACTTTGCTCGCAGTCAACGAGGGGTTGTTGATCCATGCGCCGGATGTCGCTCACTTCCCTGACCAGAGCGGACCATCCCAGTCTAAAGCCTATCCCGCTGCCCGGAATGGTTGCGGAAGGCGTGGTGCGAAGCGAGGGGTCAGATCCAAGCAGCTATGGCTTCACGAGCAATCACCTCTACCGTGCATTCGAGACTGAGCAATAGGAAATGCGAACAGTCGTCTGTCGGCCCGGGTATTGATCGCAACCAGTGCGAGTTCTCGACTCGGAGGAGGGGCCATCTGTAGGAGGCTTGCCCGCCAGAGCCAATCAACGGGATTGAGCTGCTAGCGCTGACATGGGTCACTCCCAACATGTCGTCATGAGCCGAAAGTGCTAGCACTCCGTGGAAGTTGATCTTCAGGGTTCGTTCGGATGCCCCGATGAAGAAGTCGCCTTCGACGGCCAATTCAAAGTAGTTGTCGGATTTCAGACGCCACACCTGACAGGCAGCCAGCGGTAATTCTTCCACAGGCTCCCACCGCTGAACCGCCTCCTGAACAATGTCCATCACCTTCTCCAATGTTTGAAAATCGCGCACGATGCTCAAGCGCCTACCGCCCCGTAAGCGCTTTCGAACAGCTTGTCGCCACTGGTAACCAATTCTGGGCGCCGCATCCATTGAGGCGCAACGGACGGTGCTCAAAAACATGAGTGCATTTATCATATTTTTATCGAGAGGTTTCAGCGGTTTGCGCCGAAAATTGACCAATTGATAAAAAAACAAAACGTGCTAGCCTTCCCCAAAACAAGAACATGGGGAACTGACGATGCCAGAAGGCCAGTTCAAGCAAGGCATTGCCGGCGGGCGGCTCTCGCCGGACCAATATGCCGACAATTTCGCCGACCTGCACCCGCCACTCGATCATCACGAGGCGCTGGTCGAGTCCGACCGCTGCTATTTCTGCTATGACGCGCCTTGCATGAATGCGTGTCCGACCTCGATCGACATCCCGCTGTTCATCCGCCAGATTTCGACGGGCAATCCGATCGGCTCAGCCAAGACTATTTTTGACCAGAACATTTTGGGCGGCATGTGCGCCCGCGTCTGCCCGACCGAGACGCTATGCGAAGAAGTCTGCGTGCGGGAGGTGGCCGAAGGCAAGCCAGTGCAGATTGGTCGCCTCCAGCGCTACGCCACCGATGTCGCTATGGCCGAAAACAAGCAGTTCTACAAGCGCTCCGAACCGACCGGCAAGACGGTCGCCGTGGTCGGCGCCGGACCGGCCGGGCTTGCGGCCGCGCATCGGCTTGCCCGCCACGGCCACGACGTGACCATCCTGGAAGCCCGGCCGAAGCCCGGCGGCCTCAATGAGTACGGTATCGCCGCCTATAAAAGCGTCGACAATTTTGCCCAGGCCGAAGTCGACTATGTCACGTCGATCGGCGGCATCGACATCCAGAACGGCAAGGCGCTCGGCCGAGATTACCAGCTGTCGGACCTGACCAGGAATTACGATGCGGTGTTCCTCGGCATGGGGCTTGCCGGCGTCAATGCCTTGCGAGCGGATGGCGAGGAGGCGCAAGGCGTCACCAATGCCGTCGAGTTCATTGCCGAGCTTCGTCAGGCCAGTGATCTGGCCAGCCTGCCGGTCGGCCGGCGTGTTGTCGTCATCGGCGGCGGCATGACGGCGATCGACGCGGCGGTGCAATCGAAGCTGCTCGGAGCCGAAGAGGTGACGATCTGCTATCGGCGCGGCCCGGAGCACATGAATGCCTCCGAATTCGAGCAGGATCTGGCTGCCGCCAACGGCGTCATCATCCGGCACTGGTTGCAGCCGAAGCGGGTCATTGCCGACGCCGGCAAGGTGTCGGCGATCGAGCTCGAATACACCGCGATGGACGGCGACAGGCTCGTCGGCACCGGCGAGCGGCTGACGCTCGTCGCCGATCAGGTGTTCAAGGCGATCGGCCAGAGCTTTGTCCCGGCTGCGCTCAACGGCAGCGGTGCGGAGGTCGCGCTGGAAGCCGGCCGCATCAAGGTCGACGCGGAAGGGCGCACCTCGCTGGCCAATGTCTGGGCTGGCGGCGACTGCATTTTCGGCGGCGACGACCTGACAGTCTCGGCCGTCGCGCAAGGCCGCGATGCGGCGGAGAGCATTCATCGGGCACTGACCTCGAACGGGAGGGCATGAGCATGGCAGACATCCGCAACAATTTCGTCGGCATCAAGTCGCCGAACCCGTTCTGGCTGGCTTCGGCGCCGCCGACCGACAAGGCCTATAATGTCATTCGCGCCTTCAAGGCGGGCTGGGGCGGCGTGGTATGGAAGACGCTCGGCGAAGAGGGCCCGCCGGTGGTCAACGTCAACGGTCCGCGCTATGGCGCGATCTGGGGCGCCGACCGTCGTCTGCTCGGCCTCAACAACATCGAGCTGATCACCGACCGCGACCTGCAGGTCAATCTGCGCGAGATCAAGCAGGTCAAGATGGACTGGCCCGACCGGGCGATCGTCGTCTCGCTGATGGTGCCTTGCGAGGAGCATGCCTGGAAGGCGATCCTGCCGGTAGTCGAGGAGACCGGCGCTGACGGCATCGAACTCAATTTCGGCTGCCCGCATGGCATGTCGGAACGCGGCATGGGTGCGGCGGTCGGCCAGGTGCCGGAATACATCGAAATGGTGGTGCGCTGGTGCAAGGCCAACACCCGCATGCCTGTCATCACCAAGCTGACGCCCAACATCACCGACATACGCAAGCCGGCACGCGCTGCCCTTGCCGGCGGCACCGACGCGGTGTCGCTGATCAACACCATCAATTCGATCACCGGCGTCAATCTCGACAATTTCGCACCGGAGCCGACGATCGACGGCAAAGGTTCGCATGGCGGCTATTGCGGTCCGGCGGTGAAGCCGATCGCCATGAACATGGTGGCCGAGATCGCGCGCGATCCGGAAACGAAGGGCCTGCCGATCTCCGGTATCGGCGGCATCACCACCTGGCGCGACGCCGCCGAATTCATGGCGCTCGGCGCCGGCAATGTGCAGGTGTGCACGGCGGCGATGACCTATGGCTTCAAGATCGTGCAGGAGATGATCGCCGGCCTGGAAAACTGGATGGACGAAAAGGGCCATGCCACGCTCGACGACATCGTCGGCCGCGCCACTCCCAACGTCACCGACTGGCAGTATCTCAACCTCAACTACGTCGCAAAGGCGCATATCGACCAGGAGGCCTGCATCAAATGCGGCCGCTGCCACATCGCCTGCGAGGACACCTCGCACCAGGCCATCACCAGCATGGTCGACGGCGTCAGGCATTTCGAGGTGATCGAGGCCGAATGCGTCGGCTGCAATCTGTGCGTCAATGTCTGCCCGGTCGAGAACTGCATCACCATGGAGCCACTGGCGGTTGGCGCGATCGATGAGCGCACTGGTAGGCCAGTGTCGCCGATCTATGCCAACTGGACGACGCATCCCAACAATCCGATGGCCAAGGTGGCGGCGGAATAGCATTTCGAAAAAAGCGGCGTCCATGGGCGCCGCTTTTTGACTTTCCTATTGCGGATAAAAGATATCCAAGATAATCTATATCCATGAACAGGAGAGCGAAATGAAGCTGGGCGAAGGCGTCGAAGCAGCCATCCACTGCGCCGCGATGCTCGCCGGCGTTGATGGCGCCGCGACCTTGCCAGGTGCTGCCATGGCCGAAGCGTTCGGGCTGTCGCCGAGCTATCTGCTTAAGCATCTCAACGCGCTGACTGCGTCCGGCATTCTGGAATCAGTGCCGGGGCCGTCCGGCGGCTACCGGCTGGCGCGGCCGGCGGAACGCATAACGCTGCTCGACATCGTGCTGGCCGTCGAGGGGCGTGAACCGGCGTTCCGCTGCGCCGAAATCCGCCAGCGCGGCCCAGCGAAGCTCGATGCCTCGGTCTATGTCAAACCCTGCGGCATCAACGTAGCCATGCTGAAGGCCGAGCGCGCCTATCGCGCCGCGCTCGCCGACGCCTGGCTGTCCGACATCGTTGCAGAATACACGGCCGATGCCGATCCCCGTTCGGTCGCCGCGAACTGCGCCTTCGTCGAGCGCCATCGGCGGCCGCAGAAATCAAGTTCAACCAAGCAAGCATGAAAGGCTACAGACGATGAAACAGAGGCTGCAATTTTTCGGCGCGGCGCCGGAGATCATGAAGGCGGTGTCAGCGCTCAACAAGGCAGTCGACGAATGCGGGCTCGAAAAAAGCCTGTTGCATCTGATCAAGCTCAGGGCATCGCAGATCAATGGTTGCTCGTATTGCGTCGAGATGCACAGCCGTGAGGCTAGGCGCGATGGCGAGACTGAGCAGAGGCTTTATCTCGTCTCGGCCTGGAAGGAATCGCCGCTATTTTCGGCACGCGAACGCGCCGCCTTTGCCTGGACGGATGCGGTGACGAAGATCGCCGAAAGCGGTGTTTCGGACGAACTCTATGTGCAGACGCTCGAGCATTTCTCGGAAGAGGAACTGGTCAAGCTGTCGGTTGCGCTCGGCATGATCAACATCTGGAACCGGCTTTGCGTTCCGTTCCATGCAATCCATCCGATGCCAGCGGTCATGGCCGCTTGAGGACCAGGCGCGCGGCCTTGGGC